>JBOHSY010000312.1:0-57549 GCA_050733355.1 Gemmatimonadales bacterium | reverse complement strand
GGCCGACGGCGCGCGCGGCGCCGAGGTATCGCGCGCGCAGAGCGCGCAGCAGCCGCCCGGCCGGCTCGCGCTCGCCCCGTTCGGCGTGCCGCGCGATGGCGAGCAGCGCGTCGGTGGCCCCGGCGATGGCGGACACGACGACTACCGCCGGCTCCGGGCGGTGGGTTCGGACGATGCCGGTGGCGTGACCGATCGCGGCGGCGTCGGCCAGCGAAGCCCCGCCGAACTTGTGGATGTGCGGGGCGCGTGCTGCTGGGCGCATGATGCGGCAGAATATACTGCGGGCCGCATGAAGTCCAATTAGCATTCGCGGCGATGCTGACACTGCTGAAGTTGCTGCAATCGCTCATCAAGACCCTGCATTCCGAGGGCACGCCAGGCCAGGTCGCGGCGGGGGTCGCGCTCGGGTCCGCGCTCGGGCTCACGCCGCTCGTCAACCTGCACAACCTGCTGATCTTCGCGCTGATCGTGATCCTGAACGTCTCGTTCGGCGGCGGGATGCTCGGGTGGGCCCTTTTCGTGCCCGTCGGCTTCGCCCTCGATCCGATCTTCCACCGGATCGGCCGGGCGCTGCTCGAGGCGCCGGGGCTCCGGGTCATGTGGGAGTCCTGGTACAACACGCCGCTCGTGCCGTACACCAACTTCAACAACACCGTAGTGCTGGGCAGCGTCGTGGCGTGGCTGGCCCTGCTGGTGCCCATCTTCCTGCTCGCGCGCTTCGGCGTGGCACGCTACCGTGCGACCGTCGGCGAGCGGGTGCGCCGGTCGAGGTTCTACCAGGCCGTGACGGCGTCGAAGGTGTACAACGTGTACCGGCTCTTCCGCCCGGAGTGATCGCGTGCAGATCAAGATCTTCCGCTGGAAGGCGATCGCACCGCTGCTGCTGGCGCTCATCGGCATCGGCGTGCTGGGGGTACTCTTCGCCGAGCCGGTGGCCGAGGAGACCACGGAGGACGTGAGCACCGACCTGCTCGGCACCCAGGTGGACGTGAGCAAGCTCGACCTCAGGCCGCGGGAGATCGGCGCGGACCTCTGGCGGATCGAGGTGGCCGATCCGTTCGACATGAGCCGGAACCTCGTGGAGGCCGGAAGCGTGCACCTCACGGTGGACCCGGAGGCGCTCGCCGAGAAGAAGCTCGTGGTTCGGAACCTGGCGCTCCGCGGCATGCAGTTCGGGACCAAGCGGGAGACGCCGGCCCGCCCCGCGCGCGGGGACGGCTTCGCGCCCCAGATGGTGCGGGCGGTGCGGCAGTGGGCCAGCCAGTTCGACGTGCCGCTGCTCAAGCTCACGCCGATCGACACGATCCGTGCGCTCGCGCTGGATCCGACCAAGCTCGGCACGGTGCAGGCCGCCACGTCGCTCGCCGCACGCACCGACTCGACCCGGCGCGCCATCGAGCAGGGGCTCCGCGGCGTGCCCGTCGGGCCCACTATCGATTCGGCACGGGCGCTCGTGGCCCGGCTCGACACGCTGAACCCGCGGACGCTCGGAATCCAGGGCACGCGGGACGCCATTGCGTCGGTGCAGCGGAGCATCCGACAGGTCGAGGACGCCAAGCGGCAGATCGAGACCCTCGGCAAGGACGCCCTCCGCGGCGTGAACCAGCTCGGCGCGGGCCTGAAGGAAGTCGACGAAGCGCGGCGCCGCGACTACGAGTTCGCCCGGAGCCTGCTCCAGCTTCCCTCGTTCGCCGCACCCGCGATCGGCAAGGCGTTCTTCGGGCAGGTAAGCGTCGAGCGCTTTCAGCAGGCCATGTACTGGGTGCAGCTCGGCCGCCACTACATGCCGCCCGGACTGCTGCCTCGCGAGACCACCGGGCCCGACCGGCTGCGGATGGCCGGCAGTACGGTGCGGTTTCCCAAGGAGCGGACCTATCCCTCGTTCCTGCTGGAGGCGGGCAACGTCGACTTCACCCTCGCGGGTGAAGGCGTGCTCGCCGGCAGGTATGCGGCGACTGTTCGCGGGCTCACCTCGGCTCCCGCGCTCTACGGAAAGCCGACGGTGATCTCCGCCCGGAGGCGGGCGGACGGCCCGGTGCTCGCCGCCCTGCGGGTGGATGCGGTGCTCGACCATCTGACCACCCGCACGCGCGATTCCATCAGCGCAATCGCCGACGGCGTCGGTCTCCCGGCGTTCAATCTGCCCGGCCTGCCGGTGCGGCTCGATCCGGGATCGGGCCGGAGCGGGCTCTCGTTCGTGCTCCGCGGCGACGAGATCCGCGGGCGGTGGTCGGTCGCGTCGAACAAGGTACAGTGGACGGTGGATACCAGCGCGCGGCGACTGAACGAGATCGAGCGGATCGTGTGGCGGGTGCTCTCGGGCCTCACCGATCTCCGCGTCACCGCCGTGCTCTCCGGGACCGTGAAGGCGCCGAAGCTGGGGGTGAGCACCAACCTGGACCAGGCGGTGAGCGCCCGGCTGCAGGCCGTGGTGGGGGAGGAGCTGGCAATGGCGGAGCAGAAGGTCCGAGCGGAGGTGGACAAGCTCGTCGCGGCCAAGACCGAAGAGGTGCGGCAGCAGGTGGCGGCGGTGGAGACCGAGGGACGGCAGCGAGTGGAGGCCGAGCGGCAGAAGCTGGAGGAGGTCGAGCAGCAGCTCCGCGGGGAACTGAAAGACCTGACCGCCGGGATCCAGATACCGGGACTGAGACTGCCGCTGTAGGCTGGTCGGAGGGACCGATGGTCAGATGATCCGAAGGGCCAGCCTCACACCGATCGTCTGACCATCCGACCATCTGGCCATCCTAGTGCATTGCGCTGTTCCCGCTCATCTGCTTGGCCAGCTCGCCGACGACCCCCTTGGCGTCGCCGAACAGCATCCAGGTGCGGTCGGAGAAGTAGAGCGCGTTGTCGATCCCCGCGAAGCCGGGGTTCTTGCTCCGCTTGATCGCGAACACGGTGCGTGCCTTATCGGCGTCGATGATCGGCATGCCGAAGATGGGACTCGACTTGTCGCTGCGCGCCGCCGGGTTCACGACGTCGTTCGCGCCCACAACCAGCGCCACGTCACACTGGGGCATATCGGGGTTGATCTCGTCCATCTCCACGAGATCGGTGTACGGGATGTCCGCCTCGGCGAGGAGCACGTTCATGTGGCCCGGCATGCGGCCCGCCACCGGGTGGATGGCGAATTTCACGGTGATGCCACGCTTCCGCAGCTGGTCGTACAGCTCGCGCACCTTGTGCTGCGCCTGGGCCACCGCCATGCCGTAGCCCGGGACAATCACCACCGTGTGTGCCTGCTCCAGCACCTGGGCGGCGCCCTCGATGGTCTCGGACTTGTACTGCTGCTGCTCGCCGCCTGCCTTGAGCTGCTGCACCTGGCCGAACGCGCCGAACAGCACGTTGGTGAACGAGCGGTTCATCGCCTTGCACATGATGATGGCGAGGATGAGCCCGCTCGAGCCGTCGAGCGCGCCGGCCGTGATCAGCAGCTTGTTGTCCAGCACGAAACCCATCGCCACCGCCGCGAGCCCCGCGTACGCGTTGAGGATCGCGATCACGGTCGGCATGTCCGCGCCCCCGATCGGGATGATCAGCAGGATGCCGAAGAGGAGCGCGAGGACGATGATGATGGGGAAAACCCGAGGTGCCCAGTCGGCGGTCGGGTTCATCGCGAGCGCCACCCCGATCGCGGCCGCGAGGAGGAAGAGCGCCAGGTTGGTGACGTTCTGAAGCGGATAGGTGACCGGCCGCTGCGGGATCCACTTCACCTCCTGCAGTTTGCCCGCTGCCATCAGGCTTCCGGTGAAGGTCAGGAAGCCCAGGATGATCTCGATGATGATCGCGGTCATGCGGAACGCGGTGAGCTGTTCGGGGGCGTCGCCCAGCCAGAGGTAATACTTCGCCGCGCCCACGAGGCCGGCCGCGAGGCCGCCGAACGCGTGCGACAGCGCGGTCCGCTGCGGCACCGCCGTGAGCGGCACCATCGAGAGCGGAACGCCGACCCCGAACCCCGCGATGACTGCCACGACGATCCAGACGTGGTGCACGATCGCGGGCTGCGCCCACGTGGCGATGACCGCGATCGCCATGCCCGCCACGCCCGCGGACACCCCGCGACGGGCGGTCTTCGGGTGGTTCATCCAGTGCAGCGCGAAGACGAACAGCGCCGTCGCCACGAGGTAGGCCGCCTGCACCAGCCCGTAGGTCATGCCGTGCCTCCGGCGCGCGGCTTCTCGTCACGTTTGAACATCCGGAGCATGCGCTCGGTGATCAGGAAACCGCTCACGATGTTCGTCATCGAGGCGAACACCGCGACCGCGCCGAGGAGGCGGATCATCGGCGGGCCTTCGCCGCCGGCCACGACGATCGCGCCCACCACGGCGATCGCCGAGATCGCGTTGGTGATCGACATCAGCGGGGTGTGGAGCAGCCGGGACACCCGGCGGATCACGCCCAGCCCGATGAAGGACGCGAGCACGAACACGAACAGGAGCGACCACAGGTCGCCGGAGCCGTGCGCCGCCGTCTGGACCGCTTCGTTCATGTCGTCGCCTCCCGAGCCAGTGCCTCGCGCGTCCGCTGGTGCGTCACTTCGCCGGCGTGCGTGATGAGCGCGCCCTGCTGGATGTCGTCGTTGAAGTCGAGCTGGAACGCCTTGTCCTTCGTGAAGGCCTGCACGAACGCCGTGAGGTTGCGCGAGAACAGCAGGCTGGCGTCGCCCGGCATCGTGGCGGCGAGGTTGAGGGGCGCCGCGATGGTGACACCACCCACCGACACCGTCTCGCCCGGCCGGGAGAGCTCGCAGTTGCCGCCCCCATCGGCCGCGAGGTCCACCAGCACGGCGCCCGGCCGCATCGACCGCACCATCTCGGCCGTAACCAGCTGCGGTGCGAAGACCCCGCCGATCAGCGCCGTGGTGATCACGACGTCGGCCAGGGCGATCTGTTCCGCCAGGAGCTGCCGCTGGCGGGCGCGGTCCTGATCGGAAAGTTCCTTGGCATAGCCGCCCCCGGCCGATCCCTCGTCCTGGAGCTCGATCCCGACGTACTTGGCGCCCACGCTCTCGATCTGCTCCTTCACCTCGGGCCGGACGTCGGTGGCGACCACGGTGGCGCCGAGGCGGCGGGCCGTCGCGATGGCCTGGAGGCCCGCGACCGCCGCACCCACCACGAACACCCGGGCAGGCCGGACCATCCCGGCGGCGGTCATCAGCATCGGGAAGTACTTGGGGAGCTGGGTGGCCGCGAGCAACACGCCCTTGTAGCCGGCGATATTCGCCATCGAGGAGAGCGTGTCCATCGACTGGGCCCGAGTGGTCCGGGGGATGGCGTCGGTCGAGAACGCCGTCACCTGCCGCTCCGCCAGCGCCCGAACGACCCCGAGGTTCCGAAGCGGCATCAGGGAGCCGACGTAGATGGCGCCGGCCCGGAGCCAGCGGGTCTCGTCCCGGCCCCCATCGCCGAATGCCGGCGGCCCCACCTTCAGCAGCAGATCGGCCGACGCGAACAGGGCGGCGGCGTCGGCCTGAACGGTTGCGCCAGCCGCCTGGTAAGCTGGATCCGCCGCCCCGGCCGACTCGCCGGCGCCGGCCTCCACGGCAACCTCGTAGCCGGCCTGGACCAGCTTCTTGCACGATTCGGGGACCAGCGCCACGCGCTGCTCGCGCGGGGCGGTCTCTTTGGGGACCGCGATTCGCATCGGGACTCCGCTCTACGAGGTGGGTCGCGGACCTAATCTTATCGGGAATGGAGCGTGGTCAAGGCGAAGCGGCAACGGCACCTGCCAATCTGCCTGCGCCGGCTGCCGTTCCTGCGGTGCGGCGCATGTGGACGCTAAGTGCGCTCCGATGCGCCGGTTATGCGTTTCCTCGGAGGGGGTCAAATGTATATTTTGCCTAAGCTATTGAAATTTCGTGGCTTAGCGTGTATATTGGCCGACTGATAACTGTACGCCCCCAACTCGTGCCTGCCCCACGGGGTGGTCGACCCATAGGAGGAGTCCAGAGTGAGTGTGAAGCCACGTGCCAAGCGGCGCCCGGTCCGGCCGGCCCAGATCGCTCGCGCAGTGGACGAAGGCAGAGAGAGTCTCGACCTTTATCTGGATGAAATCAGCAGGGTCCCCCTTCTCAATCGCGAGGAGGAAATGGAGCTCGCGCGCAAGGCGTTCAAGGGCAGCGTCGTCGCCCAGGAGCGGCTGGCGCGGCACAACGTGCGTTTCGTCGTGTCGGTGGCCAAGAAGTTCCAGAACCGGGGCGTGCCGCTCGTCGACCTGATCGGCGAGGGGAACCTCGGGCTGATGACGGCGGCGCGCAAGTTCGATCCGGACCGCGGCGTCAAGTTCATCTCCTACGCGGTCTGGTGGATCCGGCAGGCGGTGCAGGCCGCCATCGCCCGGCACGGCCGCCCGGTCCGGGTGCCGCTCAACCGCACGGCCGACCTGAGCCGGCTGGGTCGTACCACGACGCTGCTCAAGGACCGGCTCGGCCGCATGCCGACCACCGAAGAGCTCGCCCGCGCCACCGGGCTCACGGTCGAGGCGGTGCGGAGCCTCAGCGCCCTCAACTCCGAAGCGGTCCGGCTCGACCATCCCACCCGGGACGGCGAAGGCAACGAGCGGATCGAGCGGTTCTCCACCGGCGAGCAGGAGAGCACCGACGCCTCCACGCTCGTGAACAGCCAGACCCGGGACATCGAGCTCGCGCTCGCCACGCTGCCGCCGCGCGACGCCAAGGTGCTCCGGCTCTACTTCGGCCTGGACGACGGCAACAGCCGCACGCTCGAGGAGATCGGCCGGATGATGGGGGTTACCCGCGAGCGCATTCGCCAGCTCCGCGACCGCGCGCTGCTCCGCCTGCGCGTAGGGGACACCGGCGACCGGATTCGGGATTTTGTAGCGTAGCGCTATCGGCTATCCGCTATCCGCTATCCGCTATCCGCTATCCGCTATCCGCTATCCGCGTGCCCCGAAGCAAGTGAGCCTCCGATGTCCAAGGACACGGAGGCTCGCCTACTCCAAGCGGATAGCGGATAGCGGATAGCGGTTAGCGCAATCCCTCCTTCAGGAACTGCCGCAGCACCCGCTGGAGGATGCCGCCATGGCGGTAGTACTCCAGCTCCACCGGCGAGTTGAGCCGGATGACGGCCGGGAATGTCGTGACCTTGCCGTCTTCGGCCCTGGCCGTCACCCGCACCCGGCCGCCGGGCTTGAGTCCGGATGCGATGCCGGCGATCGCGAACGATTCCTGTCCCGTCAGTCCCAGGCTCTTCCGGTCGGTGCCCGGTTCGTAGGCGAGCGGCAGCACGCCCATGCCGACGAGGTTGCTGCGATGGATCCGCTCGTAGCTCTCCGCGATCACCGCCTTGACCCCGAGCAGGGCGGGCCCCTTCGCCGCCCAGTCGCGGCTCGAGCCGGTGCCGTACTCCTTGCCGGTGAGGATCATCAGCGGGGTTCCTGCCGCGATGTACCGCATCGCCGCATCGTAGATGCTCACCACCTCGCCGGACGGGAAGTGCAGGGTCCAGTTGCCTTCCCGGTCCGGCACCAGCGCGTTCCTGATCCGCACGTTGCCGAACGTGCCCCGCATCATCACCTCGTGGTTGCCCCGGCGCGAGCCGAACGTGTTCCAGTCCGGCTGCTCTACGCCGTGCTCTCGCAGATAGCGGGCGGCCGGCCCGCTCTTCGGGATGGAGCCTGCGGGCGAGATGTGGTCGGTGGTCACCGAGTCGCCGAGCACGGCGAGCACCCGCGCGCTGGCGATGTCGCGCAGTGGCGGCGGCTCCGCCGGCAGGTCGACGAAGAATGGCGGCTCCTGCACGTAGGTGGACCTGTCGTCCCAGGCGAACCGGTTGCCGTCCGGCACGCTCAGCGCCTGCCAGGTCGCGTCGCCCTCGAACACCGACGCGTACCGGTTGCGGAACAGCTCCGGCTTCAGCGCGGCGGCCATCTGGTCGCGGATCTCGGCCGGTGCGGGCCAGATGTCGGTCAGGTACACCGGCCGCCCGTCGCTCCCGGTGCCGAGCGGCTCACGGACGAGGTCGATGTCGACGCGGCCGGCGAGCGCGAAGGCCACCACCAGCATGGGCGAGGCGAGGTAGTTCGCCCGCACGGCCGGATGCACCCGGGCCTCGAAGTTCCGGTTGCCGCTCAGTACCGCCGCGGCCACCAGGTGATGCTCGTCGACCAGCTGACCGATCACCTCAGGCAGCGGACCGCTGTTGCCGATGCACGTCGTGCACCCGTACCCGACCGTCTGGAACCGGAGCGCGTCCAGGTAGGGCGTGAGCCCCGAGCCGTTGAGGTAGTCCGTGACGACTCGCGAGCCGGGCGCCAGGCTGGTCTTGACCCATGGCTTGGTCGTCAATCCGCGCTCGACCGCCTTCTTCGCGAGCAGGCCCGCGCCGATCATCACCGACGGGTTCGAGGTGTTGGTGCAGCTCGTGATCGCGGCGATCACGATCGCGCCATCGTGTAGCGCGACCTCCTGACCGTCGAGGATTCCGCGAACCACCGGCGGCGCGTCCGGTGGCGCCTGCTCCGCTACGGCCGCGCCGTGCTCGCCGATGGTGACGTTGGCGCCGCCCTCGCCGACCCAGCGCGAATAGGTGCTCTGGACCAGCTCGCGCCGGGCCGGCGACACGCTGGCGCTCAGGAGCCCCGGCAGGTTCACGATGAAGTTGCGCTTGAGCTCCCGCAGCGGCACGAGGTCCTGCGGGCGGCGCGGGCCGGCCAGGCTCGGCACCACCTTGGAAAGGTCGAGCCCCAGCGTGTCGGTGAACGCCGGGTCGCGCGTTCCGTCGGTGCGAAAGAGACCTTGCTCCTTGCAGTAGGCCTCGGCGAGCCGCACCTGTGCGGGATCGCGGCCGGTTCGCTCCAGGTAGAGGATGGTCTCGGCGTCCACCGGGAAGAAGCCCATCGTGGCGCCATACTCGGGTGCCATGTTCGCGATCGTGGCCCGGTCGGCCAGCCCGAGCGACGAGAGCCCCGGGCCGTAGAACTCGACGAACTTGTCCACCACGCCCTTCTTGCGGAGCATCTGCGTCACCGTCAGCACCAGATCGGTCGCCGTGGTGCCGAGCGGCAGCTCGCCGGTGAGCTTCATGCCGATCACGTCGGGAACGAGCATGAAGTACGGCTGGCCCAGCATTACCGCCTCGGCCTCGATGCCGCCGACGCCCCACCCCAATACGCCGAGGCCGTTGATCATCGTGGTGTGCGAATCGGTGCCCACGAGGGTGTCGGGATAGGCGGTGAGCTCACCGTACTGGGGACGGAGCTGCACCAGCGGGGCGAGATACTCCAGATTCACTTGGTGCACGATGCCGGTGCCGGGCGGCACCACGCGGAAGTTGCGGAAGGCACGCTGGGCGAACTTGAGCAGCTGGTATCGCTCGCGGTTGCGCTCCATCTCGAGGTCGACGTTGAGCTGGTAGGCGCGCTCGAAGCCGTAGTGGTCCACCTGGACCGAGTGGTCGATCACGAGGTCGCACGGCACCACCGGGTTGATCATGTCGGGGTCACCCCGCATCCGCGCCATCGCATCGCGCATCGCCGCGAGGTCCACGACGCAGGGCACGCCGGTGAAGTCCTGGAGCACGACCCGGGCGGGCATGAACGGGATTTCCGCCCGGGCGCCGCCGGCCGGCGCCCACCGTGCGAGCAGGCCCACGTGCTCCTCCGTGACGAGGCCGCGGCCCGCGTGGCGGAGGGCGTTTTCGAGCAGCACCCGGATCGAGAACGGCAGGCGGTCGAGGTCGACGAACTTCTGACGCGCGAGCTCCGGCAGCCGGAAGATCGTGGCGGTACCGCCGCCATGCCGGAGCGTGCCGCGGGTGCCGAGCGGGTTCACGGGTTCGGTGGCCATTGGACAATTATACAGCATGACAACGCTTCCGCCGGTCCCCCGCGCCATCGAGCGGCGCGACGACGGGATCCTGGTCGAATGGGACGCCGCCGGGCACGTCTGGCTCTACCCTGCGCGCGACCTCCGGCTGGCGTGCCCCTGCGCGGCCTGCGTGGAGGAGATGAGCGGCCGAGCGCTGCTCGACCCGGCGACCGTGCCGGCCGACGTCCGGCCGCAGTCGATCGCGCTGGTCGGTGCGTACGGACTGCGCGTGCGGTGGAGCGACGGACATGACACCGGCATCTACGGGTTCACCCGCCTCCTGGCCGCCTGCGGGTGCCCCCGCTGTCGCGGGGGGCTGGTGACGCCCGGCAACCGACGGTAACATTACGCGTTACCGGTGCCCCCGCCGATGGCTGGAGAGGAGGGGCAATAGTCGCGGGCCGGAAGTACTGGATCCTAATCTGGTACGGCATCCTGGTGCTCGGGGTGCTGGGCCTATGGGCTTCCGTGTACTGGGCCCGGCGGACGGCGTGGAAGAACGTCGACGAGGTACTGCGCGGGGTCGGCACCATCCTCGTGTCGGTCGGCATGCTTCTGCTGCTCCATCAGCCGGCGGGTCCGCTCTGGAAGACCACCGGCGAGATCCTCCTCGTCGATGCCCTGATCTGCTTCGTCACCGCGTTCATCCTTGGCCGTCGCCGCGAACGGGAGCGCGCCGCCCGCCGGTCCGGCGAACACCTCCAGCCCAGGCACGCCACGCCGCACGACGATCGCCCCGCCGCACCGGTGAGCGGCGACACATCCTCCACCACCGTTCCGCCGCAGA
The DNA here is from genome assembly GCA_050733355.1 of Gemmatimonadales bacterium. Classification (GTDB taxonomy): domain Bacteria; phylum Gemmatimonadota; class Gemmatimonadetes; order Gemmatimonadales; family GWC2-71-9; genus DASQPE01. The sequence goes on along the minus strand of JBOHSY010000312.1, from coordinate 46,936 downwards.
CTTCCTGAGTCGCTGACCAGGAAGCGCACATGAATGCGGAGACCCACTCGACGGTCCGGGAGGGCCTGCTCGTCGGCCTGCTCGGGGGTGGCGCGGTCGCGCTGTGGTGGCTCATCGTCGACCTGTTCTCCGGGGCGCCGCTGGCCACTCCGAACGCGCTGGGCCGGGTCTTACTCGGGGGCGACCGCCCCACCGGCGCTACCCCACTCGATCTGGCCGCTATCGGGGCGTACACGGGCGTCCACTTCGGAACGTTCGCGGTGCTGGGCCTCGTGCTCGTCCGGCTGGTGCACCTGGTGCAGCAGCACTGGGAGCTTCGGATGGGCTTGTGGATCGCGATCGTCCTGACCACCGCATGGCTCACCTTGCACACCTACGTCCTCGCGCGGTACACCCGACACGCCATCCCCTTATGGGCCATGGTCGCTGCCGCGGTGGTCGGCATCGCGACGATGCTGGCGGTTGCCTGGTCGCGGCATCCCGAACTCGGCCGGTCGCTGCGGCAGGTGCCGCTGGCGGACGAGGTCGAGAGTCCGCCCGCGCCGCCTCCCGGCGCACCGCCGCGCACCTGAACGCCTCTTGCGCAAGCGGGGCCAGCCCCGCAGTCTAGGGATGGGCCGCGGCGGCGCGGTGCCCGGGGCTCTGCTTCGGGCCGTCGCCCCGAGCAACGAGCCGGGGGCGGCGCCACACTCCCCCACCTTCGGGGAGGGTTCATGGAACGCGATCCACTCTCCGCCGGCGACGAAGGCACCTTTGCGGGTGCGATCGGAGCCACCACCGTCGCGGTCTGGTTTCTCGTTCTCGACCTGATCCAGGGACATCCGCTGCGCACGCCCAGTGTGCTCGGCCAGGTGCTGCTCTTCGGCGACCAGACCCCCAACGTCGACACCATCCACTTCGGGGCCGTGATCGCGTATACCGCGGTGCACTTCGGCGCATTCCTGCTGCTGGGAATCGGACTATGCCGTCTGGTTCGCTGGGCCGCGAAGGAATCGCTGGTCCGCTACGCCCTGCTCCAGGTGTTCCTGGTCTTCGAGGTGTTCTTCTACGGCCTCCTGATGCTCGCGTCGGAGACGACCCGCGAGCTCTTCCCGTTCTGGACCGTACTCATCGCGAACACGCTCGCCGCGGTCGCGATGGGGGCCTACCTGTGGCGGATGCATCCGGAGTTCCGCCAGCTCATCCGGGAGACGCCGCTCGGCGCCGCGCCGAGGTGACGCCTCTCACCCGGCCCGCCGACCGGGATTAAGTTTCCCCCCGACCTCTCCCGGCCGGGCTCGTGCGCCGTCGTTCGTTCCGCCGGGCGCTCGGCGTTCTGCTCTGCGCCCTCGCTCCCGCTACGCCACTCACTGCCCAACTCGAGCCGCCTGGCACCGGCGGCGCGGTCGCGCTTGCGCACGAGCTCCGCATGCTCGGACACTACAAGCGCGTGCTCATGATCGGGGCTCACCCGGACGACGAGGACACCGAGCTCCTCACCGTGCTGGTGCGCAGCATGGGCGCGGAAGCCGCGTACCTGTCGCTCAACCGCGGGGAGGGCGGGCAGAATCTCATCGGTCCCGAGCTGGGCGAGGCGCTCGGTCTCCTGCGGACCGAGGAGCTGCTCGCCGCCCGCCGCCTCGACGGCGCCCGACAGTTCTTCACCCGGGCCTACGACTTCGGCTACTCCAAGTCGCTCGAGGAAACGTGGCGTCACTGGCCGCGCGACTCGATCCTGAAAGACGTCGTGCGGGTCGTGCGACGATTCCGGCCCCAGATCATCGTCTCGGTCTTCAGCGGCACGTCGCGGGACGGACACGGGCAGCACCAGGCAGCCGGCTGGTCGGCGCGCGAGGCGTTCGAGGCCGCGGGCGACTCGGCCCGTTTTCCCCGCCTGTCGGCCGAGGGATTCGCGCCGTGGGCACCCCACAAACTGTACCAGAGCACCCGCTTTGATACGCTCGCGACCACGCTCGTGCTGGAGGGCGGCGTCCTCGATCCCGCCGTGGGTCGGTCGTATCACCAGATCGCCATGGCCGGCCGGAGCCTGCACCGGTCGCAGGACATGGGCATGCTGCAGCGCATCGGGCCGTCAAAGGTGCGTCTGCGCCTGGTCGAGGATCGCACTGGCGGAGCCCGCGCGGGTCTCTGGGACGGCATCGACACCACGCTCGTCGGGATGGCGGTGGCCGCCGCGTCGCCGGGCCGCGCGGTATCGCGAGCGGTCTGGGATTCGGTGGCCGCGGCGGTCACGGCGGCTACGGTGCGGGGGGAGCCAAGGGTGCTCGCCGACGCGCTCGACCGGTTCGCCCTCGGCCTTGCGGGTGCCGGGGCGGGGCCGGTGAGCGTGGGGCGGCCGAGCCCCGAGCAGTGGGACCAGTTGAGCCGGATCGAGCGCGCGCTGCAGCTCGCGTCGGCGGTGCTCTGCGACGCGGTGGCGGATGACGACCGGGTCGTTCCCGGCCAGAAGGTGGTCGTGAGTGCCACCTGCTGGAACCCGGGCGATCGCCCGATCTCCATTCCGCTCGTCGTCGTGCGATCCAGCGCCTCGCGCTCCCGCCTCATGCAGTCGGCCGCCGGGGCGACGGTGTCGCCCGGCGGAGTGGCCACCTGGACCCTCGAGCTCGAGACGCCGTACGCCGCGGCTCCGACCCAGCCCTACTACCTCGCGCGCCCCCGGGATGGAGATCTCTACACCTGGCCGGACGGCCCGCCCGAGCTTCTGGGTGCCCCCTTCGGCGAGCCCGTCCTGATCGCCGAGTTCGGCAACGGGGTCGAGCCGCGCGAGGTGACGTTCCGCTACCGCGACCAAGCGCTCGGGGAGCGGCGGCGGCCGGTGACGGTGGTCCCCCGCATCGACGTGAAACTCGATCCGGATACGGTGGTGTGGTCGTCGACGCCCGCGGCTTCGAAGCGCTTCACGGTGACGCTCCGCCATGGCGCGCGCGACCTCACGGCCGGGGAGGTGCGCCTGGAGCTGCCGGCCGGCTGGCCGCGCGTCGCCCCGCGGCGGTTCCGGCTCGACCGCGAGGACGAGGAGATCGTGTTCGACTTCGAGGTACGACCGCCGGCGTCGCTCGAGCCGGGCGCGGTCGAGGTACGGGCCGTGGCCGCCGACGCGTCGGGCCGCGAGTACGACGCCGGGGTCTTCACAGTGGACTATCCGCACGTCCGTCCCCGCGCCTACGTGGGTCCGGCGGTGGCGGCGGTGCGCGTGGCGCCGCTCGCGCTCCCGAAGCTCGCCCGGGTGGGATACGTCCGCGGCGCCGCCGACCGGGTGCCCGAAGCGCTCCGCGGCGTGGGTATACCGGTGCAGCTGCTGGACGGACGTGCCCTCGAGCGTGGCGACCTCGCGCGATACGATGCGATCGTCGTCGGACCTCGCGCCTACGAGACCGAGCCCGCGCTCGACCGGCAGAATGCCCGGCTGCTCGACTACGTCCGTAAGGGCGGCCTGCTGATCGTCCAATATCAGCAGCACGACTTCTTCCGCCAGGGCTACGCGCCGTACCCGCTCTCGGTGGGCGGGCGGCCGCTGGTGCTGGAGGATGCCGGCCGCGGCGGGACGGCAAGGCCGAGCCGGCCGGTGAGCCACGATCGGGTGACCGACGAGGGTGCGCCGGTGAACGCGGTGAGCCGGCGGCATCCAGTGCTCCGAACGCCGAACGCCATCGGGGCATCGGATTGGGCGGGGTGGGTTCAGGAGCGGGGGCTGTACTTCGCCCGTACGTGGGACCGGACGTACGTGCCGGTGATCGAGACCCACGACGAGGGCGAGGCGCCGCTCGAGGGCGGGCTGCTCGTCGCCCGCGTGGGCGACGGCACGTACGTGTACACCGGCCTCAGTTTCTTCCGGCAGCTTCCCGCCGGTGTGCCGGGCGCGTATCGGCTGTTCGCGAACCTTCTGGCTCTGGGACGTGTTTCCGGTTCATGAGCCGGGCTCCGAGAGGTTCACACCGAGGCGCGGAGGACGCGGAGAACCGCCATTATCGGGGCCTCATGTGCAAGATGCTGGATGCCTGGACGTGAGACCACGCGGAAAGTTGTTCTCCGCGCCTCGGTGTGAACTGCTTTTGCTGCTGCTCGCGCTGCTCGGATGCGCGCGTGACGACCGAACACCCCTCCTGCTCTACTCGCCCCATGGCCGGGATCAGCTCACGCTGCTCGAGCGCGAGTTCGAGCGACGGCATCCCGCCGTGGACGTACGCTGGCTCGACATGGGCAGCCAGGAGATCCTGGACCGGCTCCGCTTCGAGCGGGTCAACCCGCAGGCCGACGTCTGGTTCGGCGGGCCTACCACCCTGTTCGAACGCGGCGTCCGGGACTCGTTGCTGGCGCCGTACCGCCCCGCGTGGGCCGGGGCCGTGGACAGTCGCGCGGCGGGGCCGGCCGATCTCTACTATCCGGCGTACCGGACACCGGCAGTCATCGCCTTCAACGCGCGCGCGGTCACCCGCGCCACGGCGCCGCACGACTGGGACGAAGTGCTCGCCCCCCGCTGGACCGACAAGGTGCTGATCCGCGACCCGATGGCCAGCGGTACCATGCGGGCGATCTGGGCCTTAATCCTGGTGCGGAGCATCCGCGAGACCGGGGATACCGCGCAGGGGATGGCGTGGCTCCGCAGGCTCGACGCGCAGACCAGGGCATACGCGCTTAACCCCGCGGTACTGGACGCCAAGCTCGCGCGGCAGGAGGGCCTGGTCACGCTCTGGGACCTGCCCGACATCCTGATCGGCCGGTCGAAGGGCATGCCGTTCGACTACGTCTTTCCCCGGAGCGGAACCGTGGTGATCGACGACGCGATCGGGCTGGTGCGCGGGAGCCGTCATCCCGAGGTGGCCCGGGCCTTCATCGACTTCGTCGGCAGCGTGGACGGCCAGCTTCTCGCCGCCAGCGGGGTGTTCCGCCTCCCGGCGCGCCGCGATCTGCCGCCGGACCGCGTGCCTGCGTGGGTGGCTGAGGTGGAGCGTGAGATGGTGGTGGCGGAGATGGACTGGGAGCTCGCATCCTCCCGGGGCCCCGCATGGATGAGCTACTGGGACCGGCACGTGCGCCATACCGGCCGGCCGTGACCGAGGCGTTCCTCTCGCTCGAGGGCCTGACGCGCCGATTCGGCGATCAGGTCGCCGTGCACAACGTGTGGCTCGCGCTCGCGCGTGGCGAGATCCTGGCACTGCTCGGGCCGAGCGGCAGTGGCAAGACGACCACGCTCCGCCTCCTCGCGGGATTCGAGGCGCCGGATGCCGGCCGGGTCCTCGTGGAGGGCGCCGACGTCACCCCTCTCGCGCCTGCGGCCCGCCGCTTCGGAATGGTCTTCCAGCACTACGCGCTGTTTCCTCATCTCGATGTCGGCGACAACATCGCGTTCGGTCTCGAGTCGCTCGGGGTACGCGGCGGCGACCTCGAGCACCGGGTCGCGAAGGCGCTCGCGCTGGTGGATCTCGCCGGCTACGAGCGTCGCCGGATCGCCCAGCTCTCGGGCGGGCAGCAGCAGCGGGTCGCCGTGGCGCGGGCGCTCGCGCCCGAGCCGCGGGTCCTGCTGCTGGATGAGCCGCTCTCCAACCTCGACCCCACCCTTCGCGAGCGCACGCGGCACGAGCTCCGGGACGTGATCCGCCGGGTCGGCATCACCACCGTGCTCGTGACCCACGAGCAGGAGGAGGCGTTCGATCTCGGCGATCGGGTGGCCGTGCTCAGAGACGGCCGGCTCGAGCAAGTGGGCACGCCCGACGAGCTGTATGACGCTCCGGCCTGCCCATTCGTGGCACGGTTCGTCGGCCGCGCGTCGGAGCTGCGGGGCCGGATCCTCGACCTCACGGCGGAGGGCGCGCGGGTCGGGGTCGAGAGCTGCGTCTGGGGCGTGCCGGCCGACGCCGGCGTACAGCGCGCGCTCGAGGTCGGGAGCGCGGTGCGAGTGTTGCTGCGGCCCGAAGCGCTCTGGCTCGCCCGGCCGGACCCCGGCCTCCTGGCCGCGATGGTGCTCGAGCGGCGGTTCGCGGGGGCGAACTCGCTGTATCTGCTGCGCACCGACGCGGGCACACTGCTCGAGGTGAGCGGCCCCGGCAGCGCCGCGCATCCCGGCGATCGAGTGGGCCTCGCGCCGAGCCGACGCAGCGGGGGCGGAATCCATCTCTTCGCTGAGGAGCGGGAGAGCAGATGAGCGGAAGGGCAGATGTGCCGGACAGCCGGCTCGACCGCCCAAGGCCCCGCGCAGCACCCCGGCTCTTCGGCTCCTCTGCTCTTCTGCTCTTCCTGTCGTGGCTGGTGATCTATCCGCTGATGCTCGTGTTCGTCGAAGGCGTGCACGGGCCCGGCGGCTGGACGCTCGAGCATGTGCGGGAGTTCGCCGCGCGGCCCACCGAGTGGCAGGCACTCAGGGGCAGCCTGCTCGTGTCCCTGGCGAGTGTCCTGCTCGCGGCGCTGGTCGGCATACCGCTCGCTGTGCTGTTCGCCCGCTACGATTTTCCGGGCCGGCGGCTCCTGGCGGGGATCGTGGCGCTCCCCGCCGTGCTCCCGCCGCTGGTGGGCGTCGTCGCGTTCCTCTTTCTCTACGGCGAGTCCGGCTTCCTGGCCCGCGCGGTGCAGGCGGCACTCGGTCTCGAGGAGCCGCCGTGGCGGCTCGAGGGCGCGGGCGCGATCCTGCTGGTGCACGCGTACTCGATGTACGTGTACTTCTACCTGCTGGTGCGCGCCGCGCTCCTGTCGCTCGACGGGGCGCAGCTCGAGGCGGCCGCGAGCCTCGGGGCCGGCCGTTGGCGGACGCTCCGCCAGGTCGTTCTGCCCGCGCTGCGGCCCGCCCTCACCGGGGCGGCGCTGCTCACCTTCATGACGTCGCTCGCCTCGTTCAGCGCCCCGTACGTGTTCGGCGGCGGATACCGCGTGATGACCACGCAGATCGTGGCCACCCGTCTCAACGGCGAGGAGGCGCTGGCGATGGTGGAGACCGTGTCGCTGACGGTGCTCGCGCTCGCGGCGCTGGTTCTCTTCCGCGATGCCGACCGCGAGCCGGCGCGGGGCGGGGGAAAGGGCGCTGCGCCGGCGCCCGTCCGGGTGCGCCGGCCTCTCGCGCGCGCCGGGCTCGCGTTCCTCTCCTGGGGGCTCGCGGGCCTGCTCCTCCTGCCGCACCTGACGCTGTTCGTGGTGTCGCTCGTCCCGGTCGGCACCTGGACCACGGAGGCCATCCCGCCGGCCTGGACGCTGGGCAACTACGCCACGCTGGTGCGGGATCCCGTGCGCCTGCGTCCGCTGCTCAACAGCCTCGGGCTCGCGACGGCGGCGACGGCCGTATCGATCGCGATCGCCGTCCTGGCCGCGGTTCTGGTGGTGCGCCGCCGGGCGCCCGGCCGGCGGATCCTCGAGGCGCTCCTCGGCCTCCCGTGGGCCGTGCCGGGAACGGTATTCGCCATCGCGCTCGCCACCGCGTTCAGCGTGCGCGAGCCCCTGGCCGGGCGCTGGATCCTGGTGGGCACCGTGTGGATCCTCCCGCTCGCCTATCTGGTTCGCAGTCTGCCGCTCACCAGCCGCGCCACGCTGGCCGGCTTCCGGGCGCTCGACCCATCGCTCGACGAGGCCGCCGCGGCGCTCGGCGCCGGACGCTGGCGCACGCTCGCGGCGGTCACCCTGCCGCTGCTACGCCCCTCGCTCGTGGCGGGCGGGACCCTGGCGTTCGTCACGGCGCTTGGCGACTTCGTGACCTCGATCGTGCTCTACACCTACGATACCCGGCCGATCTCGCTCGAGATCCTGTCCAGTCTCCGTCAGGCCGACGTGGGCGTGGCAGCCGCGTACGGCGTCGTGCTGATGGTGCTGAGCGCCCTGGTGTTCGCGGCCGCGGCGGACCGGCGGGGCGGCGCGGCGGGATGACCGGCGCACCCTCGACGCGGAACGGCGAGCTCCGGCGGCTTTCGGTGCTGATCGCGACGTGCTTCGTCGACATGATCGGCTTCGCCATCGTGTTCCCGCTCATCCCGTTCTACGCGCTTCGCCTCGACGCGAGCGCGGTGGACGTCGGGATCATCATCGCGGCGTTCTCGGCGGCGCAGATCCTCGCCGCGCCGGTCTGGGGACGGGTCTCGGACCGCTACGGCCGCCGCCCGGCGCTCCTGATCGGGCTCGTCGCGTCGGCGGCGGCCTACGTGGTGTTCGGGCTGGCCGACGCCCTCTGGCTCCTGTTCGCGTCCCGGCTGATTCAGGGCGCGGGCGGCGGCACGACGGGTGTGGCCCAGGCCTACGTCGCCGACACGATCGCGCCGGCGCAGCGTGCCCGCGCGCTCGGCTGGCTGTCGGCCGCCACGTCCGCGGGGGTCATGCTCGGGCCGGCGATCGGCTCCGGCGCGTCGCACTTCGGGCCGGAGGCGCCCGGGTTCGTGGCCGCCGCACTCTGCCTCATCAACGCGGCCTTCGCGTGGCGCTGGCTCCCGGAATCGCGGGTGAAGGACGGGTCGGGCGCGCACGCGGCGGCCCGGCCGCCCATCTGGCACACCGCCTGGCAGGTCATCCGCCATCCCGCGCGTCCGGTCTCGCGGCTCATCTGGATCTACGGCGTGGGCATGCTCGCGTTCAGCGCGCTCGCCGGCGTCATGGCGCTCTACCTCGGCGCGGAGTTCGGCATCACCGAGCGGACCATCGGCTACGTGTTCCTGTACCACGGCGGGCTTTCGGTGGTGATGCGCTCGCTGCTGCTGGGGCCGATCGTCGACCGGATCGGCGAGCGCTGGGCGATGCGCGCGGGCACCTTCGCGATGATCGCCGGGCTTGTGCTCTTCCCGGAGCCGGGCTCGATCTGGACTCTGGCGCTCGTGATGCCGCTGATGCCGATCGGCACCGCGCTTCTGTTCCCCTCCACGACGGCGCTCGTGTCGCGGAATGCGTCGCGCTCGGAGTACGGCACGGTCATGGGCGTCACCCAATTCTTCGGCGGCGTGTCCCGGGTGATCGCTCCCATCATCGCGACGGCTGCGTTTCAGCACCTTGGCCACGCGGCCCCGTTCTACGTGGCGGCCGGCTTCGTGGGACTGGTGAGCCTCCTGGCCTTCCGGGTCGAGGCGCCATCGCATAGCGTGCAGGCGGCACCCGCCTCGGCTCCTGAATCGCCGTCCTGACCCCTCGGAGGTCGCCATGTCGGTGGACGAACGGCTGGACCGGCTGGAGCAGCGCATGGCGGTGCTGGAGTCGCTGGTGCGGGACCTCGCGACCGCCGGCAGTCGGGAAAGGGCGGGAGCGGGCGGGAGCGGGCGGGAGCCGGAAGACGCGACTACGCCGATGTCGGCTCCACCGGTTCTGGCGCCGCCGCCGGTTCCCCCGATCCCTCCCTCTCCCGTCCGCTCCCGCCCGCTCCCGGCCTCTCGCCCCTTCGAGCAGTGGATCGGTCAGCGCGGCCTCCTCGCCGTCGGCGTCTTCGCGCTGATTCTCGCGGCCGGCTATCTGCTCAAGCTGTCGTTCGACCGGGGCTGGATCTCACCCGCGATGCGGTGTGCCGGCGGCGTGCTGGCCGGCGTCGGCGTCGGCGCGCTGGGCTGGCGGCTGCACGGCCGCTATCGCATCTACGGCGCCGCGCTCATCGGCTGCGGTGCGGCGATCATCTACCTGTCGGTCTGGGCGGCCGCGCGGCTCTACGGTTTCCTGCCCCCGACCACCGGCATCGCCGGGCTCGCGCTCGTCGCGCTGTCCCTCGCGGCCATCGCCTACGCCATCGACGTCGAGGCGCTCGGACTCACGGCAGTGCTCGGCGCGTTCGTCGCACCGGTGCTGTTGGGACGGGAGCGCGCCGACGCCGATCTCCTGCTCCTGTACCAGGGCTCGATGGCCGCCGCGCTTGGCTGGGTCGCCGCCCGCCGCCGGTGGCGCTACACCATGGCGGCAATCGCGGTGAGCTTCTTCAGCCTCGGCTGGGCCGCCGCCGCCCAGTCGCGGCGGCCCGCGGGCGCGCTCGCGTACGCGGTGCTCGGCGGGGCCGGAGGCGTATGGGTCGGGCTGCGCGAGCGGTGGTGGGAGACGCGCTTCCTCGCGTTCTGGGGCGGCTGGGCGCTGCTCGCCACCGTCGCCGAGCGGCTGCACCCGCGCTGGCCCATTTTCGTTGCCGGCCTCCTGCTCGCGGCGCCGGTCTGGCGTCACGGCCTCCTGCGGCGAGACCGCTGGTCGCCGGGCGAGGCGCTCTACTTCTTTGCCACCCCGGTGCTGCTCGGCTGGGCCGTCCGGACCCTGGCGCCCACCATCTTCGCCGAGCACGATGGGCTCGCCGCGCTGGTGGTGGCGGTTCCCTATCTCGTGGTCGGCTACACGAGTCCGCGCCCGGCGTTCGCCTTCGTGGGCGCGGCCGCGCTCGCCGTGGCCGCGCTGGAGCGCTGGACCGGGCTCGAGGCGACGCTCGTGCTGCTCGGCCTCACGGCGCTCTGGGCGGCGCTCGACCATCGGCTCGGACGGAGCGACGGACGCTGGTACGCGGTGGGCACGTTGGCGCTCGCGCTCGCGCATCTGTACGACGCGGACGCCTCGCGGCGCGACTATCACGAGCGGGCGTTCACCGGCGCCTGGGCCGGGGTCCAGTGGCTCGCCCTCGGCGTCACCACCGCCCTTGCCGCCGGGCTCTGGAAGCGAGTGCCGCTCAACGACGCCGCGCGACTGGTCTGCCGCGGCCTCTGGCTCGTCGCGGGTGCCCTGGCGCTGTTCGGCGTCACCGAAGAGATCCGGCGGTATTTCCGCCTGGAGGCGCCTACGCGAGCCACCGCCTCGCTCGCGAGCGGGCTGTCGGTGAGCGCCTGGTGGCTCGTATTCGCCGCGGGGCTCGTGACGCTCGGGCTCCGCCGCGGCATCCGGCCCGCCCGGCTCGCTGGATTGTGCGTGGCCGGGCTCGCCGTGCTCAAGGTGCTGGTCTTCGATCTGGCTTCGCTCGATGCGCTGTACCGGGTCGCCTCGGTGTTCATCCTCGGCCTCGTGTCGCTGCTGCTCGCCTATCTCTACCACCGGCACGCGCAGGGCTCGAGCCCGGACCCCACGTGAGCCCGCGGCTGGCCTGCTCGCGCCGCCGCGCCATCGGGCTCCTGGTGGGCGCGGCGGGTCTCCTGCCGGGGCTCACCTGGGTGCTGAAGCCGCGGGCCGCATTCGCCGCTGTCGACGTTCCATCCCGGCTCGGCACGCGGGCTATCGTCGAACTGCACCTCGAGCACGTCGAGCGCTGCGGCGCGACGTGCGCGGCGCGTGCGGCAAGGATCCGGCCGGCGCTGCTCACGGCGGCCCGGCAATGCGAGCGAGCCCCCGGACCGCGAGCGGTGCGCGCCGCGTTTGCGCTGGTGGAGCACTTCGGCGAGTTTCCTCCGGTTCACGGCCTGTCTGGAGGCTCGCAGTGACGGTTCTGGCATTGCCCGCGACCCCGGCCGCCTTCGCAAAGGCGACCTGGGACGACATCGTTTCCTATTACGACGAGCTCGCGGAACGTCCGCTGACGCCCGAGGGGATGGACGCCTGGCTCCAGGCGTGGTCCACGCTCGAGGAGCTCATTACCGAGGCCGCCGCGCTGGCGATGATCGCGTACACCAGCGACACCGGCGACGTGGACAAGGCGGCCGACCATCTCCGGTTCTCCACCGAGATCCTGCCGCGGGCGGAGGAGCGGAGCGTTGGGCTCGCGCGTCGCCTGCTCGACTCGGGATTCAGCCGCCCCGATCTGGAAACCACGATCCGCCGGTTCCGCACGGCGAGCGAGATCTTCCGGGAAGCCAACGTCCCGATTTTCGCGGACGTCGAGGAGCGCTGCGCCACATACCAGCGCATCACCGGGTCGATGACGGCGATGTGGGAGGGCGTCGAGCGGCCGCTCCCGCAGCTCCAGCCGTTCCTCAAAAGCCCGGATCGCGAGGTTCGCGAGCGCGCCTGGCGCGCGGCCACCGAGCCGTACATGACGCAGCGCGATGCGCTCGCGTCGCTGTTCGACACGATGTTCGCGCTGCGGCAGCAGGCGGCCGCGAACGCGGGATTCGCGAACTACCGGGACTACAGTTTCCCGTCCAAGTTCCGGTTCGACTACACCCCGGCCGACTGCGAGCGGTTCCACGACGCGGTGGAGCGGGCGGTCGTGCCCGCGGTGGAACGGCTCTACGCGGAGCGGCAGCGCCGGCTCTCGCTGGACATTCTGCGCCCCTGGGACCTCCAGGTCGACCCCGAGCGGGGCGAGCCGCTCCGCCCGTTCACGACCGAGGGCGAGCTGGTCTCCCGTGGACGGGAGGTGTTCGAGCGGGTCGCGCCGGAGCTCGGCCGCGAGTTCCAGCGGATGATCGACGAACGGCTGCTCGATCTCGATAGCCGCAAGGGGAAGGCCCCGGGCGGCTATTGTGAGACGCTCCACTACCGGGGCCGGCCGTTCATCTTCATGAATGCGGTCGGGCTGGTGGACGACGTCAACACCCTGCTGCACGAGGCCGGGCACGCGTTTCACGCCTTCGCGTCGCACGCGCAGCCGCTCATCTGGCAGCGCCATCCCGGGTCCGAGGCGGCCGAGCTGGCATCGATGTCGATGGAGCTGCTGGCGGCGCCGCACCTCACCGGGCCGCGCGGGTTCTACGCCGAGGAGGACGGCCGCGCCGCCGAGATCGAGCACCTCGAGGATGTGCTGGTCGCCCTCCCGCACATCGCCTCCGTGGATGCTTTCCAGCACTGGATCTACGCCAGCGGCGAGGGCGGCGCTGCCGCGGCCCGCGACGCCGCGTGGCTCCGGATCCGGGCGCGCTTCGACCGGGGGGTCGACTGGGGAGGGCTCGACCGCGAACGCGTGGCGCGCTGGTACCGCCAGCTCCACATCTTCCTGTACCCGTTCTACTACATCGAGTACGGTCTTGCGCAGCTCGGGGCGCTCCAGGTTTGGCGCAACAGTCTGCGGGACCCCGCCGGCGCGGTGCGGCGCTATCGCCAGGCGCTGGCGCTGGGTGCCACCAGGTCGCTGCCCGACGTCTACACGACGGCGGGGGCCGCCCTCACCTTCGACGCGCCGACCATGAGCGCGCTCGTGGCGCTGGTCGAGGAGCAGCTCGCGTCGCTTCGGGCAGGGCTTCCCGAGCGGGCCTGACCGGGCAAGATTCCCCACCGTCCCAGCCGGGGCGACGACGGCCCGGCGCGTGGGTTTCCCCGGGGAGAGAGTGGATGGCCAAGGAAGAAGGCATCGAGATGGAGGGAGTGGTGACCGAGGTGCTCCCGGACCGCAACTACCGGGTCATGCTGGAGAATGGTCACGAGATCCTCGCGTACGCCGCCGGCAAGATGAGCAAGTTCAAGATCCGGGTGCTGGAAGGCGACCGCGTAACCGTCGTGCTCTCGCCCTACGATCTTACCCGGGGACGGGTGATCTACAGGCACAAGTAGGCTATCCGCTATCGGCTATCCGCTATCCGCTATCCGCTATCCGCTTTCGGCCATCCGCTATCCGCTTGCTCCGAACGTGCGAGAGCCTCCGGTGCCCTAGGGACCTCGGAGGCTCGCATGCATCGGAACAGGCGGATAGCCGATAGCCGATAGCGGATAGCCGATACCGTTTACTTCGCCTTCGTCACGTTCTCGGCAGCGGGGCCCTTCGCACCCTGCACGATGTCGAACTCGACTCTCTCGCCCTCGGTGAGGCTGCGAAAGCCGTCCATCTTGATGGCGGTGTGGTGGACGAAGCAGTCCTTGTCGCCGTTCTCCGGGGTGATGAAGCCGAACCCCTTCGCGTCGTTGAACCACTTCACCGTGCCAGTGGTGCGAGCCATTGGTGCTACTCCTGTTGGTTTGACTGCATCGGTGACCGGATGAAACCGGGCACCGAGATCTTGTGAGCACGGGCCTGTCCCGAGTCACAAAATGCGACAAAGACTTGGACGAACTCGCGCCCAAGTCTTCCATAGACACTACAGATAATCTGGAAGCTGTACAGCCGAGATCGAATCGGCCATGAATATGCACAGCGCGTCGGTTTCGTCAAGGGGGCTCAGACTGGACACCGTCAGATTCCGAGCCAGCGGGCGGCCGCCCGGGCCAGCTCGCCGCCCGGGCGCTGGCCGGTGCCGGCCGCCCGGTTGAGGGCCTGGAGGAACTCGGCCGCCGAGGGGTACCGGGCCTCCACCTCCGCGTGCAGGACGCGCTGGAGGACGGCCCACAGGTCGGGGCTCACGTCCTCCCGGCGCCCCTCGGTCACCGGGAACTGATTGGTGGTCTGCTTGGCCAGGACCTGCTCGGGCGTGGCGCCCGGGAACGGCACCGCGCCCAGCAGCGCGTAGTACGCGACCGCGGCGAGGCTGTACAGGTCGGACCGCTGGTCCACCCGCTCCCCCAGCAGCTGCTCCGGACTCGCAAACTGGGGAGTGCCGCTGCGGCTGGTGGCGCCCCCGAACTTGCCGCCCCTGAGCGCGAGCGCGAGTCCGAAGTCGGTGATTCGCAGGCTTCCACCCGGCTCGAGCAGCATGTTCTCGGGTTTGATGTCTCGGTGCACCAGCCCAAAACCATGGGCGTGGGCCAGCGCGGACAGGGCCTCGCGTAGCAGCCGAAATACGCGGTCGAGGGGCAATGGCCCGTTGCGCTCCACCAGCTGCGCGAGGCTCGGACCCTGGATCAGCTCCATCGTGTACCAGATGAGTCCCGAGCGCCCGGCGATGTCGTAGATGTTGACGATGTTCGGGTGGTTGAGCCGCGCCGCGAGCTGCGCCTCCCGCCGGAATCGCTCGACCACCGCCGGATCCTGGGTGAGCGCCGGGTGCAGCACCTTGAGCGCGACCTCGCGCTCCAGGTGCAGATCGCGGACCCGGTACACCCGACCGAACCCGCCCTGCCCGAGCGTTCCGAGCAGCTCGTAGTCGTCGCCCAGCGCGCGCCGGAGCCGCTTCTCCCAGCGGATCTTGTCGTCAGCGTCGAGCAGCGCCACGTTGCCGCCCACGCTCACCGCCGCCGTCTCGAACGTGCCGGCCTCCGACGCGAAGTCCTCGAGCATCTCCGCGGCGGTCAGGTACCGGTCGTTCGGCGCCGGCCGGAGCGAGCGGAGGATCACCCGCTCGAGCGCACGGGGACAGTTCGGCCGGAACTCGGTGGGCGGCCTGAGCGCGCCGGGCTCCAGCGGCGGTTCCTGCGCGGTGATGGCGTAGTAGAGGATGGCACCGGCTGTGTACACGTCACTCACCGCGTCGCCGCCGGCACCGTCCCGGACCTCGGGCGCCATGAATCCCTGCTGCGTCGGCACCACGTCCGGCGGCAGCGCGCCCAGCGTCCAGCTCGAGAACCGCAGGTCGGTGATCGTGCCCCGCCCGGCGGCGCTGAGAATCAGCGACGCCGGCACCACGCGGCGTACGATCACGCCGTGGCCGTGCGCGTGCTCGAGCGCGCTGAGCAGGTCGCGGGCGAGCGCGTGGACGGTAGGGATCGGGCGCGGGCCCCTGCCCACCGCCTCGTGCAGGCCCTCGCCCTCGATCCAGTTGCCCACCCGGTACGCCAGCTCGTCTACCACGCCGACGTCGTAGACGTGGCGGATCGCGGGATGGTCGAGTCGTCCGAGGGCGACGGCCTCGGCGAGGAACCAGGCGCGGGTCGCCGCGTTCGACCAGAAGTTGACCCGGAGGCTGACCGCCCGCTTGAGTACCCGATCGGACGCGAGAAAGAGGACCCGCTCGGCCGACGCCGCGACGAGGCGCTCCAGCGCGAACCGCTCGCCGAGCGCGGCCTCCGACCGGCGGAAGATCTCGACCGGGTCGGTGGGGATCATCGCAGCAGACCGCGCCGTCGCTCGATCCGGCCGCGGCCGCCGCAGATCGCCGCACTGCACCACAATCGGCTCTGGGTCGTGGCGCTGTCGAGGAAGACGAGCGAGCAGGGCTCCGCTGCGCAGCAACGCACCGTGCGCGTGGCATCGGCGAGGGTGGCGGCGGCGGACCGCGCGACCACCTCGAGGGCTCGGAGCGGCCGCTCCGGCGCGAGGCGCACCGACCAGCGGCCCGACGTGCGCACCAGCTGCTCGTGCCCAGGCTGGCGGGCCAGCACCGCGTTCACCGCCGCGACCGCCGACCCGGGCGCCTGGCGCCCGCCGCTCAACGCCTCCGCCAGCCCGGACAAGTGGCGGCGGAAGGCCAGGATGTCGGCGAACGGTACCTCCTCGACGTCCGAGGCGAGCTTCTGGGCGCGGGTCCAGCGGTGGTAGGCGGCGGGGTCGGGAAGGAGGTCGGGCGGGTCGCTGCTCCGGCCCCGCACGGTGTTCACGAAATCCAGCCAGCAGGCATCCCCCAGCAGTATGAACTCCGGGTCTGGCATTGGCGGTCGATCCGCTATTCGTCCGCGACTTCGACGGTATTCCGGCCGCCCCGCTTCGCCCGGTACAGGGCGGTGTCGGCCGCGGCGAGGAGCGCGCCCACCGTGCTGCCGTGCCGCGGCGCCTCGGCCACGCCGATGCTGAGCGTGCACTGCCCGAACTCCGGGTGGGTCTTGGCGATCTGATCGAGGCTGGCCTGGACCCGGCCCACGAATACCTGGGCCTCGGTCGGCTTGGTCATCGGCAGCACGACGAGAAATTCGTCGCCGCCGAGGCGGCCGACCACGTCGAGCGCACGGGCCTGCTGCCGCAGCACGTTCGCGACGAGGACCAGGAGCCGGTCGCCCGCCGCGTGGCCCATCGTATCGTTGATGATCTTGAAGCGGTCGAGGTCCAGCAGCAGCACGCTCGTGTGGAGCTGGTGGCGCAGGCTGCGGGAGATCTCCGCTGCGAGCCGCTCCTCGAGAGCGCGCCGGTTGTAGAGGCCGGTAAGCTCGTCGGTGGTCGCCGCGCTGTGGAGCTGCTCCACCAGCTCGGCGTTCTTGAGGGCGATCGCGGCCGCGAACGACAGCGTGCCCGCGAGCTCCAGCTCGGGGCGTCCGTACGCCTTTTCGCTGATCCGTCCGCCGAGCACGAGCAGAGCCATCCGCTCCGCCCCCGCGTCGAGCGGCACGATGAGCTGCGCGCCCTCGCCGACCAGCGTCGCGACGCCCACGTCCTCGGCACCGGCGGCGGCGCTCCCGGCGGGCAGGGAACTGTCGAGCGCCTCGCGATCGATCGGCGGCGGAGGTTCCCGGTCGGCCAGGGAACGGGAGAGCTTGGGGGCGTACACCGGGCCGGCCGCGCGGTAGAGCGTCGCCCACCAGGCAAAGAAAACTTCCGCCATGAAATCGAGGACGAGCTGCTCCGTTTCTTCGGTCGAGTGCATCGACGAAAGCAGCCGGGCGACCTGCCGGAGGGCGCGGAGCTGGAAGACCGCGTCGTCTAGCGCGCCCTGGCGCTCGAGCAGGATGCTGCGCAGCTCGAACACGACCGAAAGGCCGACCGCCAGCGACATCGCCACGCCCCGCATCTCGGCGGCAACCTCCCGGTCGGCCAGGATCAGCACCTCGGTGTCGCCGTTCTTGAGCCGGGTGACCTCGACCGTGGCGGACCCGCGGTCCGGCGGGCCGACCGTGGCCGTCTTTCCGTGGGACGAGAGGAGCGACAGCCAGATGCGGTCGCTCTGAAACCGCTGGACCAGCGCCACGCGGCAACGTTGCAGCAGCTCTCCATCGGTGCGGGAGAGCCGGCAGGCAGCGGCAAAGGCGCTGGGAATGGTGGCGAGCGCGGTGGGCGTCGGTGAACCCATTGCCGAGGAAGATAGCGGGCCGGGTGGACCGGGGAAGCCGGCGCAGGGGGTCAGCGGCTGGCGCCGGAGCGGGCGCGCAGGCTGTCCTGCCATGCCGCGACTACGGCGGCGGTGGCGGAATCCGCGGGCAGTCCGGCGTGGACGGGAAGGAGCGTTACCGCTTGGCGCCACTGACCCTTGGCTCCCCACAGCGTGGCGAACTGGACCGTGCGCTCGTTGGCGTCCGCCTTGAGTACGTGCCGGCCGGAAATGCTGAGGCTCTGGGCCTCATGCTCGTGGCCGCCCAGGATGAGGTCGATGCGGCTCTCCCGGTTGAGCAGCCGGCGGTCGGCCTCGAGCGGCTGATGGGTCAGGGCCACGATGAGCTCCGCGCCTTGGGCCGCGAGCGTGTCCACCGCGCGCCGCGCCGCGGCTTCGGTGTCACTGCAGCGCACGGAGTCCGCATAGGTGCCCGCCAGGGTGAGGCCGAACAGGCCGACTTTCCGTTCGGTCATCCGCACCGTGTCCCAGGCGAGCACGCCGGGGAGGGGCGCGCCGTGCGGCCCGGTGCAGTTGGCGGACAGCCACGTGAAGCGCGACTCGCCGATCCGCGCGAGCAGTGTGTCGCGCGCGAGCTCGAGATCGTGGTCGCCGAACGTGGCGTAGTCCAGCCGGGCGGCGTTGAGCGCGTCCACCATGTGGCGGCCGTGGTACTGTCGGCTGAGCGCGCTCGGCGCGAGGAAGTCGCCCGCCAGCACGAACAGCGTCGGTCCCTCGAGCGCGATCCGGTCGCGAAGCGCGGCCACCCGGGCGAGGCCACCGGCCCCGTCCGCCAGGGTGTCCGACACGTACGCGTCGTTGATCGAGATGAAGCGGATCGGGTTGGTCGGCGCGGGCGGCGGCGGCAGTGCGCCGGCGCAGGCCGTGGTGGCGGCGAGCATGAGCGCCGTCGCCGGCCGGCGGAGCAGGGGACGGGTCACAGTTCCTCCTCGCGCTGTTGCAGGCTCCGGACGAGATCGGCGCTCAGCGCGCGGATCTCCTCCAGCATGGCCCGCTGGGGCCAGTCTCCCCTCGCCATCAGAACCTCCAGCATGGACCGGTACCACCACAGGATCTGCTCCGAGCTGGCCTGGCTGACCGTGTGGAGGTACTCGATGCCCAGGCGCCTCGTCGCCGCGATCAACGATCCACAGTGATGAATCTCGTCTGCCGCGATCACGTCCAGCGCCCGCGGCTCGGCGACGCCGAGGTGCGAGAGGAGCTCGAGCTTGCGCGCGCGCCAGGGGCGCTCGCCGCGCTCGTCGAATCGCAGCTCGCTGGCGTCGAGCGCCACCGCGAGCACCACGGGTCCGAACTTCTCCGAGATCTTCGCCTCGTAGGCGGTGCGCTCCGGGGGCGGCAACTCCTCGAGGACGTGATGCACGATGCCGGCTACGATCGTCGGCTGGTCGCACCCGTACCGTGCCAGAATCAGCCCGACATTGGCCGGATGCGCCACGTGTCCCATGCCGCCCCAGGGCGGGAACGAGGGGCGGTAGTGCTTCGCGGTGAAGGCAAGGGCGTGGTTTATCCGATCCGAATATCCATGCATGGCGGCGGGGCGGGAGTGGTCGGGAGCGGACGGGAGCGGGCGGGAGATGGACAGGGCACTCAGGAGGCTCGTTTTGCAGCCGCTCCCGCCCGCTGCCGCCTTCTCCCGCCCTCTCCCGCCCTACGGAATTCCGAGAAGCTTATGAGCTTGAAGGCTCAGCCGCCAGCGCGGATGCGCCAGGCAGTAGACCAGCGCGGCATGGGTGTTGGCGTCGCGCTCCGGCCCGTCCATCGGCTGGAGGAAGAAGTGCCGAAAGTCGAGCCGCTCGAAACGCGCGGGCTCCGCGCCCTGCTGGGGATAGACGAGCTTCAGCTCGTCGCCGGACCGGAGCCGCAATTCGGCGCCGGCCTTCGGGCTCACGCAGATCCAATCCAGCCCCGCCGGAGGATCCTGAGTGCCATTGGTCTCCACCGCCACCTGGAATCCCGCCTCGTGCAGCGCGCCGACCAGCTCGGCGTCGAGCTGCAGCAGCGGCTCGCCCCCCGTGCACACGACGAACTTGCGCCCCCCGGCGGCTGCGTCCGCGGGCCAGGCGGCGTCCACCGCGCGCGCGAGATCGGCCGCGGCCGTGAACTTCCCGCCCCCGGGACCGTCGGTACCGACGAAATCGGTGTCGCAGAAATCGCAGACGGCGGACGCCCGGTCGGCCTCGCGGCCGGTCCAGAGGTTGCACCCGGCAAACCGGCAGAACACCGCCGGCCGGCCGGCCTGCGCGCCTTCGCCCTGGAGCGTGTAGTAGATCTCCTTGACGGCGTAGGCCATGGGCTCACTGCTCCCTGCTCACCGCAGTCAGGTACCTCGCCGGATCCGGCATTCCCGCTTCCCGGAAGCCCTTGAGACGGAGCTGGCACGCGTCGCAGCGTCCGCAGGCCTCCCCGCCGGGACCCGGGTCATAGCAGCTCAGGGTGAGCCCGAAGTCCACGTCATGCGCTCGACCGAGCTCGATGATCTCCCGCTTGGCGAGCAGGATGAGCGGGGTGTGGATCGTGAACCGCCGGCCCTCCGCGGTGGCGGCGCGGGTGGCCAGATTCGCCAGCGCCTGGAACGCCGCGATGAACTCCGGCCGGCAATCGGGATAGCCGCTGTAGTCGAGCGCGTTGACCCCGATGAAGATGTCGGATGCGCCCAGGACTTCGGCCCACGCCAGCGCGAAGCCGAGAAAGATCGTGTTGCGTGCCGGCACGTACGTGACGGGGATGCCGTTCCCGATGACGTCGAGCGTCCGATCCTTGGGCACCGCGATGTCGTCGGTCAGGGCGGAGCCGCCGAACGCCCTCAGATCGATGTCCACGATCGCGTGCTGCGCGACGCCCAGCCGCGCGGCGACCCGCCGCGCGGCGGCAAGCTCCGCCACGTGCCGTTGCCCGTAGCGAAAGCTGAGGGCGTGCACCTCGAAGCCACGGCGGCGCGCGACGGCCGCCACGGTGGCCGAATCCATGCCGCCGCTCAACAGCACGACGGCGCGCGGTGGGAGCATGCCCGGAAGCTAACTACGCGAAGCGCCCCAACAGGTAGCGGAGCGCCGGCTCGAGGCGGGTGTGCCGGAACCCGTAGCCGTTCCGCTCGAGCGCGGTCGGAAGCACGCGAATGCTGGACAGGATGGTGGCATCGGCCATCTCGCCGAACACCGCCCGGAGCGCGGCGGCCGGCACCGGGAGCAGCGCCGGCCGGCGGAGCACACGCCCGAGCGTCCGGGTGAACTCGCGATTGGTCACGGGATCGGGCGCCGCCACGTTGTACGGCCCGGCGAGGGAGAGGGAGAAGAGCGCGTGGTGGATCGCGCCGACGGCGTCGTCCACCGACACCCAGCTCATCCACATGCGGCCGTCACCCAGCGGGCCACCGACGCCCGCGCGGAAAGGTGGGAGCAGCTTGGCGAGGGCGCCACCGGCCGGGCTCAGCACCACACCGAACCGCGGGTGCACCACACGAATCCCCGCGCGGCGGGCCGGCTCGGCGGCCGCTTCCCAATCTCGCGCGAGGTCCACGAAGAAGTCGCCGTCCGGCCCCGGTGCGCTGGCCTCGCCGAGCAGCTCGTCGCCGCGCGGTCCATAAATGCCGATTGCGGATGCCGAGACCAGGACCTTCGGGGGCCGGGTGAGCCCGGCGAGCGCGTCGGCGAGGAGCCGCGTCCCTCCCACGCGGCTCTCACGGATGCGGCGCTTCCGCTCCGTGGTCCATCGCCCGGACGCGACGTTCTCGCCGGCCAGGTGAATGACCGCGTCCAGGCCCTCCAGACCCGCGGCATCGATCGTCGCGGCGGCGGGATCCCACCGCACGTCGCCGGGGCCGGGGGCGCCCCGCACGACGCGGGTCACCTGGTGCCCGCCGGTGGTGAGGAAGGCTGCGAGCGCCCGCCCGATGAGTCCGCTCGCACCGGTGATCGCCACCCGGAGTCTGGGCTCTCCGGCGAACCGGGCATGTGCGGCGAGATCGGCCTCGAGCAGAGCATGGCGGTACGTCAGCAACCGATCGATCCGGGGCCGAATCAGCCAGAGATCCGCCGCCGCGCCCGCCAGGCCGAACGGCGGGGCGTACTCGATCCGGTCGCTGACCCGGCAGCCGCTGCCTTCCGGCGCGAACTCGTGAGTGTGCACCCAGTGGGCGAACGGTCCCTCGACCTGCTCGTCGACGAACCGGCGGCCCGGCACGTGATCGCGGTGCACGGCCGCCCAGCGCACCGACGCCGGCCCGGCCTTGAGCCGCACCACGGTGCGGGCTCCGGTTTCCACCCCGCCGGTGCGCTCGACGATCTCGATCCGCTCCCACGGCGGCACGAGTCGCTCGAAGGCGCCGGGGCGGGCGTGCCAGGCGTAGACTTCCTCCGACGAGAAGGGAACGACCGTACTGCGCTCGGCGATGAAGGATGCCATGCGGGAAGACGCTCGATCTTAGATTCCGCGAGTGCTGATCACATTCGCGGTCGTAGCGCTGCTGGTCGCCGCGGGACCGGAACGGCCGTGTACCGTCTCACGGGTGGTGGATGGCGATACCTTTCACTGCGCCGACGGCCTGAAGATCCGCCTGATCGGGATCGACGCGCCTGAGCGGGCGCAGGGGCGGGCAGGCCGGGAATCCGCCGCCGCGCTCCGCCGCATGCTTCCCGTCGGCACCCGCGTGCGGCTCGAGTCGGACATCGGCGCGCGCGACCGGCACGGCCGGACGCTGGCCTACGCGTGGCACGGCGACTCGCTGGTCAACGAAGCGCTGGTGCGCCACGGGTGGGCCTTCCTGCTCACCGTACCGCCGAACGTGAAGTATGTGAAACGGCTGGAGCGAGCGCAAAAGACGGCGCGGGCGGCGCGGGCCGGGCTCTGGCGCGAGCCCGGCCTCGCCTGCGCGCCCCGGGACTGGCGGGCGAAGCGCTGTGGTGGCGTCAGCCCACCTTGATCTCCTTGAGCATCCCGTGCGCGATGTGCGGCTTGCCGTCCTTCGCGTCGGGAATGAAGCAGATCAGCGCGTAATTGCCCGGCTCGAAGTTGGCCTTGATGTAGGCGTGCCGCCCGCCGTCCATGGGCGCCACCCCGCCCACGAACCGGAACGGCTGTTCGCCCTTCCGGCCTTCCATCTCCCACGCGGCCGCCTGCTCCGCGGTGGTGCCGTCGGCGAGGCGCAGCAGCACCAGCTCGTGCGGCTGCCCCGGCGCGGTCTCGACCCGGATCACGTGCTCGCCGGGCGTGAGCGGCTTGGAGAACTGGAAGTCGTAATCGACGAGGCGCAGCACGATGTCCGCCTCGGGCTCCGCCGCTTCGGCGGCCGGTCCGGTGACCTCGATCGGCACCACCATGCCCTTGGCGAAGTGGGGCACGCCGTCCGGGCTCGGAACGAAACAGATGAGCGCGTGGAGCCCCGGCGTGAGCGTCATGGTGACGTTGGATCCCTTCTCCGGATCGCCGATCATCATCCCGCCTTCGAGGTGCGCCCAGGCCGGTGGCGGCCCCGGCTGCTTGAGGGCGGCGGCAAAGTCGTCGAAGGTCTTGCCCTCGTCCAGGCGCACCAGGATGCCGTGGTGCGGCTCGTTCGTCCGGCCGACGAAGCGGAAGGTGGTGAGTCCCGCCGGGATCTGGCGGGGTGCATCGAAGGCGTAGTCCCGCGCGGTCACCGTCACGACGTTCGCGGCAGGGGCGGCCGCCGGGTTCGCGGGTGCGTCGGCGGGTGGCTGGTCGGCGCGCGGGGCTTCCGAGCCGGAACAGGCGGCCAGCACGGTGAAGGCCGCGAGGCCCGCGCCTCGGGCGAGCATGGGCATGTGCAATCCTCGTGCTACGGGTGGGAGGCTTTCGGGCGCTGCGTTCGGGCCGGCTCAGTGGCCGGCGTCTGCACGCCGCACGAGCAGCAACTCCGCAATGTTGTCCATCGTCAGGAGTCCGACCAGTATGCCGCCGCCGTCCACCACAGGCAAGGCGGGGAGCCCGCTCTGGCGCAGGCGCTCGAGCGCGTCCTGGAACCCGAGCGCAGGCGACACGGCCGGCGCCGCTGCGCTCATCGCCTCGGCAACCGTCGACTCCGGCCCTCGCTCGCGAAGGCCGCGAATGAGGTTGTCGCGGGTCAGAATCCCGCCCGGACGGCCGTGCGCGTCGAGGACCGGAAACTCGCGCTGGTCTCCGGACAGGAGCAGGTCCACCGCGTTCGCCAGCGAGGCGCGCGCGGGCACCGTCTGGAACCGCGTGATCATCATGTCCGCGACCCGCAACCCTTCCCCGATGGCCCGGGTCTCCACCGCGGTTGCCTCCGCGCTCGCGCCGACGAACACGAAAAACCCGATCACCGCCAGCAGGATGTACCCTGACAGACCCGCCAGGATCATGGCCACCGCGAGCACCTGGCCGAGTACGGCGGCGGCGCGGGTGGCTCGCACGACGCCGATCCTGGTCGCGAGCAAGGCCCGGAGCATGCGCCCGCCGTCCATCGGAAAGGCCGGGACCAGGTTGAATGCGAGGAGCCAAACGTTCACCCCCATCAGGCGTGCCGCGAAGCTGCCGCTGTCGGGGTCGGCCAGCATTGCCGGCGTTTGCCCCGTCGCCAGGAGCCATACGTACAGCGCGAGCGCGATGAAGAGCGTGACGAGGGGCCCCGCCGCGGCGATCAACAGCTCCTGCTTCGGCGCGTCCGGAATCCGCTCGAGCCGCGCGATCCCGCCGATCGGCAGCAGAATCACGTCCGGCGTGCGCACGCCGAACCGGCGAGCCATCAGGATGTGTCCGAACTCGTGGAGCAGGACGCAGGCGAACAGCGCGAGCAGGAAGAGGATGCCGAGCAGCGCCGCGCGAGGGCCCGCCGATCGCCAGGCCGCGAACGCGTACCAGACGAGCAGCAGGATGAAGGTGACGTGCACCTTGATGTCCGTTCCCGCGATGCGCCCGATGCGGTAGGACCAGGTCACTGGCGATTACCCTCGAAAGAAGCCGGCCTCCGGGTACGATGTCCCCGGAGGCCGGCCCAGCGCCGTGCGCCCGCGCACGCTTCAGCCGAGGACCCTCAATCCGAACGCGGGAACCGGCGCCAGCAGCGCGGGGCCCGGCATCGGCGCCTCGGGCACGGGCACCGGCTCCGCAACGAGCCGGGGCACGCCGGCCGCCGCGAGCTGCCGTTCGCCCAGCCGGGCGAGCGCGGCGCGGAACACCACATCGCCGTCTCGGGCCGGCAGATCGAACGTGCGCACGTACACCATCACGGCCTCGTCCGGCGGCATGGCATGGGCAAGCATCTGGGCGACGTCGACCGCCATCCGCGTGTGGGTTTCGGCGACGGCCGCGTCGGCGAGACACGCCGCCATGCGGCACTGCAGGGTCGTCTCTTCGACCCACTGCGCCCGGCGGCGTACCGACTCCATCAAGCGGTCCGGGCGGAGACGCCGCCACGGGTCGCCCGCGGCCGCGTCGCTGAGAACGCCGGGCACCATGTCGGCCAGCTCGAGAAGAGCCCGCGCGCGCACCGTCTCCTGCATGGCGACCGGGACGGCCACCTCCCGGAAGTACCGGTCGAGCGCCTCGTCCAACACCAGCCGGTCGGCCACCCGGCGGGCGAACAGGACAGCCTGCTGGAAATGCGTATCGGACAGCGCCTGCCAGGCGCGCGCGTAGGCGACCTGGAGCTGACCCCGGAGCGCCGGGGACAGGCGGCGGACAGACGTAAGCGTGGGAGCGAACATGTCGAGCCTCGCTTTGACCGCGGTAGTGCAACTATTTGCAATACGGGATGTTAGCGTTGCACCGCTACCGGGGTGCGAGGTTCGTGCCGCCCCCGAATGCTGCTGCCACTGCGACTTAGCGTTGGGGAGGGGCGTGGCGCGGAGGCCACCGTTGCCTGTGGGACACGCCCCGGATGTAGCAGGGACGCCACAGGACCGAGCTCAACCCGGCCCCGGCGCCCCACCGCCCGGGGACGAGAGCCCGTCGCCCACGATCACGACCGGACCGAGGCCCGGGTGTGGACTGGGGAACTCATGGGAGACAACTTAGGGGCGCTTCGGCGCGCTCGCGCGGGTTCACCTGAGCAGGAGTGCCAGCCATCGCTACCATCGTTTCGACGCCCCTCGCACCGTGGAGCACGAAGGATTCGGAGAAGCTCTACAACATGAGCGGGTGGGGACTCGGCTATTTCCGGGTCAACGACGAAGGGCACGTCACCGTCCACCCCGACGGAAATCCCAAGCGCGGGCTCGACCTCTACCAGCTCGCGCTCGACCTGAACGCGCAAGGCGTCGGGCTGCCGCTGCTGCTGCGCTTCTCGGACATCCTGCGCTCCCGCATCCAGGCGCTCGCGGCGCAGTTCCAGAACGCGATCAAGGAGTTCGGATACGGCGGTCAGTACACGACCGTGTACCCGATCAAGGTGAACCAGCAGCGCCACGTCGTGCAGGAGATCGTGGAATTCGGCACGCCGCACGGCGTCGGGCTCGAGTGCGGCAGCAAGCCGGAGCTGATGGCCGTGCTGGGCCAGAACGAGACCACCAACCACCTCATCGTCTGCAACGGGTACAAGGACGAGGAGTTCATGCGGCTCGCGCTCATGGGCCAGCGCCTGGGCCACGCGGTGATGATCGTGCTCGAACAGCTCAGCGAGCTCGATGTCCTGTTCCGCGTGGCCGACGACATGGGAGTCAACCCGACGGTCGGCGTCCGCATCAAGCTCGCCACCGAGGGCTCGGGCCGCTGGGCCAAGAGCGGCGGCGAGAAGTCCAAGTTCGGGCTGGGCGCAGTCGAGCTCGTGAAGCTGCTCGACCGGCTCGATACGCTCGGCCGGAAAGACATCCTCCGGCTGGTCCACTTCCATCTGGGCAGCCAGATCCCCGACATCCGGTTCATCAAGGCGGGCCTGGAGGAGATCGGGCGCTATTACGCCGAGCTCCGCGGCATGGGCTTCGACCACCTCGACTACGTGGACGTCGGCGGCGGGCTGGGCGTGGACTACGACGGCTCGCGGTCCACCCGCCCGGCGAGCGTCAACTACTC
The DNA here is from genome assembly GCA_050733355.1 of Gemmatimonadales bacterium. Taxonomy (GTDB): domain Bacteria; phylum Gemmatimonadota; class Gemmatimonadetes; order Gemmatimonadales; family GWC2-71-9; genus DASQPE01. The sequence continues at coordinate 20,330 of JBOHSY010000312.1, read as the reverse complement.
GCTCCGCGAGTACGCCAACGACGTGGTCTACACCCTCGGGACGGTGTGCCGCACCGAGGAGCTGCCCATGCCCAACATCATCTCCGAGTCGGGACGGGCCATCACGGCGCACCATTCGCTGCTGCTGGTGAACGTGATCGAGGTGGAGTCGCTGGCGGACCCGTCGGCCCCGAGGCTCCGGGCCGAGCCGCACCCGCTGCTGGTGGAGATGGCGGAGAACCTCGAGTCGGTCGCGCCCGACCGGATCCAGGAAGTGTTCCACGACGTGGTGTTCGCGAAGGAGCGGGCGCAGGAGTACTTCGCGAGCGGCGTATTCACCCTGCGGGACAAGGCCGACGCCGAGCAGTTCTACCTGGCGACGCTCAACGCGCTCGCGGCTGCCATCGCCGACGACCGGGCGTCCTATCCCGAGATCGCCGGGCACATCGAGTCGGCGTTGGTGGACCGGTATTTCTGCAACTTCTCGGTCTTCCAGTCGCTGCCCGACAACTGGGCGATCGACCAGATCTTCCCGATCGTGCCGATCCACCGCCTGCGCGAGCCGCCGACCCGGCGCGGCACGCTGCAGGACATCACCTGCGACTCGGACGGCGTGATCGACCGCTTCAGCGGCGGCCGGAAGGGGAAGCCGTCACTCGAGCTGCACCCGGTCCTGGAGGGCGAGCCGTACATCCTGGGCATCTTCCTGACCGGGGCATACCAGGAGATCCTGGGCGACCTGCACAACCTCTTCGGCGACACCAACGCCGTTCACGTCCGGCTCACCGAGCAGGGGTACGAGATCACCGACCTCGTGCACGGTGACACCGTGACCGAGGTGCTCAACTACGTGCAGTTCCAGGCCTCCGATCTGCTCGCGACGTTCCGGCGCAAAGTGGCCAAGACGAAGGACCTGAGCCGGCACGACGCCAACAGCTTCATCGCCGACTACGTAGCCGGGCTGGAGGGCTACACCTATCTCGAGGGAGACATCCCGCGGGAGGCGGAGATGGCGAGCGAAAACCAGTAAAAAATGGTGAGCGGTGAGCAGTAAGCAGGGGGCCCCCAGCAGAATCGGGCCCACGGGCTCGTCTCCCGCTCACCGCTCACCGCTTACCGTTCACTGCTCAGTCTCCCCATTGCGACACGGGCTTCGCGCACGGCCGGCTGCAGCTCCGGATCCGCCTCCTTCCACAGCTCGATGAACTGCGCGTACTCTTGTGCCGCCGCCTCCCGCCGGCCCAGCGATTCGAGGATCTCGCCCCGGCGGCGATGCCCCACCGCCGAGTACAACATGTCGTAGGGCGAGAACTCCGCGAACGATCCGAACCACCGGAGCGCCTCCTCCGGTCGGCCGAGACGCGCGAGCGCCTCGGCGTGGTAGTACCGCTCCCGAGCTTGGGAGAGCTCGGGGAACGCGAACGCGGTGATGTAGTACGTCTCGTGCCGCATTCCCTCGACCTCGCGGAGCGCCTCCTCGGCGTTGCCCCGGGTCATCGCGAGCTCCGCCCGGATGCCATGCGCGAAGTCCGCGGCGAGCGACCCGGAGTCGGAGCGCGCCAGCGCGGACAGCTCCTCCGCTCGCTGGGCCGCCCGCGCGCGGTCGCCAAGACGGGCGGAGAGCACGCCAGCCAGATAGAGGCGGGTGCGGCGGTCCTGCGCCGGCGGGGTGCGCCGAAAATAGACGCTGAGGCCGGCGCGGTCATCATCGGGTCCGGGTGGCGGCGCGGCGACGGCCCTTGCCAGCAGCCGACGCAGCTCGGCAGGTGGCGTGCGGACGAAGGGGGCTACCGCGAGCAGTGCAGGCCCCGTGCGGGTCCGCTCGGGGTCGGCGGCCTCCGCGAGCGCCAGCTGCCGCCGCGCTTCGCCGATGCGCCCGCGCGCCGCCTCGAGAAACGCCACGGTGAGAGATCCGACCGCTCGCGCCGTGCCGCCGCGCGACGGCTGCGTCAGCACTCTCGCGACCGAGATCGCGCCGGGAAGATCGTACGCGAACGAGGCGGCGGCCCACGCTGACAGCGTCACCGTCAGGTCGCTCGCCTGAGCCAGCTCGGCCAGCACCCGCCGTTGCTCGGCGGTGTCCCGGATCGAGAAGGCCCGCAGCGTTTCCATCTCCAGATCCTCGGAGCGCGTGCCCGGCGCGCGACCCGGCGCGCTGTGCAGCGCCAGGATCTCGCGCACCAGCGTGTCCACCGCGCCGGAACGGCCTTCGATCGCCGCGATGCGGGCCAGGTGCACCCTCGCCGCGATCTGACTGGGATCGAGCGCCAGGACCCGCTCCCAGGCAGGCCGGGACTCACTTGCCGATTGGGCCCGCCAGGGCCCGAAGTGGAACTGGAGCTCAGCCAGCTGAATCCACGCCTCGACATCCTCGGGGTACGTCGAGATGATCGCTTGATAACGGGTGAGCGCTTCATCGAAGGCGCCGCGACGGCCCGACCGCATCGCCTCGAGGAGACGCCGCTCACGCTCGGGCAGCCGCCCGGCTAGCTGGGCGGCTCGCTCGGCGGCGGGTCCCGCGAGATCGTCGCGCGTGAGCCATTCACCCGCGACGCTCAACCGGTACCACGCGAGTGCGAACATCGAGTCGGTCGCGATGGCGCGCTGAAATCCGTCGATCGCCTGGTCGAAGCGGGCGTCCCGGAGCGCGGCCTCGCCTTCGAGGTACGCTTTGAGCGCGGGCAGCGAGGAGGTGGTCACGGCGGCGATGCCGCTGACGCGCGACTCGCGTCCGCTCCACCCCGCCAGGAGCTGTGCGGTGAGGTCGTCCACCAGCTCGAAGAGCCGACCGACATCTCCCTCGGCTTCGGCCCGCGCGATCGCCTCGCCGCGGTCGGGCACGTACATGGCCGCGCTCAGCCGCAAGCGCCCCGGGATCTGGACCACGTCGCCCAGGACGTACAGCCCCGCACCAAAATGCCGGGCCACGGCGCGTCCCTGGTCGGGGCCGAGGCGCGGGGCGCGCTCCTGCCCGACGTGACTCAGCAGCGCGCGGGGATCCACTACCCGCAGATCACCCGCGCCATCGAGCTTGGTCCCCAGCAGCCCCACGATGCCTTCGGAGAGCCCGAGCGTGTCGCTACCGGAGACCGCGAAGGGGAGCACCGCGATGGCCGTCGCCGCGCCCGGCGCAGTGGGAGGCACCGGCGGGGTGCGGCGCGCCGAGCGGCCGTGCAGGGCCCACAGCGCCACGCCGAGCGCCATCGCGAGCAGGATTCCGAGCACGCCGATCGTTCGGATGCGCGGGCGGGGCCGCGGGACCGCCGGCAGCGGCACCGGAGTGGTGGCACCGGCCGGTGTGGCGGTCCCCGCCAGGGCGGCGGCCAGCGAGCCGGCGCTGCCGTAGCGTACCCCGGGATGCTTTTCGAGCGAGCGCGCGAGCGCGATGCTGAGCGCGGGCGGCAGCTCCGGCTTCACCGAGCTGAGCGGCGGGACCGGCTCGATCGCGTGGCGGGCCATCAGCTCGCGCGGCGTGGTCCCGGCAAACGGGGCTGCGCCGCTCAGCATCTCGTAGATCACGCAGGCGAGGCTGTACTGGTCGCTCCGCCCGTCGAGCGTCTCGCCCGCCGCCTGCTCCGGACTCATGTACGCCGGCGTCCCGACGACGATCCCGGTGGCGGTAGCGGATGCGCCGCTCGCCATGTCCACGGCCCGCGCGATGCCGAAATCGGCGACGATCGCATGGGGACCGGCCAGCAGGATGTTCTCGGGCTTGATGTCGCGATGCACCACGCCGTGGGCGTGCGCGTAATCCAGCGCGCTCGCCACTTCCCGGGCGATCCGCACTGCGTCGGCGGGCGGTAGCGCGCCCTCGCGATCCAGCCGCTGGCGGAGCGATTCGCCTTCGACGAACGGCATCACGTAGTAGAGATTGCCGTCCGCATCACCCGAATCGTGCAACGGCAGGATGTGGGGGTGCTGCAGCCCGGCGATGATGCGGATCTCGCGCAAGAAGCGCTCGGAGCCGAGTGCGGCGGACAGCTCGGGGCGGAGCATCTTCACCGCGACCGCGCGGTCGTGCCGGAGGTCGCGGGCGCGAAAGACGACCGACATGCCCCCTTCGCCGAGCTTGCCCTCGATCCGGTAACGACCGGCCAGCGCGGTTTCGAGCTTCAAAGACGGACGGGCCGCGTCGGTCACGGGGGGGTTGGGAAGAGGTGGCGTGAACTATAGGTCTGGGCCGAACCTCGGACCAGCCGCGGCGCGTAGGTAGCGGGTCCTCTTGACGAAACGCCGGTCTGCTGTAGCTTGGTTGAGCGCTCAATCAAGAACATGACCGGACCGCCCAGCACCCGCGAACGCCTGGTGGATGTCGCCATGCGCCTCTTCTGGGAGAAGGGGTATGGCACCACCAGCATCGCCGATATCCTCCGCGAGGCGGAAGCCAACAGCGGCAGCCTGTACCACTTCTTTCCGACCAAGCAGGACTTGCTCGTCCTGGTGCTCGACCGGTATCGCGAGGGGCTTTACCCCATGCTCCTCGCCCCGATCTGGGAGGCCGTGCCCGACCCGATCGAGCGGATCTTCGCGCTGCTCGAGAAGTATCGCTCGCTGCTGGTGGAGACCGATTGCTTCTACGGCTGCCCCATCGGGAGCCTGGCGCTGGAGTTCCACGAGCCCGATCCGCCGGTACGTGCGCTGCTCGCCGCGAACTTCGATGCCTGGACGGCCGCCATCCGGCGCTGCCTGGACGACGCTGGCGACCGGCTCCCTGCCGATCTCGACCGCCTGGAGCTCGCGATCTTCGTTCTCACGACGATGGAGGGTGGGGTGATGCAAGCCCGCACGCACCGGACGCTCCACCCGTTCGATGCGGGCGTGCGCAGGTTGCGCGACTATGTCACCCGGCTGGAGGCGGACGCTCGCGCCGCTCGACCAGACCGGTCAGTCTGACCTTCACCACCGAGGCTCTCATGCTGCCGCGCTCATCCGCCGTTCTTGCGCTCGCATTCGCCGTCGTCGGCCCCGCCGCCGGCCCGCTCGCCGCGCAGGAGGTGCGGAACACCTCCTACATCTACCAGGACAGCATTCGCGTCCTGCAACAGTCGGTGATCGTGCCTGCCTCCGTCGGCGAAGTCTGGACGGCGCTCACCACGTCCGACGGCCTTCGCAGCTGGGCCGTCCCCGTGGCACAGGCCGATCTCCGGGTCGGGGGCATCATGGAATCCAGCTACGACCCGAAGGCCCGGATCGGGGATCCCGCCAACATCCGCAGTCGGTATCTGAGCTACGTGCCCCAGCGGATGGTGTCCTTTCAGGTCGTGTCCGCGACGCCGGGATTCGAGCACGGCGCGCTGCTCGCCGGGATCCACACCGTGCTGGAGCTCGATGCGGTCGATTCGACGCGGACGCGCGTCATCGAGACCATGGTGGGGTATCGGCCGGGCCCGGGGTACGACACGTTGTACCGGCATTTCGAGTGGGGCAACGACTGGTCGCTGAAGCAACTGCATCGGCGGTTCGCGGTGGGGCCCGCGGACTGGACGGCGCTGACGGCCGAGACAAGCGCATCCAAGGGAGGCAAGCAATGACCGGCAGGCCCAGCCGTCCGCTCGCCACGGCCACGGTGGCCGGGACATTGCTGCAGCTCGCCATGGTAGTCTCGGGCCACTACGCGCCCGCGGTCGCCAATCTGTTCGCCGCCGGCGGCATGTCGATCTCGGCGATCGCCGGAGTGTTTTACGCGGTTCTCGCGCGGCCGGCTGGAGCAGGCGCCGCCGCGGCCGGTGGCGCGGTCGCGGGCGGCATTTCCGCCTTCCTCGGCATCCTGGTGTCGTACCTGCTCGGCGACGTGCCCGCGGCCGTGCTCGGCTTCGGAACCGTTGGCTCGGCGGTCAGCGGTCTACTCGGCGGGGTTCTGGGCAAGTTCATCGCTGGGCGCCGGACCGCGTGAGGTGCCGGGCTCCGTCACCGGCGCTGTTCGACGGGCTTGAACGGACGCTCCCCCGCACCGGTGTAGATCTGCCGCGGGCGCGCGATCTTCTGTTCCTTGTCCACGATCATCTCCTCCCATTGGGCGAGCCAGCCCGGCGTCCGGCCCAGGGCGAAAAGCACCGTGAAGTAGTCGGTAGGATACCCCATGGCCTGATAGATCAGGCCGGAGTAGAAGTCGACGTTCGGGTACAGCTTCCGCTTCACGAAGTACTCGTCTTCCAACGCGATGCGCTCGAGCTCGATCGCGATCTCGAGCTTCGGGTTGAGCCCCGTCTGCTCGAATACGTCGTAGGCCACCTTCTTGATCAACTTGGCGCGCGGGTCGTACGACTTGTAGACCCGGTGGCCGAAGCCCATGAGGCGGTCGGAGCCGCGCTTGACCTTCTCGATGAAGGACGGGATGTGCTGCTTGTCGCCGATCTCGTCCAGCATCACGAGCACCGCCTCGTTGGCCCCGCCGTGCAACGGCCCGTACAGCGCGGCGATGCCCGCGGACACCGCCGAGAAGGGGTCGACCTGCGACGAGCCGACCGCGCGCACCGCGCTGGTGGAGCAGTTCTGCTCGTGGTCCGCGTGCAGGATCAGCAGAATCTCGAGCGCGCGCTGCAGCACCTTGTTGGGCTTGTGCCGGCCGCCGATGCTGAACGTCATGTTCACGAAGTTGCCGATGTAGTCCAAGTCGTTGTCCGGGTACACGAATGGCAGTCCGCGCGAATGGCGGAAGACGAACGCGGCGATGGTCGGCAGCTTGGCGAGCAGCCGAACGCGCTGCAGCCGGCGGTTGGCCGGGTCCCCGACGTGCTTGGCGTCCGGGTAGAACGTCGAGAGGGCCCCTGCTGCGCCGAGCAGCATGCCCATGGGGTGGGCATCGTAACGGAATCCCTCGAGGAATTTCGTGAGATTCGTGTGCACGTATGTGTGGTTGCGGATCTCGTCCTGCCACGCGTCGAGCTGCGCCCGCGTGGGGAGCTCGCCCTCGTTCAGCAGCCAGGCGACCTCGAGGAACGACGCCCGCTCCGCGACCTGCTCGATCGGGTAGCCGCGGTACCGCAGGATCCCCTGGTCACCGTCGATGTACGTGATCGCGCTCCGACACGCCGCCGTGTTCATGAAGGCCGGGTCGTAGGTCATGAGCCCGAAGTCGTCATCGGACACCCGGATCTGGCGCAGATCCATCGCGCGAACGGTGCCGTCCGCGATGGGAACCTCGTAGGTCTTGCCGGTGCGGTTGTCGGTGACGGTGAGGGTGTCCTTGGGGGGAGAGTCCTTGGGCACAGCCAATTCCTCGGGGGGTGGGGGCGAGGTGACGCGTCCGGGCCGCGGGGGCCCGGCTCAGATGACGCCAATGATATGACGGAACCGGTCGGGCGGCGAGGCTACGAGAGCGAGGGACGCGGGGCCCCGCGCTGGCAGCGTCGGGCGGCGGCGACGTGCGCGAGGAGATGCACGCCGTCGGAGGAGAAGCAGGGCACCAGATTGAAGTAGCCCGACAGGTTCGCGGCCGCGACGAAGAAGGCAAGGTCGCCGCCGAGGCTGCCGATCGGCGGTTCGCCGGCCAGCGTCCAGTATGCGGCCGCCAGCAGCACGCCCAGCAGATTGCAGGCGCCGCCGGCCGCCGAGATCACCGGGGCGCGCCAGGCGCCGCGGACCCACTCGAAGCGCCAGGAGCCGGACCGGATGTCCCGATAGCCGATGGCCGATGCGTCGGCGTCGTCCAGCGCGACTCCCCCGACCAGCGGCAGCAGCCCGAGCTGCAGCCGGCATCCGCCGATCGAGCCCGCGAAGAGCGACGGACCGATACCCAGACGGATACCCCACACCCGCACGCCCAGCGCATGGGCCGCGGCCGCGTGTCCCAGCTCGTGAAGATAAAGCGCGATCCACGACGCGGCGTAGAAGAGCACCAGCGCTTCGGCGAGCTTGAACAGAAGGTCCGTCATCGTGCGGTCGTCCTCGGTCGTGCTGGGGGCCGTCGTTCGTGGCGCGGCCACGTGCGGGGTAACTCCAACCTACTCCGCGCCGGCTCCCTCGCAACCTCGCCCCGGCGGTGGGCCCGGCGCGGCCCGCATCACACCCGAAGCAGCCATCAGGCCGGGAGCGTGACGCTGCAGGTGGTCTCGAACCCGCCCCGCACGTTGTATCGCGTGGAGACGACGAGCCGGCGCGGCGCCAGCACACGGAAGAGATCTTCCGCGATGCGGGCGGTGGCGTGCTCCTGGAAGATGCCGACGTTGCGGTAGCTGGTGATGTAGTACTTGAGGCTCTTGAGCTCCACGCAGCGATCGGACGGCGTGTAGCGGATCGTCAGCGCGGCGTAATCCGGCAGGCCGCTGTAGGGGCAGACGGCGCTGAACTCGGGGGTAACCGTGGTCACCTCTTGCTCCGGTCCCTCGTAGGGAAACGTCTCGAGGACGGCGGAGTCGATGGCCTCGGGGCCGACCCACGGAAGCGAGCGGCCTTCTGCGATAGACATGCCGGTAATGTAGTAGCGAAGGGCGGTGAGAACAGGAGAAACGTGGGCGGGAGGGCGGTAGAGACGGTACGGGCGGTACCGGGGTTGCACAGCTGCGAAAGCCGGCAGGGGCATCCACCGGGCCGCCTTCCCACTCTCGCCGCTCCCTGACCGCCCGTACCGTCTCTACCGCCCCTCCCGCCTTACCAGCAGTTACAAATTTCCCACCACCCCACTCTCCAACCAGCCATGCTCGCCTCGAAGGACGTTCTGGGCGGCAGCGTAGGTAGCCGTATCGTCGTTATCCCATACGGCCTCGAACTTCTCTTCCACTCGCCGTCTCGCCTGCCGGCTGAACACGTCCGCCAGTTCCAGGGGGCCGCCGCCCGCCTGCCCGCCCGCCTTGGCCATCGCGTGCGCCCGCGCGCAGGCAGCGGTGATCGCCAGCAGCTCCGCGCCGATCTCGACCAGCCGGGCAAGCACCTGCTGCCGCTTCTCGAGCTTCGGGCCGAAGCGAAGCATGCAGTGGAACAGTGTCCGGCCGAGCCGGCGCGCGGAGCGGTTCACGAACCGGAGGTGCGGCGCCAGGGTTCCGAACTCTCCATACTGTGGTGCGCGGCCCCAGCCGAGGTACAGCCGCGGATACCAGGTCGCGTAGTAGGCGCCGGAGCGGACGAGGCTCCGGATCTTGTCCGCCGTCGGCGTCTTCGGGTCGATCAGCGCGCCCGCCACCTTCAGGTGCGTGTCCACCGCCTCCCGCGCGATGAACAGCCGCATGATCTCGCTCGAGCCCTCGAAGATCAGATTGATGCGCATGTCGCGCATCATCCGTTCGATCGGCTCCGGGCGCTCGCCCCGGCTGCGCAGGCTGTCGGCGGTCTCGTAGCCGCGTCCGCCCCTGATCTGAAGGGTGTCGTCGGCGATGCGCCACGCGGTCTCGGTGTTCCACATCTTGGCCATCGCGGCCTCGAGCCGGATGTCGGTCCGGCCGGCGTCGGCCATGAGGGACGCCAGGTCCGAGACCGCTTCCATGGCGAAGACGTCGGCCGCCATCCGGCCGATCTTCTGCGCGATCATGTCGTGCTTGCCGACGGGCTGGCCCCACTGCACCCGTTCCGACGCCCACCGGCGCACGATCTCCAGGCAGCGTTTCCCCGCCGCCGCACACGATGCGGGCAGCGTGAGCCGCCCCGTGTTCAGCGTGACCAGCGCGAGCTTGAGGCCTTTGCCCTCGCCCCAGATGACGTTCTCCGCGGGGACCTTCACGTCGTGGAACCGGATGATGCCGTTTTCGAGCGCCTTGAGCCCCATGAAGTGGAGCCGCTGCGCGACCTCCACGCCCGGCCACCCGGTCTCGACGATGAACGCCGTGATCTTCCGCGGTCCGCTACGCGCCATGACGACCATGAGCTCCGCGATCGTGCCGTTGGTACACCAGAGCTTCTCGCCGTTCAGTACGTAGTGCGTGCCGTCGGCGGAGAGCGTCGCGGTCGTGGTCATCGCCGCGGGATCCGAGCCCACGTTCGGCTCGGTGAGCGCGAATGCGGAGATTGCGCCCCTGGCCAGCCGCGGGAGGTACTTCTTCTTCTGCTCCGGGGTGCCGAACAGCTTGAGCGGCGTCGGCACGCCGATCGACTGCGCGGCCGAGAGCAGGGCGGTGAGATTGCCGTCCTGGCTGGTAACGAGCCCGATCGCGTGGGTGTAGCTGGTCTGGCTCAGCCCGAGGCCGCCGTACTCCTCCGGGATCTTGATGCCGAACGCACCGAGGTCGCGAAGACCCTGGATCACCTCCGGGGGGATCTTGCCCTCGCGGTCGATGCGGTCGCTGTCCACCGCTTCACGCATGAATCGCTCGAGGCGCTCGAGGAACGGCCGCGCCTTGGCGATGTCCGCGGGATCCTGCGTGGGGTAGGGGTGCACGAGGTCGAGCCGGAACGAGCCCTCGAACAGCTCGCGCACAAAGCTCGGCGCCTGCCACTCCTTCTCCCGCGCGGCTTCCGCGACTTCCCGCGCCTCCTGCTCGGTGGCGAGCGGGGTATCGGGACGCTTCGTCGGGGCTGCGAGCACGTCGGTCATAGGTTCCTCGGCTATTGGCCATCGGCCAGGGCCGCGGCGCGGCCATGGACGCCAAACAGGACCAGGTCGATGACGTGGCGCTTGCGTCGCTCCAGGCCGTCGGGGCCGTCGAGGGCGACCCCGACGGCCGGAGCTACGGTATGCGCGTGTACCAGCGGGAACCAGCAGAGCGACACGATGCTGAGCAGGAGCTGGGCCGCATCGCCGGACGGTCCCGCGTCCAGTCCGACCTCCTGAGCGAGGGCGGCGAGGGCTTCGCGGCCGGCCTCGAGATGGTCGGCGCCCGGCAGGGCGCCGTTGCCGCTTCCGAGCGCTTGGCGCTCGAGCAGACGGACGAAGCTGGGCCGCGCCACGAGGAAATCGAAGTAGTCGCCGACCGCGCCGGCCAGCACCACTGCCGGGGCCTCGCCGCTGGCGAGCGCGCGCTCCCGCCCCGACGCGACGGCACGGCGCACCTCGCCGAAGCACCGCTCCAGCACGGCTCGGTAGAGCTCGGGCTTCGATCCGAAGAAGTAGCCGGGCGTCCCGCGCGACACCCCGGCGGCCTGTCCGACCTGGCTCAGGCTGGTGGCGCCGTATCCCTGGTCAGCAAACAGCCGCTCGGCCGCGTCGAGAATCGCCTCGCGGGTGCGATCAGGGTTGCGTTCGCGGTCAGGGGTGCCGAGCATCTGGTCACTTGCTTGTTGTTCAGCAAGTATGCGTAACAACACCCCATCTCGCAAGGGGAGGGGCTACCATGCCGCCGCAGCCTCCCCGCCAGCGGGTCAGGAAACCGGCGCCTTCCGTTGCGCGGCTCGGCGGACCAGCGCATACCGAAGGCTGGGCAACTCGTTGTGGGTTGCCACCTTCGCGTAAAGGGCCTTGGCGTCGCCGGCGTCACCCTTCAGCTCATGTGCCCGGGCCATGGCGAACAGGACGTAGGGGTCCTGCTGATCGGCCTCGCTCAGGTGCTGGAGTGCTCCTTCGCCATCCCGAGCCCGCAGCGCGATCAGCCCAAGCAACTCGTGTGCCTCCCGGATCCGCTCAGGGTTGCCGCCCGCGGTTGCCGCCGCCATGAATGCAGCGGCCTGGGCACGCGCGCCGGCAAGATCCCCCCTCCGGATTGCGACGCGCGAAAGGTTGGACCGCTGCCGGAGCCGCGCGTCCTGCTTGATCGCAGGCGACAGGTCGGCGCGTTCGACCAGGGCCAGCGACTGGCGGAAGCGATTGCCGGCCTCGCCGGCTCTCCCCGCCTCGACCAGGAGCGTGCCCATCAGCGTGAGGTCCTCCGCCATCGCGAGCGTGTCGCCGGTCCGCCGGGCGATGCCCTGGCGGGCGCCGAGCTCGTCCAGCGCGCGGCTCGTGTTGCCCTCGTCCGCCCACGCGATCGCGGCGGTGAGCAACGCGGTTCGCCTCGCCCCATCGTCCCGAGCCGCCGCGCGCAGCCGCTGCGCCTCCTCCCGCGCCGCGGCATGCCGCCCGGTGTACACGAGATTCGCGGCGATGCCGACGAACGACGGCACGAATTGCGAGTCGGCTTCGAGCGCCTTTCCGTACATCGCAATGGATTCGTCGTGGCGGCCGGTCTTGAGCAGCAGCTCCGCGTAGGAGTCGTAGGGGTTGGGCTCGCTCGGGATGAGTGCGATGTATCGCTTGAACGCCCGCTCGGCCTCCTCGTACCGCCCGAGCGGGCGATAGGCGTAGCCCAGGGCGTTCCATGCCGGCGAGAACTCGGGGTCGAGCTCGGTGGCGCGCGCGAAGGACGCGATGGCGTCGTCGAAATGCTGCTGCCCGGCCTGGCTGAAACCGAGCAGGAAGTGCGCGCGCGGGTCCAGGGGATGGATCGTCACCAGCTGCTCGTAGAGTTTCCGCTGCTCGACCGGATCGGCATTGGCCCCCGCATAGAGCGCCATGATCATCAGGCGCTCGCCGTCGGAGGCGGATTCCGACAGGTCGACGGCGCGGGTGAGATGCTCGAGGAAGCCCTGGTTCGTCGGTTCGCTGAGTGCCAGATCGTAGTGCGCGATGGCGAACGTCGAGTCGCGCGCCACCGCCTGCTCGAGGTGCTGCCGCGCCTCCGGCACGCGCAGCTTGTCCATCAGATCCCGTCCCACCAGGTAGTGATCCCGCGCCTCCTGCGACACCGTGGTCACCGGGATCCGGACGGCCGGTCCGGCAACGCCGGTCTCCTCCGCGGCTTTGGAGCGGTCACATCCCGTCAACGTCACTGCAATCACGACGAGCGGCACGAGCCTGCTGTATCTCGGCTTCCGCATGGGTCCTCCAGGCGAGCGTCGCGTCCGGCAGCGCCGAAAACGCCGCGCCACCCTCGCTGGCGCGGGTCGCGGCTGATTCGGCTCGCTGCCGGCCCGTGCCGTTACGCTATGGCCCGGCGCGGACGCGGTCAAGCGTTGCCGCTCGACAGGTCAGAGCGTGATGCCGAAGAGGATGGCCCAAGTGCGGTTCTTCGCGGTGTCTCCCTGTGAGACCTCGCGGAGGCCGATGGTCTGGCGGAGCTCGAGCCGCGCGTTGGAGTTCCGCCAATCGTATTCCAATCCGGCACCGATCACGGCGCCGGCATCGAAGGTCGTGACCTCGACGTCACCCCCCTCGTCGCAGGCCTGCTGCTCGAGGATGCCGGGGACCTCGGCCTGGATATCGCAACCGATGTTGAGCGCCAACGAGCCGCCACCGAACACGTTGGGGTGAAGGCGCCCGCCGACGGGAATCCGGAACCGGGCCAGCAGCGGAAGCTCGATGTAGACGAGCTGGACGCTGACCCGCACGGGCACGTTCCGCACCGCCGTGGACAGGCCTCCGCCCTTCTTGACGAGGAACAGCTCGACCTGGGCGCTGAGCGGGCCGGCTACGGGCGTGCCGACGAAGACGCCGAACAGGCTGCCGCTCCGGCTCTCGCCCAGGCCGCTCTGGTCGTCGCTCAGCCTGGCGCGAGAGTAACCGAGTTGAAGGCCGAGGTCCGAGTGCTCCTCCTGCGCCGCCGGCGGGGCCGCGGCAACGAGGAGCGAGGCAACCAGGAGGCGGGGGTGCATCGCGGAAAGCTACGCGGGTCGGAGCCAACAGAAAGCCGCCGGTCAGCGCGGCTGCACACGAATCGAGCTGCGCTCATCTGCGGCCGCCGTGCAGCCGGGTCCGCTGAGCTACCTGACCAGCATGGCCTCTCCCTCACTCGGCGCGCGGCTCTGCAAGTACGCCGAGCGGATCACGGCGACGTACTCCGCGGCGCCCTTCGGCGCCACCTTGCGGAAGAACCCGCGGTGCCGGGCCCAATCGACCAGGATGCCGCGCGCCCGGGGGCTCGTGGTCTTCTCCTCGTGCTCGCGGACCAGCCGCAGCACGACGTCCTCGTCTTCCGCATCGAGCTCGGCGAGCTCGACCATGTCCGGGTTGTGCCGCTCGTGCAGCGTGCGGCCCTCGTCCAGGACGTAGGCCACGCCGTTGGACATGCCCGCGCCGAGGTTCCGGCCGGCGCGGCCGAGCACGACCACGATACCGCCGGTCATGTACTCGCAGCAGTGGTTGCCCGCGCCTTCGATGACGGCGATCGCGCCGGAATTGCGTACGCCGAACCGGTCGCCCGCCTGCCCGGCCGCGAAGAGCCGGCCGCGGGTGGCGCCGTAGAGGCACACGTTGCCGATGATCAGGTTCCGGTGGGTGGCCTCGGCGTACGCGGCCCGGCGGAAGGGCCGGATCGTGATCTCTCCGCCGCTCAGCCCCTTGCCGACGTAATCGTTCGCCTCGCCCTCGAGGTCGAGGTGCATGCCCGCCGCGGCGAACGCGCCGAAGCTCTGTCCGGCGGGCCCGGTGAAGCGAAGCCGCACGCGGCCGTCCGGGAGTCCCGCGTCGCCAAACCGCTCGGCGATGGTGCCGGCGACCCGGGCCCCGACCGTGAGGTGGTGGTTGCGGATCTCGTAGTTGCCGGCGAACGGCAGGCCGCTCTCGAGGTACGGCGTGAGCTCCTCCAGGATCTCGGTGTCGAGCGAGACGAGCCCGGGACGGTCGTTCCGCGCCCCGCTGCTCCTGAGCGCGGCGCTGCCCGGCGCCTCCTGCCCGCCTGCGCGCCCGCCCGGCTGCCCGCCGAGCAGGAGGGACAGATCGAGCATCTGGGCCCGCGGAATCTCCGGATGCTCCACCCGCTCCAGCAGATCGGCGCGGCCGATGATCTCGTCCAGCGTCCGCGCGCCCATGCCGGCGAGGATTCCGCGGACCTCCTCCGCCAGCAGCGTGAAATACGTGACCACCTGCTCCGGCGTGCCCTTGAACTTCGCCCGCAGGTCGGGACGCTGCGTCGCGACGCCGGTGGGGCAGGTGTTCAGGTGGCACTGCCGGGCCATCGCGCACCCGATCGCGACCAGCGCCGCCGTCCCGAAGCCGTACGCTTCCGCGCCGAGCAGCGCCGCGATGACGACGTCGCGGCCGGTCTTGAGGCCGCCGTCGGTGCGCACTTCGATCCGGCCGCGAAGGCCGTTCCGCACCAGCGCCTGCTGGGTCTCGGCGAGGCCGAGCTCCCAGGGGGCACCCGCATGCTTGATGGAGGAGAGGGGCGACGCGCCCGTACCGCCGTTGTGTCCGGCGACGAGCACGTAGTCCGCATACGCCTTGCAGACGCCCGCCGCCACCGTGCCGACTCCCGCTTCGGCCACGAGCTTCACGCCCACCCGGGCGCGCGGGTTCACGGTCTTGAGGTCGAGGATGAGCTGCGCCAGATCCTCGATCGAATAGATGTCGTGATGCGGCGGCGGCGAGATCAGCTGGATGCCGGGCACCGCATGGCGGAGCCGGGCGATCAGCTCGGTGACCTTGTGGCCGGGGAGCTGGCCGCCCTCGCCCGGCTTCGCGCCCTGCACGATCTTGATCTCCAGCTCCTCGGCGCGCACCAGGTACTCCGCCGTGACGCCGAAGCGGGCGGAGGCCACCTGCTTGATGCGGTTGTCCGCGCGGTCGCCGTTCGACTGCAGACGGTAGTGCCGGGGATCCTCGCCGCCTTCACCGGAGTTGGACTTCGCGCCCATCCGGTTCATCCCCACGGCGAGCGTGGCGTGCGCCTCGGGCGAGAGCGCGCCGAGCGACATGGCCGAGGAGATGAACCGCCGGCGGATCGACTCGGCCGGCTCGACCTCGTCCAGCGGTACGGACGTGGCGGCGCGGATAGCGAGCAGGTCGCGCGGGCCCGCGGGCCGGCGCGCGGCGCTCCTGGCGACGTAGGCCGCGTACGTCTGGGGAGACGCCGCCTTCACCGCGTGCTGGAGCGCCACCACGGTGGTCGGCGCCCAGCCGTGGTCCTCGCCTTCCTTCCGGAACCGCACCCGGCCGTAGTCGGGCAGCGCCTCCTCGGCGCCGAACGCGGCGCGATGCCGTGCGAGCACGTCGTCCGCGATTTCCTCGAAGCCGACCCCGCCGATGGGTGACATGGTGCCGGCAAAGCAGAGCTCGATCACTTCGGCGCCCAGGCCAAGGGCATCGAAGATCTGCGCGCCGCAGTACGACGAGAGCGTGCTGATGCCCATCTTGGAGAGGACCTTGAGCAGGCCTTTCTCCGCGGCACTCCGGAACCGGCGGCGCGCCTCTTCGGGCGTCGGACGCTCGCTTGCGAGATCCGCGCCCTCGGCTCTCCTGCTCCTCGGCTCTTCCGCTCTTCCGAAGGTCTCGTCGATGCTCGCCAGCGCGAGCCAGGGGTGCACCGCCTCGGCGCCGTATCCGATGAGCGCGGCGAAGTGGTGGATGTCGAGCGCATCGCCCGCCTCGGCTACGAGCCCGACCCGCGCCCGCAGCCCGGTGTGCACCAGGTGCGAGCGGACCGCGCCGATCGCGAGCAGCATGGGGATCGGGGCCCGCCGCTGGTTCGCGCCGTGGTCGCTGAGGATCAGGATGCGGGCGCCGCGGCGCGCGGCGCGCTCGGCCTCGCGCCGGAGACGGAGCAGCGCGGGCTTGAGGCCCTCGGGCCCGTCGGCCGGATCCCAGAGCGCGTCGATCGTGACCGCGGAGAAGCCCGCGACGTTGTGGAGCGCCGCCATTTCCTCGGGGAGCAGAATGGGATGCTCGATGCGCAGCATCCGCGCGTAGCTCGGCCGCTCGAGCAGCGGCGAGCCCCGGCGCCCGAGGTGCATGCGCAGCGACATGACCATCGATTCGCGGAGCGGGTCGATGGGCGGGTTCGTGACCTGGGCGAAGCGCTGCCGGAAGTAGGCGTACGCGCCCTGCGGATGCTTGGACAGCGGCGGGATGGGCGTATCGTCGCCCATGCTCCACACCGTGTCGATCCCGTTCTGCCCCATCGGCTCCAGCACGAGGCGGAGATCCTCGAAGCCGTAGCCGAACGCGCGCTGCAAACGGCCGACGCTCTCCGGCGCGGGCGGCGGCGGCACCCGGTCCGGATCGGGCTCCAGCCGCGCCATGTACCGCGCGACCCAGCGCGCGTAGGGCCGGCGGCCGGCCACCTCGAGCTTCGCATCGAGGTTGCGGATCACCTCGCCGCGCCGGGTATCCACCACGAGCACCTCACCCGGGCCCACCTTGCCGCTCTCCACCACCTCGTGGGGGTCCAGATCGACCAGGCCGATCTCGGATCCGGCGACGACGAGGCCATCGTGCCGGATCTTGTAGCGGCAGGGCCGGAGTCCGTTGCGATCCACGATCGCGCCGGCCAGGATGCCGTCGCTGAACGCCACCGCGGCCGGGCCGTCCCACGGCTCGAGCACGCACTGATGGTACTCGTAGAACGCCTTGATGGACGGATGCAGATCGGGGTACTTCTCCCAGGCCTGCGGGATCATCATCATCAGCGTGTGCACCGGGTCGCGACCCGAGAGCGCCAGCAGCTCCATGGCGTTGTCGAGACTGGCCGAGTCGCTGCCCGCCTGCCACAAGGCGTTCCGGATCCGCGCCACCTTCCGGCCCCAGAGCGGCGAGTCGAGCAGTGTTTCGCGCATTGCCATCGCGTTCCGGTTGCCCCAGAGCGTGTTGATCTCGCCGTTGTGGGCCAGCAGGCGGAACGGCTGCGCCAGCGGCCAGCTCGGAAGCGTGTTGGTGGAGTAGCGCTGGTGGAATACCGCGATGGCGCTCTCGTACTCCGGGTAGCGAAAGTCGGGGTAGAAGGCGGGGAGCTGGGTGCCGGTGAGGAGCGCCTTGTAGACGATGGTGCGGCAGGACAGCGACGACACGTAGAGCCCGTGCAGCCCGCGCTCATCCGCTCGTCGCTCCATTTCCCGCCGGGCCAGGTAGAGCTCGCGCTCCCAGCCCTCCTCGTCGGGGCCGCCGGCCGGCAGGCCGACGAACGCCTGACGGATGACCGGGCACGACGCCAGCGCGGTGGGGCCCAGCGCGGCGGGATTGGTCGGAACCTCGCGCCAGCCCAGGAACGGGATCCCGTCTTCCGCGAACACGGTCTCGACCAGCGAGGTGGCGGCGGCCAGCGGCTCCGGCTCCGGCGGCAGGAAGAAAGTGCCCACGCCGAACGGGCGTCCGGGCTGGAGCCGGAGGCCGAGGCGGTAGGCGTCCCGGAAGAACAGGCGGTGGGGGATCTGGGTGAGCAGCCCCGCGCCGTCCCCCGAGTGGTCGGTGCTCGCGGCGCCGCGATGTGCCACGCGCGCGACCGCCTCGAGCGCCATCGCGACGACGTCGTGCGAGCGCTGGCCCGACGCGCGGGCGACGACGCCAGTGCCGCAGGCATCGTGCTCGCGCCAGGGGTCAAGTGGGCCGCCGAACGTCGCCGCGTGGGGATCGTGCCGCATGCTGCCTCCGCAACAAAAAGGCCCGCTCCAGCATCTGGAGCGGGCCGGGGGTGGTCTCGCGCGCGCGCTAGCGCATCCCGGGCGCTCCCGTGGAGCGGACGAGGACGACGGTAAGCGGAATTCGGGCGAAAAGCGTAATCATCAGTCTGCAATCTTATGCATCGAGGCCGGGCGCGTCAAGGCGCCGGAGGGCGGCCCGTCGGGCCACTTGACACGCCTGCGACCGCCGCCTAATCTGTCACGCTCAACTTTATGCACAGCGCCGAGCGGGCCCAGCGTCCGGCGGCCGCACCACCCGAGCCCGGCATGCCCAGCCTCTTCGCGATTCTCGTCCTTCTCGTCGGCCTTCTTGGCGTCCTTATCGGGCGGCAGAGGGTTCGCGGCGTTCTGGTCGAGACAGCGTAGCAGCGAGCGAAGGCTCGGACCAACCAGCGCCGCGGACCCGAATGGGCCGCGGCGCTTCGCTTTTGGATGCAGTGCCAACACGGGATCAGGGCATGGCCAGGGACGTCAGCATCTTCGATACGACCCTCAGGGACGGCGAACAGGCGCCGGGGAACAGCCTCACCCCCGAGGAAAAGCTCCGGCTTGCCCGCCAGCTCGACGCCCTCGGCGTGGACGTGATCGAGGCCGGCTTCCCCGCGGCATCCGACGGCGATTTCCGCAGCGTCCGCGAGGTGGCCGCCGAGGTACGGCGGCCGACGATCGCGGCGCTCGCCCGCTGCACCGACAGCGACATTGCCCTGGCGGGTGAAGCCATCCGGGGCGCGGCTCGTTCCCGGCTCCACGTCTTCCTCTCGACCTCAGACCTGCACCTGCGAGAGAAGCTCCGTGTCAGCCGGGACGACGCGCTTCAGCTGATCCGGGACGGCGTGCGCCGCGCGCGCGCCTACACGGACGACATCGAGTGGTCCGCGGAGGACGCGAGCCGCACCGATCCCGATTTCCTCTGCCGCGCCGTGGAGACCGCGATCGCCGAGGGCGCGACGACGATCAACCTGCCCGACACCGTCGGCTACGCCACGCCAGCCGAGTACGGCGCGATGTTCCGCTCGGTGCGGGAGCGAGTGCCGGGCGCCGACACGATCACGTTGAGCGCGCACTGCCACGACGACCTCGGGCTCGCGGTGGCGAACTCCATCGCGGCGATCCAGGCAGGCTGCGGGCAGGTCGAATGCACGGTCAACGGCATCGGCGAGCGGGCGGGCAACGCCGCGCTCGAGGAGCTCGTCATGGCCGGTATCGTGCGCCCGCAGCTCGGGTTCCGTACGAACGTCGTGACCCAGGAGATCTACCGGACCAGTCAGCTGCTCTCGTATCTCACCGGCGTCTTTCCCCAGCCCAACAAGGCGGTGGTCGGGCGCAACGCGTTCGCGCACGAGGCGGGCATCCATCAGCACGGCATGCTCCGCAACGGGCAGACCTACGAGATCATCCGGCCGGAGATGGTCGGCATTCCGAAATCCACCCTCGTGCTGGGCAAGCACTCCGGCCGGCACGCCCTGGACCGGCGCTTCCGCGAGCTTGGCTACGACTTGGACGAGATCCGGCTGGGGGAGATCTACCGGCAGTTCACCGCGCTGGCGGACCGCAAGCGCGAGATCCTCGACGAGGATCTGCTGGCGCTGCTCCACGATTCGTTCCACGACGCGCCCGAGGAATACCAGCTCAATCATCTACGGGTCGTCTGCGGCAGCGTGCCCGCGACCGCGGAGGTCCGGCTCACGGGCCCTTGGGCCGTTGAACGCGCCGCCAGCGGCAGCGGCGACGGGCCCATCGCGGCGGCGTTCACCGCCATCAGCGAGATCCTCGGACGCCAGGTGGAGGTGATCAGCCTGCAGCTCCGGTCGGTCACGCCCGGCCGCGACAGCGTCGGGCAGGTTTTTCTCCAGGCCCGCGTGGACGGCAAGTCGCTGAGCGGGCAGGGCGCCTCGACCGACATCGTCGAGGCGAGTGCGCGCGCGCTGGTGCACGCGCTGAACAAGTCGCGGCACGCCGAGCAGCTCGAAGCGGCGGCGCACAACGCGAACTGCCTGTGGGGAGTCTGAAGTGAGCAGCAAGCAGGGAGCAGTGAGCAGGGTCGAAACCTGCTTACCGCGCACCGCTCACTGCCCACTCGAAAGTCATCAATGAGTGAGACCCTGACCGGCGCACAGATCATC
>JBOHSY010000311.1:0-7782 GCA_050733355.1 Gemmatimonadales bacterium | reverse complement strand
TACCGCCTCCAGGGCGTGCGGATCAGCGACAAGCACATCGGCACGATCGTGCGGCAGATGCTCCAGAAGGTGCGCGTGACTGACCCCGGCGACACCGACTTCCTCGAGGGGGAGACGGTGGACAAGCTCACCTTCCGGGACGAGAACGAGCGCATCATCAAGCGGAAGAACGATCCGGCGCAGGCGGAGCCGGTGCTGCTGGGCATCACCAAGGCGAGTCTCACGACCCAGTCGTTCATTTCGGCGGCGTCGTTCCAGGAGACCACGCGGGTGCTGACCGACGCGGCGATCCGCGGGGCCAAGGACGATCTCCTGGGCCTCAAGGAGAACATCATCATCGGGCATCTCATCCCGGCGGGGTCGGGGATCTACCGGTACACCGAGATCGATATCGAGCCGCCCGAGGGCTACGAGCCCCCGCCGCCCGCGCCCGAGGGCGAGGTGGTGCCGGCCGTGGCGCCGGTGCCGGTGGGGGTGCTGGCTGACGACGAACTCTAGGCACGAGGAACACGAAGAACACGAAGGTGTAGAGAGAGGGCAGGAAGGTTCGAACCTTCGTGGCCTTTGCTTTTGGCCGGCAAGCTCGGAGTGGACTGCGCTTACCGGCTTGCGCTTGCCGCTCGACGCGCGCGCCATCCCGCGGTGCCGAACATGACGAGCAGGCCGACGCCAATCACCGGCACCCGGAGGTGGTAGCGATTCCGCTCCTGGAAAGTCCGTGCCCCCAGGCTCAAGCGGGCCTCGCGCGGGGCGCGGGGATCGTAGCGGACCGGAAGGATGGCGCCCGCGCGGAGGCCCGGGACACTCGCCGAATCAACCGCGTCCACGGCGAGCACCGAGTCCGGCCGGCCGGGGACCGCGAAGCGAAGCCGGACGACCTGGTAGGGCTTCGCGAGCTCACGGATGCCTAGATCGACGTTCCGTCCCCCGTAGGTGCGGACGTACCGTCCTGCCGGCGATTTCGTGATCAGCCCGACGTCGTCGACCTTCGCAGTCGTCTGGGCCGGTCCGAGGCGAATGGGTGCTGGTGCAGGGAAGAGGAGCGGAAGGGCGACGGCGGTCCAGGCGCTTCCGGCGGCGAACACCGCCGCCGTGGCGATGCGGGCGGTGAGCGAGAGCCCCACGGCACCGACGGCCAGCCAGATCAGGAGCGGCGTCAGGAATGAATCGGCCGCAAACTCTGCTCCGAGTTCCCTCAGCATCTCCGCGGTGGAGCCATCGGCAGTCTGGGCGAACCGCGGGAACGCGGGCAGGTAGCGAATGGCAATCTGGTCCCCGACGCGAAGCGAATCGAACCGCTCGCGCGGCACGGTGACCGTCGCCGTTCCGAGTGCCCTATCGACACGCTGGAACTTCACGCCCACACGGTACCAGCGGGACCATTCGCCTCGCGGGGAGTCATGCACGGCGATCTCCTCGCGCTTGCTGCTGACCGTCGCGACCACCGGGGTTCCGTTGCGGTCGAGCCAGACCGAGCCCCCGAGCAGGACGCCCGCTAGAAGGAAGGAGCACACCAGGTACCGGCGACCGCTGCTTCTGGACGACATGGTCAGTTCATCATTCGTGCGACCAGCCGCACCATGGCGTCCTTTCGATGGGAGGCCGTGCTGCCGAGGGGATCATTGATTCTCGCCGCGTACACCTTCCCCGGGCCAGCGCGGCAGCTCGGCTCTGCGATCTCGCCCCGAAGGCCCAGCCCCCCTGGCCGACGTCAATCCGGTCCGCTGTGCCGATGACCCCAGAATGACCTTCGCGCCCGACTGGATGTCCGCGAACAGCGAGTCGGCCTTCTCAGCCGGCTTGGTGAACAGCTCGACACTGACCGTGGGATCGGCTTCCACCTGGTAGGGAGCGAGGGCACGGAGAGCAACGCTTTTCGTGCCCGCGTCCTGTTTTGGGCAGGTCCCTCTCCAGCTCAGATGTAAACCGCTCAAGAGAAAGGGGTTAGAAACTGCAGTCGCAGCCAGCTCCTTGACAGCTGCCGGTTCTTGCAGTATTCCACATCACAAACGTCATCAGGCGAGGGTCGCATGTTTCTGGTGGAGCCGGAATCAGGGCAGCGGTGTCACTACCGGTCCGCCGGAGCGCTGGGTGCCGCGATCCGGCGCGGAGAACTCGGTCCCCAGGCGCGGATCTTTCACCAAACCACAAATCGGTGGCTGCCGATCACGGTCCATCCCGAGTACCGGAAGGTGGAGTCGGCCCGGGAGGAGGCGTACGGGCAGCAGTTGCGTGACCGGCCGTGGACGTTTCTGGCGGAGCGGCCGGTCGAGGAGCCTCCGACCGACACCTTCCGACCGATCCCGACCACGTCCTCGTCCACGTTGGTGCTGATTCCGAAAGGTGGCCAGCGGTCTTGGCTGGGGGCGCTGCGCTGGCTGCTGCCGTTCGCGTAGCGCGGCGTACCTGAAGGCGTCCGAGCCTATTCCGCCAGCCGTGTAGCCATCGCTACGGACCGGCGGCCTCGGATGCCGGAGAAGGAGCCGCGGAACCGGCGCCGTCGAAGCTTCCGCTGTACCGACCCACGTCGCTCTCCGTGAGCCTGAGCTCCCCGGTCGCGTCCGCGAGGGCGATCTACAACCCGAAGAACGCCAGCCCGGCGTTCTGCTCCAGCACCGTCCGGCGGGGTTCCACCAGCTTCTGGCTGGCCGGAGGGCCGGAAGCTCCGAGTTGCATCGTCACCGGCGGCGTGGGGGGCGTTCGGCCGTTCCGGACATCGTCTACGATCCTGGCGACGTCGAAGTCCATCATCGGCATGCCGATCGCAGCGTAGCTGCGGCTGCGTACCCAGCGGTACTCCTCAAGCGAGAGGCCGGCGTCGTTGAGCGCGGCGACCTGGGCCCGCTTGGCGTCCACGTAGCCGGTGGCGAGGTCGCGGTAGGCGCTCACGAGCTCGGGACATCGAACACCGTGGCGCTATCCTTCGCCAGCAGCGCCTGGTACTTGCGCTCGAAGTCACCAGCGCGCTCGCCCAGCCGCGTTCGCACGGCCTGCTGCACTCCCATGAAGCGCTGCACCTGTCGCTCGCTCAGCTCGCCGGATGGAGGCGGGACGAACGGGGCCTGATTGCGGACCGACCGCTCCAGGTCGGGTACGCTGCCGAGCTCGGCAAAGCCCGCCATTGTCGTGCTGACCTTCCGATAGACCATGTACGACGCCGCTGCCGCACCGACCGCGAGCACCACCACCACGACCAGACAACCGATCACAGCCCTTTTCATAGCGTTCACCGGGTGAGAGCCGTTCGACAGCTTACGCCTCGGGCGCGGCGCTCGCCAGCGTGTATCCGCCGGCTCGCGAGCGGGGAACCTCCTGCGGCAACGCCGCGTTGAAGTCGGCACGGAGGATACGACCATGACACCCACAGCTCTCACTCTCTTTGCCGGCGCGTTCGCGGTGATCTTCGCGCCGCCACTCTCCGCCCAGGATGCCGCGCGAGCCACGAGCGCGTTGCTCGGGCAGGGCGCCGCCTCGATCGAGTTCGCCGGTTCGCCGCCGGCAGAGGAGCCGGCCGCCGATCCCGGCGCCAGTGCCTTGCTGGGCCAGCGGTCCGGCGTTCGCCTGCGCCTCGAGCCCGACCGGCCCGGCCGTGATCCCGACCCCGCGGTCAGGGGCCTGCTCGGCCGTTGACCGGAGGCGGGCTCAGCCGCCGAGGAACGGTCGGGGGAAGTGCTCGCGGTCCACCGGTCCGGGAACGGCTAGATTCCCGCGATGCGACTCATCGGTCACGGCATCGATCTGGTGGAGGTCGAGCGGATCCGCGACGCCGTCGAGCGTCACGGGGAACGGTTCCTCCGGCGAATCTACACCACAGGCGAGCAGGCGCAGGCCGGCGACGGCCCGCTCAGGGTTCAGTTCCTGGCGGGCCGTTTCGCCGCAAAAGAGGCGGTGATGAAAGCCCTGGGGACGGGGTGGGCGCGTGGTGTCGCCTGGACCGACATCGACGTGCGCCGGCTCCCGTCGGGCAAGCCCGAGATCACGCTCACCGGCAAGTGCCGGGAGATCGCCGCCGGCCTCGGCGTGGCGCGGTGGGAGCTCAGCATCACTCACACCGGCAGCCACGCCTCGGCCAGCGCCCTCGCCGCGGGCGAGACCTAGGGCGCCTCTTCCTCCGCGACCGGGAAGTCCGTCGGCAGGTCCGCGGCGATGCCGGCCGCGGTGCCGTCGCCGTCGCACTCGGGATGACCGAACCCACCGGCGCTGCTACCGTCAGTGATGTCGTGGATGATGTTGTCGTCGCCGGTGGAGCTCACCCCAGCGGGTACGTTGTCGAGATTGAGCGCGTCGCGGAGTTTCCACCCGATGATGTGATCGGTGCAGCTGGTGTCGCCGCTCACGCCGAGCGCCCCCACCAGCTCGCGATCGCCATCACCCGTGCCGCTGTAGAGGGCGAGCCCGCCCCCGAACACGTTGACGCCGCCGATGCGGTGCCCGACCAGCGGATCCTTGATCGTCCCGAAGTCATCGATCTTGCCGTCGTACGCGACCGTTATGTCGACGGGGTTGCTCTCCTGAAGCCCGAACAGGCTGCCGCCCGGCTGTGTCGCCGCGTACAGGTTGGCGGTGGAGAGCGCGAACGCGGTCAGGCTGAACGCATTGGCCGTGTTCGCTTTCTGCGCCGAGATCACCCGGCTGCCGGGCCACTGGTCGACCGGCGAGTCCCCGCTGAACGTGAGGACCTGCACGACCCCGGCGCGGTCGACGATCGTCGCCCACATGTTGAAGCCCAGGCCGGCGTTGTCCTGTGCGACGATGTTGTCCAGCGCCTCCTGTACCTCGATGAAGGTCGGAAGGTTCCGGGGGCCACGCCGTCCGTCCGGACCCGTGAGATCGCCTGCGCTGTCACCACCGCAGCCGGCGACGGACAGCACACTCAGCAGGGCGACGGCGGTCGCCCGCGTCCTTGCGGACACACACGCGTGATTCATGCAGCACCTCGGTTCGGATGATGGTGGGAATCTGGATGCTTTATGATGAGGTCCGGGCGTTATGTGGACGTTACGGGGAGCGTTATCGGGTCGTAACAGAGCGCGCGCGGCGCGCCGCCGGGCGGGGAACGGGCGCGTGCGCCCGGATCGAATGGAGCAGAGACTCCGTCTCCGGGCTCGGCGTACAATCGAAATCGTGCGCCAGCCGCCGGCGGAGCTGAAGGTAGGCGGCAATCGCGCCGGCGCGGTCACCGATACGGGCGAGAAGAGCGATAAGCCCCCGGTACCCGCACTCGCCGTGGTCGGAGTGCTGCACGGCCAGCCGGGCCCACACCACCGCGGCACCTGGCTCGCCGCGTGCCTCCGCATCGGCCGCCAACCGCCACGCGGCGCCCACGACCATCGCGCGGAGGCGGGCACGCTCGTCCTCCAGCCACCGCTCGAACCCCGCCGCGCCGTCCACGAAGAATCCCGGCAGCAGCGGTCCCTGGTAGAGCTCGACCGCCTCCGCGAGCTGACCGGCGGTGATCGCGGCCTCGAAGCGCAGCGCGTCGCAGCGGAACTGCGACGCGTCGAGCCGGATCTCCTCGTCGCCACTGGATCTGATGAGTCCCCGGCCGAGCGAGTGCCGGAGCCCATGGAGAGCCTGCCTCAACGCCCTGCGCCCGCGGTCGGGCCCGAGCTCGGGCCAGAATACGGCGAGCAGGCTCGAGCGGCGATGCACCCCCCGCGGGCGGGCGAGCGCGAGATATGCCAGTAGGGCGAATCGCTTCGGCTGGCCCAGGAGCGCCAGCGGCTCCGCCTGGGCGTCGCCCCGGAGATCGATGCCGCCGAGCGTGAGCAACTCGTACACGATGCGATTGTCGATGCAGAGAGAAGAACGAAGGTAGGACACGGCACAGCCGGGAGCAATCACCGGCGGTTCGGTGCAATTCCTTGCAGTTACGGTGCCGGCAGGATGCGAATGCGTGTGGCCGGAGTCATCAACGGCTCCGGCCCGTCGGTGGGCAGCGCGCCGGAAATCTCGTAGAGGCCGGGCGGCACCGCCCGGCCGGCACCGTCGCGCTGAGGCCAGAGGTCCTCGAACGCGAGCGTTTGCCCGGGCTCCAGCGTGCGGACGCCGAGGATGGCCGTGATCGTCTGGCCCTCGAGCCGCCGCCACACGACGGCGCCGGCCTCGTTTTTCACGATGATGTCGAAGGCCGTGGGCCGCCCCTGGAGGTAGATGGTGAGCGGCCGCTCGGCGGTATTGGTGACGCGGAGCGTGACCGGGACCGGCTCACCCCGGCGCACCTCGCTCGGCGCGGCGATGTCGAAGCGCATGGAATCGGGCGGCGCGTCCGCCGGCGGGCCGGCCGAGCAGTCGGCCGACGCGCCAGCGAGCGCGCCGAGCAGAAACAGGATCGGGGTCTGCCCGATCAGAACGTCGCGAGCTGGCCGAGCTCCTGCTCGATGTTCGAGATCGGACTGAACACGAACGTGGTAGATCCGCTCCCTCCCCACAGGATTCCTGCCAGGGTGGCGTTCCCTCCGGACAGGCCGCCGATGAACACCGGCGAGCCGCTGTCGCCGCCACCGACCCCGGCGGACACGAACGTCTGGCCGATCTGCACGATGTTCGTGCCCGACACGCCGGTGGTGACGTTGGTGTTGGTCACCGCGCCGCGGGTCCATCCTGTCGTGCGGCCGACCTTGTTCACGATGTCGCCGACGACCACGGCCCCGGACGCCGCCTCGGCATTGATCGTCCAGTTGCCGACGATCTCGAAGTTGTTCGCCGTGTTCGGGGTGCTGGTCCGCGCCAGCCGGCCCAGGGTCGACGTGATGCTGCCGGCATAGAGCGCGCGCGACGCGTCGCTGTGCCGGCAGCGGCGGCCCTTCGGGCATCCGGCAATGTTGCGGCGGTAGGTCGGATCCTCGACCTCGGTCGCGATCTGGGTCGGGCTGCTGCTCTGGAGCGGCTGCCAGTAGGGCGTGCTCTCGACCCCTCCCTGCTTGGTCGTGCAGTGCGAGTTCGTAATGAACGACCGCTGGCCCCCGTCGTTGGCGTTGAACCCGAGGGTGCAGAGGAAGCCGGGGAAGTTGATCTGCACGCCGCCGATCACCGGCCGGACCTGGTCCCGCAGCCCGACCGCGAATTCCACCGGCTCGGTCTCTTCGACGATGACGGCAGCCTCCGGGATTCCGAGCCGTGCGAGCGTCGCGCGCACCTGACCCGCGGCGCCCTTCCCGCGCTCGACCCCGATCCGGACCCGGTTGGCGGCTTCGTCGGCGTCGGCGAACACGGTGCCCGTCAGGGCCAGCGCTTCGACCGACGCCTGCTCGTGCCACCGCTCGAGGTCGGACCAGGCGAACTCGCCCCGCTTCACCTGCACGGCCGACGCGTCGATCCCGCGCGCCCTCAGGAACGGTCCCAGCGCCCGCGCGGCGTTGCCGCGCTCGGCGGCGTTGCTCAGGTAGATCGTGGGGACACCCTGCGCGTCGAGGAAAAAGCCGCCGAACCCGCGCACTCCCCGGGCGAGCGCGTTCGGGTTGTTGGACGGGCCCTGCGCGGCTGCCCGGAGCGAAGGATCATCGGGCTGGTCGGAAGGGCTGGTAGGGTGGTTGCTGTCGGAACAGCCCAGGCCGGCGAGAACCAGGCCGAGCATCGCTGCAACGGTGGCGCGCTGACGCAACATCGCGAACCTCGGTTGTCAGGGGAACGTCCCCGGGATCCGACCGGAACCCGGGTCTACTGCCTACCTCCAGCGCTTCATCCTGCAACCACCAGGCCGTCAGCGCTGGATCATCGGTGCGTCGAGTGCCTGCGCGATCCGCTCGCGGGAGTCGGTCAGGTGGGCCCGGGTGTAGGCGT
>JBOHSY010000310.1:0-8624 GCA_050733355.1 Gemmatimonadales bacterium | reverse complement strand
GCAGCCGCCCCGCGACCTGCTCCGGGCTCCAGTCCTCCCGGATCCGGGTGTGCACCGTGGCCCAGTCGGCCGGCGAGAAGCGCTGATTGCGCCGGGACCGCGAGCGCCGGCCGCGGGCGTACCAGTCGGCGAGCTGCGGGCGGTAGGTCGCGTCGCTGTGCGCCCGGTTGTGGCGCACCTCGCGCCCGATGCTGCTCCGGTGGCGGCCGAGAACCCGGGCAACGGCGGCCGGCGGCAGCCCGCGCTGCCGCAGCAGGCTGACGGTATATCTTTCGGCGAAGGTGATCGGGTGATACGTCATCGGTGGCTTCCTTCTCTTGGCGGAGAACCGAAGCCTACTGTATCCCCGGGTCACCTTTCGCGTTGCCGGATCTGTTGCACGCCGGCGTCCGCGCGGCGACGGAGCGCGGGCGGCTCCGGGTCCTGACCGGCCCCGACCGATTGGGCACCGAGGAGGCTCGGCGATGTTGTCGGTCACTACGGTGTCGGTTTCGTCGCCAAGTCCATGGACCGGCGCATCCCACTTTGGGCGCTCTTCATCGCGGTGCAGTTGCTCGACGTGCTCTGGGTTCCGCTTGTCCTCCTGGGCATTGAGAAGGTCCGGATCGCCCCCGGCATCACGGCCTCGAATCCACTGGACCTCTACTACATGCCTTACACGCACAGCCTAGTAGCAGCCATCCTGTGGTCCGCCATCGCGCTGGGGATGTTGGGCATCCAGGCGACCATCTTCTTCGGCCCACCGCCGAGTTCTGATCGCGCGGCGGCCGTTATGGTCGTTGCCTCCTACGCCGTCTTTGCGGGCGTCATCGCATGGTGGGAGCATCGCAATCCTGGGCTGGCGGCGGTAGCCGCCTGAAGCGCATTTGCAGCGTGCGCCAACACGTGGTGGACCAGAGTTCGTATCAGCGGGCACCCCGCCCCGCAGCTGATGTGCGGTCCGTTAGAGGTGGCCTGGCCCTCCGGTCGAAGCTACGCTTCATCAGCCCAACAGCTGAAGGCAGCTATGCCGATGGCGGACAAGCGGGCCCGGATCGGCGGCGAGCCACCCGCCGAAGCGCCCGACGTAACAGCGGCCAGCGTGGCTCCGACGGCCGCCCCTGCCGTCGAGCCGACGACGCCGGACCGAGCGGGACGAGTGCATCTCGTGGTGGTCACTACCCGGGACGGCCGGGACAGCAACCCGGTCTCAGCCGGTACCACACTCGTCACGCGCTTCTGGCATCCGCGGGAACACCGCTGGAGTGAGAATGCCTTCGAGTCGCTCGAGCACGCGCTGCACCTGTTCATCGAGGAGAGCGGGTGGACGCTCCGGCAACAGCAGGCGGTCGAAGGCCCGCAGGCGTACGAGCTCATCTTCGAGGCACGACGAGAGGATTTCAGCCGCCCCAGCGCCGACGCCATGCTCGAGGACATCGGGCTGACGCGGCAAGATGTAGCCGACTTGATGGATCGGGTGGCCCGAACGACCGAGCGCCGTTAAGCACTCGCGCCTGCAACGGCCTGGTGGGACGGCCACCTGACTAGCGCCCGCAGCCGGCGGGTGCTTGCACAGGCGAGCGCCCGTGCGGGCCGCAACGCCGGCCCGCGCTGGTTCATACCATTCGTATTCGCGGGCAGTCCGCCGGCAGCTCATGCGCGATCCGTTAGGGCCGCCGCACAACGATTCCCGTGAAGCCGAGTTCCCCGGCGTTGCGTCACCTCCGAACGCCTGACAGCCCGCCGCGCCCTATCACGTTGGTCACAGGAGGATGAGATGCCGAAGTTTCTTTGGCAGGTGTCCTACACCGCTCAAGGCGCTCACGGGCTGCTGAAGGAGGGCGGCTCGGCGCGTCGCGCCGTGGTCCAGCGGTTGACCGAGCAAGCCGGGGGCAAGCTCGAGAGCTTCTATTTCGCGCTGGGCGAGTCGGATGCCTATGTCATCGCGGATCTTCCCGACTTAACGGCAGCGGCTGCGATCAGTGTGGCGGTCAATGCCGTCGGGGCGGCACACCTGCGTACGGTATCGCTGCTGACGCCGGAGGACGTGGACGCGGCCACGAAAAGGGCCGTGGACTACCGTCCACCGGGTGTCGCCCGGACCTAGGCTCCTCTGCGCGCGGCCCGCGGTAAAACATACAATTCGTATCCGCGGGCAGTGCGCCTGTGGTTGTCGCGGAGTACCGTTGTCGTGCTGCGGGGAACGGAGACGCGCCTCGGGCTTTTCGGCAGCATCGGTGATGGTGCGGTCCGAGTGGCGGGCGCCACGGTCCGGGGCGCCGGCGCCCTAACACCCCTGCAACCGTCGCGGATTCCGTCGGGCGGAGCCCGGCGCATATCAAGACATGCCAGACTCCCCGCGGGAACACATCGCTCGCGAGCGCATCGTTGCGGCAGCGCAGGCACTTTTGCAGGGCAGTCTCGACTCCCTACGAGCTGCCGAGCAAATCGCGGGCGCTGCGGCCGAACTGGATCCCTCCCACCAGGATCCCGACCTCACGGTCTTCGTCGCGATTCACTCGGAGACCAACCGTTACCTGGTGATCGACGGCGACCGCGGCTGGCATCCCCACGTACGCGCCGCGCGAGAGGCTGAATACGCCGTGGCCGAACACCGTTACCGGCCTGACGCGCTCGCGTCCGCACAGGCGTTGCTAGCCCGCTTCGCGAGCCGGCCTGCCTGACAAGCGCCGACGCCGGCTGGACCATAGCGTTCCCATCGGCGGGGCCGACCGCCCGCGCCTGATGCGCGGTTCGTCAGGTGGACAGCGATCGTGACGCGACCAGAGATTCACATCCGGCCCGCCGAACCCGCTGACGCAGATCAGTGGCGGGCGCTGCGCGCCGCGCTCTGGCCCGAGGAAGACCAGGCATCACATGCGGCCGAGGTCACCCGGTTCTTCGCGGAACCGCAACGGGGGCCCGGAGCAATGCCGGAGGCCGTGCTGGTGGCGGCGGCGGTCGGGCCGGCTCCCGCGCTCGTGGGTTTCGCCGAGGTGTCTCGCCGCGCCTCTGCCGAGGGCTGCGAGACCAGCCCGGTAGGCTTTCTCGAGGGTTGGTACGTCGTGCCCGAGCGGCGCCGGCAAGGGGTCGGGCGCGCGCTCGTGGCCGCCGCCGAGGCTTGGGCGCGGGCTGTCGGGTGCAGTGAATTCGCGTCGGACGCGCTGGCGGAAAACACCGTGAGTGCCGCGGCCCACCGGGCCCTCGGATTCGAAGAGGTGGTGATTATCCGCTGCTTTCGGAAGGGTCTTACCCCCAGGTTGTCGGCTAACCCGATCCTATGAGAGAGCAGCGCGACCCGGAGATCGTGACGGTGGAGGCACCGCTGGAGTGGGCCTGGTTGCATGATCGGCTGTCGGCGGCGGGGTTCACGGTCCGGGTCGCCCACCCCCAGCAGGTTGCGCAGCTGCTCCGCGCCAAGGGCAGGCCGAAAGCGACGATGGCGGCCGCCCGAGACGAAGCGGGTCGGTGCCCGATGCAAACGATGGCGTCGTCTGCATAGGATCGCGGAATGGCCCCATGCTGGACTCCGCCCTCTTGCGGGTTTCCCTTTCAGACGCGCGTATGCAGCCGGCAGGCCGGCTGATCGCGGAAATCCGCCCGCGGGCACCCTGAGCGCTCGTGCGGGCCGGAGCGTCGCCCCCGCGGTGGGCCATCGAGTCCGTATCAGCCGGCGTTCTGCCCGCAGCTGATGCGCGGTCCGTCAGGCAGCCACGCGGGCGACCGGTGAACCGCCCGCGTCACACCCCGACCGCTGACCCCGTGGAGGCGCTATGGAGCTGCTTGTCCCTCTCGGCCGCCTGCTGTTCAGCGCGATGTTCATCCAGAGCGGCATCGGTCACTTCCAACACCGCGCCAGCATGACCGCGTACGCCCGCAGCATGGGCGCGCCGGCGCCGGAACTCATGGTGCCGCTCACTGGGCTCATGATCCTGCTCGGCGGGATCAGTGTGCTGCTGGGGGCGTACGCCCGCGTCGGTGCGTGGCTCCTCATTCTGTTCCTCGTGCCGACGGCCCTGATCATGCACCGCTTCCGGGGGCTCCCGGACCCGCAGCTGGCGCAGAATCAGCGGATTCACTTTCAGAAGAATCTGTCCCTGGCCGGCGGCGCGCTTCTGATCGCGTATTTCGGATCGGGCCCGTACAGCCTGATCCCGTAAGAGCAAGGCGGCGTCTCAGGCGAGGTAGCTGCCTGGACAATGGCGGGCGCTCGCGTGGGGAGCGCCCGCCCCGTCGGAGGGCCGGCGCGGGTCGAGCGATTGGGTGGCTGTCCGGGCGAGGCGGCGACACGGTGCGCAGTTGCACCGGTGGCGCAGGCCGGCCTCGGCCGTAAACCAACGGCGCAGCTGA
Source organism: Gemmatimonadales bacterium (assembly GCA_050733355.1). Lineage (GTDB taxonomy): Bacteria > Gemmatimonadota > Gemmatimonadetes > Gemmatimonadales > GWC2-71-9 > DASQPE01. Next base: position 4,295 of record JBOHSY010000310.1, on the reverse strand, counting down.
CACGACCGCTCGGCCCCAGTACCGATCGAGCTGAGCGGGGCCAGCTTGTCGTCGCGTCCCCCCCGGCGGTCGCGCCGCAGCTGATGCGCGATGGGTTGGACCCCTCGACCTGGAGCACATGTGGCCGGCGACGCTCGGACACCGTGGCGCAGAAGCTCGGGATCAGAGCGGGCGCCGAGATCCACGTTGCGGGCGCTCCCCATGGTTATCCCCCGCTTCTCGCACCGCTGCCAGAGGGTGTGAAATTCGTGGCACGCGTCTCACGCAAAACCGATCTGGTGCATGTCTTCGCGTCTTCCGAAGTCGAACTCGCCAAGGCCTTGCAGTCCTACCGCGCGAGGGTCAACCCTACGGCAATGATCTGGGTGTCGTGGCCCAAGAAGTCGGCGAAGGTGCCAACGGACATCACGCAGGATACCGTGCGCGAGGTCGCGCTTCCGCTGGGCTACGTGGACGTCAAGGTCTGTGCCGTCACCGACGTGTGGTCCGGCCTCAAGCTCGTCGTGCCAAAGGACCATCGGTGACGTTGCAGTGCCTGCACCCGATTTCTGGATTGAGCCGTCCCGTGCTGGCGTCCGCCATCGCCGGAATCCTGGCCCGCGATCTCAGAACGCTGTGCCGCGAGGTCGAGGCTTACCCCGATGAGCGACAGCTGCGGCAGGAGGTCCCGGGAATCCCGAACTCCGCCGGGACACTCGTGCTCCATCTGACGGGCAATGTACAGCACTACGTAGGGGCGCGGCTTGGAGCGAGCGGCTACGTCCGGGACCGGCCGGCCGAGTTCGCCCGGCGCGAGGTTCCGCGCCTGGAACTGCTGCAGCAAATCGCCGCGACCGAAGCCGTGCTCGGTGCCCTCACGCAGCTAGTAGACGCCCAGCTGCAGACCGACTTTCCGGAGGTGGCCGGCGGACGCCGAGTGGTGACGGGGGATTACCTCGTTCACCTCGTCTCCCACTTCGCGTACGATCTGGGGCAGCTCGACTATCACCGACGCGTCGTGACGGGACAATACGCTGGTGTCGCCGCCGTCCGACCCGCCGAGTTGAGCACGGCTCGTGCCGTCCCGGAGTGAGGGCGTCGCACCCATCCGCCGCCGCGCTGCCGGTGGAGCGGCCGCCGCCTAACCGGCGCATGCAGCCGACGGCGCGGACGGCGCCGGGCCCCGTTCGGGGCGGTGCCGCCTGCCTGGATGTCTACCACGTCGCAGATGCGGGGTATGCCTGGCCGACCTCACGCCGCGCTGATCACCCCAGCCGCCTGGTGTGAGCCCGCGCGACTGCGGAGTTCCGCAGTCGCGATAAGGAGCATAGAGTTTGTATCGGCGGGCGTGCCGCCCGCGGCTGATGCGCGATCGGTACCGACACCCTTTCCCTAGGATCACGATGAGACATCTTCTATTCCTGCTCTTGATCGCCCTGGGCGGCGTACCGGTGCGCGCTCAGGCGCCACCGGCGGCCATCCCGGGTAATCCGGCGGTCAGCACCGCGCGGACTCTCTGGGCCCAGATCACGGGGTATATCACGACCGCCGCCGAGGAGTTGCCCGAGTCCACGTACGCGTATCGGCCGACTCCCGAGGTCCGCACCTTCGGCCAGCAGATCGGGCACGTCGCGGGCGCGCAGTACCTCATCTGTGCCGCCGCGGTTGGCGACCCCGAACGGGCCGAGGACGAGATCGAGCGCACGCGAACCACCAAGGCGGCGCTTCTCGCGGCCCTGAAGGCGTCCACGGAGTACTGTGCCAAGGCGTACGCCCAGACGGATGCGGCAGCCCAGCAACCCACCCGGCTCTTCGGCCAACCGCAGACCCGGCTGTTCGCGCTGGGACTCAATGCGACCCACAATGCGGAGCACTACGGCAATATCGTCACGTATCTGCGGTTGAATGGGATCGTGCCGCCGTCGAGCCGGCCACGCTCGTGAGCGGGCCGGCGCAGGATGGGCGTTGGTGCGAAGGATGCGAACAGGAGCAGCCGAACGCTCTCGCGGGCAGTGGTCCTGGATACGAACGTTCTCGTCGCCGCTGGGTTCAATCCCCGGAGCGCGTCGGCGAAGATCGTGGGCGCCGTGAAGGAGCACCAGCTCCGGATGGTCTGGAACGTCGCGACTCGCCGAGAGATCGAACGGGTCGTGCGGCAAATCCCGCCGCTGCGCTCCAAGTCGGTGGCCCAGCTCTTTCGTCCGGAGAATCACGTCACGGCCACCACGCATCCTGAGCGCTTCGATACGATTTCAGACCTCGAGGATCGTAAGTTTGCGGCGTTGGCTCAGGCGGCGGGTGCTGTCCTGATCTCGAACGACGAGCATCTCCTGAAGGGCCGAGACCAGCTGCACGTACCGGTGCTCACGCCCCGTGAGTTCTGGCAAGGCCAGCCGGACCCAAGCGAGCCGCCCGGCGACGCGTGACACCCGCACGTCGAAGTAACGCGGACGCCGCGGTACCGACCGGCTTAGACCCGCGCCTCAGCTCTTGCGCGCGGTCTTGGCAAAAAACGGGGTCAGGACCTGCTCGACCTTGCGGCTCTTGCAGCTCGGGCAGGACGGCAGGGCCCGGCCATGCTCACCGAGCCGTTCGGCGCGGTCGAAGACCTCGCCGCAGGCCTGGCAGCGGTATGCGTATCTGGGCATGAGCGCTCCTCCTCGCCGGAACCGGATGCGCATGGGCGGGAGCCCCTGCGGCTTCCGGTTGCGGGGCTAGCCAAGGTAGGTGTCCGTCGGCGAGCTGTCCACCCCAACGGTTGGGAGGCCGCCACCCAGCATGCGCATGCAGCTGATGCGTGCCGTGAGCCGGAGACAAGGCAGGATACGCTGAGGAGCCCGATGCCTCCCGTCGAGAGCGTCCGCCGACTCGTCGCCGCGATCAACGCGCGCAACGTGCCGGCCATCCTGGCGTCCCTCACACCGGACCACCGCTTCGTCGACTCCCTGGGCGCCGTCATCAGCGGGCGCGCCGCACTCGAGCAGGCATGGCAGGGCTACTTCCGCCTCGTGCCCGACTACGCGATCCAGATCGAGGAGGAGCTGGTCCTGGGCGACGTGGTCGTCCTCTTCGGAGCGGCCGGCGGAACCTACGCGGCGAACGGCCCGCCGCGGTCTGGTGCACGCTGGGGTTCTCCCGCCGCTTGGCGAGCGGTGGTGCGGGACGACCGAGTGGCGGAGTGGCGGGTGTACGCCGACAACGAACCACTTCGGAGGCTGATGCGCCGCGGCTCTGGGCCGGGCGGGTCCGCCTGACAAGCCCATAGGCTGACGGGCGCACCCCCCGCAACCGATAGGCGATGCGATCGGCAGCAACGCGGCGAAGTAAGCGATGACGCAAATCTCGCCGTGCTGCCGCCGTTCGATGCCCCCGCCTTGCGACGCGACCGGAGTGCTAGGCGATCTGCATCTGCGCAAAGAAGGCCTCCTGGCCCTTCTTGATCTCTTCGGGCGTCAGATCCTTGACGTGCTCGGCGGGCGACCAGCTGTGGCCGAAGGGATCCTCGAGGCGGCCGGTGCGGTCGCCCCAGAACATATCGGCCAGCGGCATGATGGGCTTCGCGCCGGCATCCACGGCCCGCTTCCAAGCCGCGTCCACGTTCTCGACGTAGAGGTAAAAGCCGACCGACGAGCCGCCATAGGCGTTCGGGCTCTTGGAACCCATTTCCGGCATTTCTTCGGCAAGCATGACGATGGAGTCGCCGATCTTGAGCTCGGCGTGCATGATCTTTCCGTCCGGCCCGGGCATGCGCACGAGCTCTTCGGCGCCGAAGGCCTTCTTGTAAAAGTCGATCGCCTTCGCGGCGTCGCGGACGGCCAGATTCGGCGTGATCGTGTGGTACCCTTTCGGGACTGCCTTGACCTTCGTGGCCATGGAGGCCTCCTTCCGCGGTAAAAAGGCGGACCACAATATCGGCCCTGCGCCTGCGCCGTCAACCGGTCGCGCGACCTCGAATCCGAGCGTCGCCAATTGCGCCGGCAGGCTCCGGCGGGCATGTTGCCGCCTCACAACCGCTTGCAGCTGACCGACGGGGCGGAAGGTCTCGGTAAGGCGGGATGCGTCTCCGCGTCCACGCCGGGATCCGTGCATGCAGCCGACAGGCGAATGTCCCGGGCTCGGCCCGGGCGTAGCGCCCTGGAGGGACGCTGCGTAACAATAGCTTGTGCGGGTGCCGGCATAGGTGTCAGCAGCTGACTCGCATTTCTTTGGGCAGCAGCCAGGAGGTTAGATCTGCCGACGGTCATTTCCCATGGGGTCGTCGCTCTCAGCCTCGCCGCGTGGTTCCCTCGCCATCAGGTTCCCAGGCGCGTCTGGGC
>JBOHSY010000309.1:0-33445 GCA_050733355.1 Gemmatimonadales bacterium | reverse complement strand
GATCCCGCGCTCGACCGGCGGCGTGGACGAGTCGGGCAAGCCCGTGCACGGCACCTTGCAGACCGCGGCCAAGGAGCTGGACCGGGTCGCCGCGATGGGCTTCGACGTGGTGTACCTGCCGCCGGTGCACCCGATCGGCGCGGTGAACCGCAAGGGCCCCAACAACAGCGTGCTGTCGCAGCCCGGCGACGTCGGGTCCACGTGGGCGATCGGGTCGGCCGACGGCGGCCACGACGCGATCAACCCGGAGCTGGGGACGTTCGACGACTTCGACGCGTTCGTCGCGCGGGCGCGGGAACTCGACCTCGAGGTGGCGCTCGACTTCGCGCTGCAGTGCGCGCCGGACCACCCGTGGGTCGAGTCCAACCCGGAGTGGTTCACGACCCGCCCGGACGGGTCGATCGCGTACGCGGAGAACCCGCCGAAGAAGTACCAGGACATCTACCCGATCAACTTCGACAACGACCCGGAGGGCCTCTACGCGGAGACGCTGCGCGTGGTCCTGCTGTGGGTCGAGCACGGGGTGCGGATCTTCCGGGTCGACAACCCGCACACCAAGCCGCCGGACTTCTGGGCGTGGCTGATCAAGCGGGTCAAGGCGGTCGACCCGGGCGTGCTGTTCCTGTCCGAGGCGTTCACCCGGCCCGCGCGGCTCTACGGTTTGGCGCGGCTCGGTTTCACCCAGTCCTACACGTACTTCACCTGGCGCACGGGCAAGCAGGAGCTGATCGACTTCGGGGTCGAGCTGGTCGAGCGGGCCGACGAGGCGCGGCCGAACCTGTTCGTCAACACCCCCGACATCCTGCACGCGTCGCTGCAGCACGGCGGCCCGGCGATGTTCGCCATCCGGGCCGCGCTGGCCGCGACGCTGGCGCCCACGTGGGGCGTGTACTCCGGTTACGAGCTGTACGAACACCAAGCCGTCCGCGAGGGCAGCGAGGAGTACCTCGACTCGGAGAAGTACCAGCTTCGGCCGCGCGATTACGCGAAGGCGCTGGCCGACGGCCGCTCGCTGCAGCCGTGGATCACCCGGCTCAACGCGATCCGCCGGGCGCACCCGGCGCTGCGGCAGCTGCGGACGCTGCGCTTCCACCATGTCGACAACGACGCGCTGATCGCCTACTCGAAGACCGATCCGGCCACCGGCGACACCGTGGTCACCGTCGTGACCCTCGACCCGAACGTCACGCAGGAGGGCACGGTGTGGCTCGACCTCGGCGCGCTCGGCCTGGACCCGCACGGGACCTACACCGCGTTCGACGAGGTGTCGGGCCAGACCTGGCTGTGGGGGGCGGCGAACTACGTCCGGCTCGACCCGTGGAACGCCGTCGCCCACATCGTGCACCTCAGGCGCTGACCTTCACAGCCGGGATGTTCAACATCGGCTGCCAAGCCTTGCCACCACGGCGACCTGAGGCGCGCTGATCACCGCCGCCCGCGGGCGGATGCGGCGCCGTCGGCGAGAGGCTGCCCCCCCTCTTCGGAGGTGGGGTCGTTTCGTCGTGCTCAGGTAGTGGCTCTCGACCATCCTGCCGACTTTCGCATCGCGTCACGCATCCCGTTGTCCACCACCATGGGCGCCTCGACCAAACCGCGCACCGCTGCCGCTGCGGCTTCCATAGCGGCCAGGTAGTCGGCGACCACCTGGGCGGTGATCCCGTCGCACGCGATCGTGACGCGCACAGCGCGGGTCTGCTGCTCCAGTTGACCCAGAGCCGCGATCGTCCCGGAGGGGTCGGCGGCCATCGGGTCGGCCAGGGGTGTGATCGTGCCGGTGTGGTCGATGTGGTGGCTCATCGTGCCGCCCTGGGGTGATGGTCGGTGCGGTGTGCGGTGATCGCCGCGTCCGCCTCTGGCTTGGTGGGGCGGATCGCGACGTACCCGCACTGTGCGTACGCGCAGGCGACGGCGTGTCGGGTGATGTGCGGCCCGGGGGGTGAGGGGGTGGCCAACCACTTCCCGAACATGTCCTTCATGACCAGTCCCGGCGGGTGGTGTGGGGCCCGGCCGGCGCGGAGCGGAGGCCATCCGCACCGGCCGAGGATCGGGGACGCACGGTGAGCCGGCCGAGATCGACCGGGTCGGGGGTGTGTGGGCAGGGCACTGGGTGGGTGTTGTTCCACGCACGCACCCACGCCCGGTTACGGCGGTGCTGCAGATATCGGCCGAATCTGGTCATGGCCCATCCCGTCCCCGGTTGGCGTTGGGGGGTGCGGCGGGCCGATCGCTCGACCCGCCGCCCCGGGGTCATCTCGCCGCGGCGCATCGGACCGGATGGTCAGATACGACGAGAGCCCCACTGACACAGTACAAGTGGCACATGCTAGTTGGCGACAGTCCGATCGGGGGATTCCGCCGCTACGGGCAGTCAGGGCAAGATGGCCATGCGTGCCAGTCCAGTTGGCCTGTCAAAGGAGCGAGCCCCCGTGGCGACGAAGAACCCTCAACGCCTTTCACTCGGTCAAGCGCTACAGGTCGCGCGCAAACGTGCTGGCCTGACGACCGACGAGATCGAACCGCTGATGGGCTGGTACGGCGGCAAACTCAGGCGTGTTGAGGCCGGATCAAGAACCGTGGCACGGACGGAGATTGACCGCTTGGCCGACCTGTACGACTCGACCCGAGACGAGCGGGACCGCCTGCATCTGATCGCCGACAGTGCCCGTCGCCGGGAGTCACCCAGTCGGGTGGCGGATTTCGCGCAGACGTACGTAACGCTTGAACGCGCGGCCACGTCCATCTTGTTCTATGACGCGGAGCTGATCCACGCGCTACTCCAGACGCGGGACTATGCGACGGCTGTGGTGGCATCGGTGGACGGCGAAGATGTTCCGGGGCGCGCCGAAGACCGGATTGCGCGTCAGCAAGTGCTCACCACTGACCGTCCGCCGATGTTCCGAGCTGTCCTCGGCGAGGCCGCCCTGTACCGGGAGGTCGGCGGAATCGATGGACTGCGCGCCCAGCTTGAACACCTGCTGGTCGCGATGAAGCACGCGACCATCGGTGTCCGCATCCTGCCGTTCTCGGCCGGTGCGCACCGCGCGCTAGGCGTCGGCTTCACCCTCCTGCGCAACCCAGACCCGAGTCTCACCCGGGTCTACATCGAGGGCGTGACCCACGCGACGTACATCCACGAGGCGCATGAGGTCGAGGTGTACGCCGACGGGTTCGAAGACCTGTGGTCGAGGGCGCTCAGCGAGCGGGATTCTGCGAGGATCCTCCGTGGGCGCATCGAGACCATCGGAGGGTCACATGGATGAGACACGTTGGCGGAAGCCTGCCCGCTCGACGGGCCAAAGTAACTGCGTCGAACTACACCCGGACGGCGCGGTCCGTGACAGTAAGTCGCCGGTACCAATGATCCGGGTCGACCTGGCCACGCTGGTGGGCGCGGTTCGCCGCGGTGTGGTCCGACCTGCCGAAGCAGTGTCCTCTTTGGGGCCTGAATCAGGACCGATTGGAATATAGGAGAGGCCGACGGTGGCGGCACAAACAATGCCGCCACCTGTGCCAAACCGATTCCAAGGGTATAGGGCCGATGCTTCAGATAAGCGACGAGTTGACGGCGTGGGTGCGGACCCCGTCGTGCCCGCGCTGTGGGCGTCGGTGGTGGAAGCGCAGGCGCTCGCGCAGGCCGCTAAGTGCCCGGCATCTTGACCAGCGGCATGCTCATCGAGATCTTCCGTGAGGCGCTGCGAAAAGCCCAGATCGCGGGAGTCGTCCAGCCGCAAGATCCCGAAGACGTCATGCTGACTATGCGGTGCGTGATGCACGGCCTGACATCACTTGTGGTGGACGGCCAGGTCGCCGCCGCGCAAGCCGCCGACGCCGCAAGACGGGTGATGCCCGTCGTCGACCGAGGTCTGCTTCCGCGCTGACCGCGTGGTACGCATGAATAAACCGCCACTGTTTAGACAAGGGCCACTACGACGAGGGCGACTACGAGATGACGGTTCACGACGCCACCGCGCCGGACGCGGCATTGGGTCTCGAAGGCATCCCGCACACCGGTGAGGCGCTGACCGCCGACGGTCACCTCACCGAGCCGCAAGCCGAGGACTTCAAACACGCGCGAACCGTTCCGCAAGACCTGCTCTGGTACAAGAGCGCGGTCTTCTACGAGGTGCTCTGTCGGGCGTTCAACGACTCCGACGGCAACGGCACCGGCGATCTCCGCGGCCTCGCCGACAAGTTGGACTACATCCAGTGGCTCGGCGTCGACTGCCTGTGGCTGCCGCCGTTCTACGCCTCACCGCTGCGCGACGGCGGCTACGACATCAGCGACTTCCGCGCGGTGCTGCCCGAATTCGGCACGGTCGACGACTTCGTCCACCTGCTCGACCAGGCCCACCAGCGCGGCATCCGGGTGATCACCGACCTGGTCCTCAACCACACCTCCGACGCGCACCCGTGGTTCCAGGAGTCCAGACAGCATCCCGACGGGCCCTACGGCGACTACTACGTCTGGTCCGACACCGACGAGGCCTACTCGGACGCGCGGATCATCTTCGTCGACACCGAGACGTCGAACTGGACCTACGACCCGGTGCGCGGCCAGTTCTACTGGCACCGCTTCTTCGCCCACCAGCCCGACCTCAACTACGAGAACCCCGAGGTCGCCGAGGCGATGCTCGACGTGCTGCGGTTCTGGCTCGACATCGGCATCGACGGCTTCCGGCTCGACGCCGTGCCCTACCTGTTCGAGGAGGAGGGCACCAACTGCGAGAACCTGCCGCGCACGCACGAGTTCCTCAGGCGGTGCCGCAAGGTCGTCGACGACGAGTACCCGGGCCGGGTGCTGCTCGCCGAGGCCAACCAGTGGCCCGCCGACGTCGTGGAGTACTTCGGCGACCCGGACAAGGGCGGCGACGAGTGCCACATGGCGTTCCACTTCCCGCTGATGCCGCGGATCTTCATGGCCGTCCGGCGGGAGTCCCGGTTCCCGATCTCGGAGATCCTCGCCCAGACACCGTCCATCCCCGACGGCGCCCAGTGGGGGATCTTCCTGCGCAACCACGACGAGTTGACCTTGGAGATGGTCACCGACGAGGAACGCGACTACATGTACGCGGAATACGCCAAGGACCCGCGGATGAAGGCCAACATCGGCATCCGCAGGCGGCTGGCCCCCTTGCTGGACAACGACAGCAACCAGATGGAGCTGTTCACCGCGATGCTGCTGTCGCTGCCCGGCTCGCCGGTCCTGTACTACGGCGACGAGATCGGCATGGGCGACAACATCTGGCTCGGCGACCGCGACGCGGTGCGCACGCCGATGCAGTGGTCGCTCGACCGCAACGCCGGGTTCTCCCGGTGCGACCCGGCGCGGCTCTACCTGCCCGCGATCGCGGACCCGGTCTACGGGTACCAGGCGGTCAACGTCGAGGCGCAGATGAACAACACCAGTTCCCTGCTGCACTGGACGCGGCGGATGCTGCAGGTGCGCAAGGAGCACCCGGCGTTCGGGTTCGGCGACTTCACCGAACTGGGCTCGTCGAACCCGAGCGTGCTCGCCTACCTGCGCAGGCACGTCCGCGACGACGGCAGCGAAGACCTGGTGATCTGCGTGAACAACCTGTCCCGCTTCCCGCAGCCGGTCGAGCTGCACCTGTCCGAGCACGCCGGGTGGGTTCCCATCGAGCTGACCGGTGGTGTCCGGTTCCCGCCGATCGGTGAGCTGCCCTACCTGCTCACCCTGCCCGGCCACGGGTTCTACTGGTTCCAGCTCACTCCTGAGGAGGGCGAAGGTCCTTGAGCACCCGACCCCTGCACGCCGTCGAGTCCCTGGCCGACGACCTGCGCGCCTGGCTGCCCGGCCAGCGCTGGTTCGCGGCCAAGGACACAGAACCGGCCGACGTCCTGGTCGAGCGCGCGGTGATGCTGACCGACGACGACCCGGCGCTGCTGCATGCCCTGATCGACGTCGACGGCGAGCGCTACCAGCTGCTCATCGGGGTCCGCGACGACCCGCCGGAGCACTTGGCGCCGGCGGTGATCGGCAAGCTGGGCGAGTCCTACGCCTACGACGCCACCCAGGACGGCGAGCTGATGACCCGGCTGCTGGACCTGATGGCCATCGGGGCCGACCAGGGTGGCATCCACTGGACGACGGAGCCCGACGTCGAGTTGGTGACCGGGCTGCGCGCGCGGCCGATCGGTGTCGAGCAGAGCAACACGTCGATCGTGTTCGGCTACCACTACATCCTCAAGCTGTTCCGCCGTCCCGGCCCGCGACCCAACCGCGACATCGAGTTGCACCGGGCGCTGCACCGGGTGGGCAGCGCGCAGGTGGCCGAGCCGATGGCGGTGATCGAGGACGACGAACTGGTCTACGGGTTCGCCCAGCGCTACCTCGCCGACGCCGCTGAGGGGTGGGCGACGGCCACGGCCAGCGTCCGCGACCTGCTGGCCGAGGGCGACCTGCACGCGGGCGAGGTCGGCGGCGACTTCGCGGGCGAATCGTCCCGACTCGGCATGGCCGTGGCCCAGGTCCACGCCGACCTGGCCGCGACCATGGGCACCGAGCTGGTCAGTCCCGCGAGGCTGACGGAGGCCGTCGAGGTGATGCACGGCAGGCTCGACGCCATCGCCGCGGAGGTGCCGGAGTTGGCCGAGTTCGAGCCGATGCTGCGCGCGGCCTTCGACGCGGTCCGCCACCTGCGGGAAAGCCAGCCGATCCAGCAGATCCACGGCGACCTGCACCTGGGCCAGGTGCTGCGCACGGCCACCGGCTGGGTGCTGATCGACTTCGAGGGCGAGCCCGCCGCGCTCGCGACCGACCGGGCGAAGACCAGGTCACCGCTGCGCGACGTCGCCGGCATACTGCGGTCGTTCGACTACGCCGCGTTCGCCCTGCTCGCGGCCGACGACGACCACCAGAGGACCACCCGGGCCACCGAGTGGAGCGACCGCAACCGTGCGTCATTCTGCGAGGGCTACGCCTCGGTTTCCGGGGCCGACCCGCGCGACCAGGCCGTCCTGCTGCGCGCGTTCGAGCTGGACAAAGCGGTCTACGAAGTGGCCTACGAGCACCGCCACCGCCCCGACTGGGTGCGGGTGCCGTTGGCAGCATTGCGCCGTTCGTGAGGTTTCGGCACGACCCGAACGTGGTTAACCTGATCGACAAGGGCGTGATGCGACGACCAGGATCGAGGTGGCCTGCATGCGGATCTCCGATGTGTTGCGTGACAAGGGTGCGAAGGTGGCCACGGTCGACCCTGGGACCTCGGTGGCCGGGCTGATCAGAGCCCTGGCCGAGCACAACGTCGGCGCCCTGGTGGTGGTCGACGCCGATTCGGTCGTCGGGATCGTCTCCGAGCGCGACATCGTGCGCAGGCTCGACGAGCGCGGCGGCGATCTGCTGAACGCCACCGTGGCTGACATCATGACTATGGACGTGGTCACCTGTGGTCCGGAGGAGAGCGTCGACGCCCTCGCCGAGACCATGACCGACCGCCGGATCCGCCACATGCCAGTGGTGGTCGAGGGCAAGCTCGTCGGCATCGTCAGCATCGGCGACGTCGTGAAGACCCGCATCAGCCAGTTGGAGACCGCCCGCGACCAGCTCCAGTCCTACATAGCCCAAGGGTGACCTTTTGGCTTCTGAGATCGAGCGCCTTCTCGCAGGCGCGCACCACGATCCCCATTCGGTTCTAGGCGTCCACCCGGACCCGAGCAGACCAGGAGGGGCGGTGGTGCGGACACTGCGTCCGCACGCGACGGCCGTCACCGCCCTGGTCGGGCCGGACCGGCACGACCTGGCGGAGATCGCGGAAGGGCTGTTCGAGTCCGAACTGCCCGCGCTGCCCGACGAGTACCGGCTCGAGATCGGCTACGGCTCGGACACGCGCGTCGTGGACGACCCGTACCGCTGGCTGCCCACCCTCGGCGAACTGGACCTCCACCTGTTCGGCGAGGGCAGGCACGAGCGGCTGTGGGAGATCCTCGGCGCGCACCCGCGCTCCTACGACACCCCGCTCGGCACGGTCACCGGCACCTCGTTCGCGGTGTGGGCGCCGACCGCGCGGGGTGTTCGGGTGTGCGGCGACTTCGACGGCTGGGACGGCCGGGCGACCCCGATGCGGTCGCTCGGTTCCTCCGGCGTGTGGGAGCTGTTCATCCCCGGCGTCGAGCCGGGCACCCGGTACAAGTTCCGCATCCACGGAGCGGACGGGGCGTGGCACGAGAAGGCCGACCCGATGGCCTTCGCCACGGAGCTGCCGCCCGCGACCGCGTCCGTGGTGTCCACATCGGACTTTGCGTGGACCGACGCGGACTGGCTGGCGGCCCGGGACGCGACCGACTGGAGCGCGGCGCCGATGAGCGTCTACGAGGTGCACCTCGGCTCGTGGCGCCAGGGGTTGAACTACCGCGACCTCGCCGAGCACCTCGGCGACTACCTCGTCGAGCACAACTTCACCCACGTGGAGCTGCTGCCGGTCGCCGAGCACCCGTTCGGCGGTTCGTGGGGCTACCAGGTCACCTCCTATTACGCGCCGACCGCGCGGTTCGGCACCCCCGACGAGTTCCGCTGCTTCGTCGACGAGCTGCACAAGCGCGGTATCGGGGTGCTGGTCGACTGGGTGCCCGCGCACTTCCCGCGCGACATCTGGGCGCTCGCCCGGTTCGACGGCGGCCCCCTCTATGAGCACAGCGATCCGCGGCGCGGCGAGCAACCGGACTGGGGCACGCTGGTGTTCGACTTCGGCCGCCCCGAGGTGCGCAACTTCCTCGTGGCCAACGCGCTGTACTGGATCGAGGAGTTCCACATCGACGGCCTGCGGGTCGACGCGGTCGCCTCGATGCTCTACCTCGACTATTCGCGCAAGGACGGCGAGTGGCTGCCCAACATCCACGGCGGCCGCGAGAACCTCGACGCGGTGAAGTTCCTGCAGGAGCTCAACGCGACCGTCTACAAGCACCACCCCGGCACCGTGATGATCGCCGAGGAGTCCACCGCCTGGCCCGGCGTGACCAGGCCGACGCACCTGGGCGGGCTCGGCTTCGGCTTCAAATGGAACATGGGGTGGATGAACGACACGCTGCGCTACATCGCGCACGACCCGGTGCACCGCGCGTTCCACCACAACGAGATGACCTTCTCGCTGATGTACGCGTGGAGCGAGAACTTCGTCCTGCCGCTGTCGCACGACGAGGTCGTGCACGGCAAGGGTTCACTGTGGACCCGGATGCCCGGCGACGACTGGAACAAGGCCGCCGGGCTGCGCGCGCTGCTGGCCTACATGTGGGCGCACCCGGGCAAGCAGCTGCTGTTCATGGGCTGCGAGTTCGGGCAGGTCCGCGAGTGGTCGGAGAACCGGTCCCTGGACTGGGAGTTGGTCGGCGAGCGGCTGCACGGCGGCGTGCGGGCGCTGGTGTCCGACCTGAACGCCGTCTACCGCGACCAGCCCGCCCTGTACGTCGACGACACCCGGCCCGAAGGCTTCTCGTGGATCGACGCCAACGACTCCGCGGGCAACGTGCTCAGCTTCGCCCGGCGCTCCGGTGAGCACGAGCTGGTGTGCGTGGCCAACTTCGCGGGCACACCCCAACACGACTACCGCGTGGGCCTGCCGCGCGCGGGCCGGTGGCGGGAAGTGCTCAACACCGACGCCGAGGGCTACGGCGGCTCCGGTGTCGGCAACTACGGCGGTGTCGAGGCCACGGCCACCCCTTGGCACGGCAGGCCCGCGTCCGCGGTCCTGCACCTCCCGCCTTCCGGCGTCGTCTGGTTCACCCCCGAGTAGCCGGTTCGGGCATCGGCCGTCGGCGGGCTCAGGCACACTGGTCGGGTGCGCCTGCCCATCGCTGTTGGTCGACCCGTTCCGGTGCTGTTGGCGTTGGCGCTGGCCGTGACGGTGCCGGCGTGCACGACGGCGATCCCGGGAACGGCCACCAGCCAGGGCTCCGTGGTCTCCCGCGAGGACCCGAACCAGCCGGGCGGGGTCGATCCGTCCTTCGTGGAGAACACCGACAACGGTGAGATCGACCGGCTCGCCGCGACCGTGATCACCGACGTGCGGACGTACTGGGAAGAGCAGTTCCCGAAGACGTTCGGCGAGGACTTCAAAGACCTCAAGGGCGGCTACTTCTCCGTCGACACCGCCGACGCCGACAGCGACGCGCCGCCGTGCGCGGACAAGGCCGACGAGGTCGAGGGCAACGCCTTCTACTGCCCGACCGCCGACATCATCGCCTGGGACCGGGCGGCCCTGCTTCCGGTGCTGCGCGACCGGTTCGGTGAGGCCGCGGTGATGCTGGTGCTCGCCCACGAGATGGGCCACGCCGTGCAGAACCACACCGGCGTCGGCCTCGACGCCCGCAAGGCCAACCCGAGCAAGTTCCCGACGATCCTGATCGAGGCGATGGCCGACTGCTACGCCGGGTCGTTCGTCCGCTGGGTCGCCGACGGCAAGGCCAAGCACCTGAACATCGCCAAGGAGCGGCTGGACTCGGCGCTGGAGTCGCTGATCAGCTTCCGCGACCCGATCGGCACCGAACAGACCGACCGCGGCGCGCACGGCGACGCGTTCGACCGGGTGTCGGCGTTCCAGGACGGCTACGAGAAGGGCGTCGACCTGTGCGCCAAGATGACCGTCGACAACCGCACGTTCACCCTGAGCGGCTTCATCGACGCCGGTGACCAGGCGCGCGGCGGGAACCTGCGGTTCGACCAGATCGTGCAGTCGATCTCGCCGGGGCTCAACACGTACTTCTCCACCCTGATGACCGAGTCGGGCAAGACGTGGACCGAGCCGAAGATCACCACGGTCGACCAGGCCCCCTCGTGCGGCGGCGGCAAACAGGGGCCGGTCGCGTTCTGCGGCGACGGCGGCAAGGTCGAGATGGACGGCAAGAAGGAACTGCCGGAGATCCACCTCGAGATCGGCGACTACGCCACCGGCGCGCTGCTCGCCAGCCGCTACGGGTTGGCCGCGCTCGCCGCGGCGGGCAAGTCCGTGGAGGGTCCGGACGCCCAGCGGTCGGCGGTGTGCCTGGCCGGGTCGTTCACCGGGTCCCTGTTCAGCGCGGAGCAGCGCTTCCTGTCCCCCGGCGATCTCGACGAGGCCATCCAGGTCCTCCTCGACTACGACTACGCGGCCCGCGACGCCAAGGGCGACGCCATCGACGCGGGCTTCGACCGGGTGATCGCGTTCCGCGAAGGCTTCACCGGCGGCGGCGAAAAGTGCGGATTGCGCTGAATCGGACGGATCACCGCACGGGGGTTCGGACTCGGCAGTAGGGTGCAGCCAGACAAAAGGACCAGGTCTCCGGGGACGGCGCGCGTTGAAGTGTCGGATGGACTCGCTGGGGGGCATTCATCAGCGATCCTGAGTGAAATTCATCCTGGCGGTGCGATTGGACGGGTGGTCGGGTGTGTCATCCGGCCGTGAGCAGATCAAGTCGGTGGTTGTCGGTGGGTGGTCGTAGCGTGGGTGTGGTCGCCCCAGTCGGGGTCGATAGTGGTCCGATGCTGGGGGATGATCGGTGGGGTTCCTTTCAAGGCCTCTGCGCGGCTGGCGTACCGCTCACGCATGCTGTCGCTGCCGCGGATTCGGCCGTGAGTAAGCAAGGGTTTCGGGTGGAGTTGGCCCCGACCGAAGAACAGCGGGTCCGGCTTGGGCAGGATGCTGGCTTGTCGCGGTTGGTGGAGAATTTCGCGTTGGAACGCGTGAAGGCCGCGCTCGATCAGCGGGCGGCGGAAATGACCTACGGTCTCTCTGATAGCGAGTTGACCCCGGTGCCTTGGTCGGCACCTGCGTTGGAGTCGGCGTGGCGTGCCGCCGACCGCAACGCCGCGGCCAATCTCCTCGCGGCCATGCGCGCTGATGCTGCATGACCAGGTCATCTCGCCGGGAAGTTCCCCGGAGAGACGAAACGCCTGTGGAGACCATGTCAGACTCCGGCCCAGCCGGAGCAACGGTCAACGAAGCAGGAAGACTCATTGAGACTCAAGGAACGGATTGACGGGTGCGTATCAGAATCGCGTTGGCGCTCGCGGCCGCGGTGGTCATGGCTGTTCAGGTCGGCGGCTGCGCGGGCAAGGAGATCGCCGGAAAGGCGCGCGCGGTCGGTGAGATCGACGCGGGCACCGCGGCGGGAATCCCGATCGACAACAGCCGTCCCAGCGGCCCGAAGCAGGGCGTCGAGGACGCCAAGTTCCCGGTGGAGAACGCCGACAACGGCGAGATGGACCGCTTGGCGATGAACGCCGTGAGCGACATCTACGACTACTGGTCCGAGAAGATGCCCGCGGAGTTCGAGGGGCAGAAGTTCGAGCCGCTGCACCGGCTGGTGTCCTACGACTCCAACGGCAAGGCCGTGAAGGTCTGCAACACGTCGACCGCGAAGCTGGTCAACGCGTTCTACTGCAGCCTCGACGACAGCGTGGCGTGGGACCGCGGCGTGCTGCTGCCGATGCTGGACAAGCAGTTCGGCCCGATGTCGGTGGTGACCGTGCTCGCCCACGAGATGGGCCACGCCGTGCAGTTCCGCCTTGGCGCGAAGAGCAACGTCAACAAGAGCACGCCGACGATCATCAAGGAACAGCAGGCCGACTGCTACACCGGCTCGTTCTTCCGGCACGTCGCCGAAGGCAAGGCCAAGCACTTCGACATCAACGTCGGCGACGGCCTCAACCAGGTCCTCGCGACGATGTTCTTCATCCGCGACCCGGCGGGCGAGTCGGCCAACAAGCAGGGCGCCCACGGCCTCGCGTTCGACCGGGTCTTCGCGTTCCAGGCGGGCTTCACCGATGGCCCGCGCCGCTGCGCGAAGATGAACCAGGACGAGATCAACAGCCGCATCGCCGAGAAGGAACGCAGCGAGCAGGACAAGGAAACCAACGGCCAGGTCGAGATCAGCGACAAGCGGATCATGACCAAGCTGGAGGAGAGCCTCAACGAGGCGTTCAAGCGCACCGGCGCCGCGATGCCGAAGATCAAGGACAACGGCGCCAAGTGCGCCGACGGCTCATCCACGCCACCCGCGACGTACTGCCAGGACGAGAACATCGTGGCCATCGATCTCCCCGCGCTGAAGAAGATCGCGACGCCGCCCAAGCGCGGCGAACCCAGCCTCGACACGGGCATCGGCGACTTCGCCGCGTTCGCCGAGATCGCCTCCCGGTACTCGCTGTCCATCCAGAAATCCATGGGCGCCTCACTGGAGGGCGACAAGGCGGGCCTGCGGACCGCCTGCCTGACCGGCGCGTGGGCGGCGTTCACCGTGGACAAGACGTCCGACGACGGCGACGCGAAACTCCATATCGCGGTCGGCGACCTCGACGAGGCCGTGGCGGAGCTGCTGCTTGAGAAGAGCCTCATCGCCGCGGACGCCAAGGGCAAGCACGTCCCCTCCGGCTTCGCCCGGGTGGAAGCCTTCCGCGTCGGCTACTTCGACGGTGACAAGGGCTGCGCCAACCAGTTCAGCTGATCCACGCTTCGCGAACGGCCTGCCGGTGACTCACCGGCGGGCCGTTTTGCGTTCACTGCCGCAGGCAGAATCTGACCACATCTTGCATGAAGATGTCCATAAATTCGAGTTTTCAGTCATCTCTTGACAGCGTGTGGCGATGGTCGACAGAGTCGGAGGGTCCCTACCGCCGCAGGCCCGTGACTGAGGAGTGGTGCCCCCATGCCCGAGATGTCCCCTGTCTCCCGACGAGCGATCCTTGGCGGCGTCGCCGCGGGCGGCGCACTGACCGCGCTGGGGGGTGTCGCGCAAGCCCAGGGCGCGACCGAACCGGCCCGCGAACGCGGCCAGACCACGATGATCGGCACACCGTTCGAGCCGCACCGCACGGTGCGGGTCGGGTGATCGGGCTCGGCAACCGCGGCATGTCCATGCTCAGCGGCTGGGCCGCGGCGCCGGGCTGCGTGGTCACGGCGGTCTGCGACATCCGAGCCGACCGCGCCACCCGCGCCGCCGACCGGTTAGCCGCCCTCGGCAAGCCCCGCCCGGCCGAGGTGAGCGGCTCCGACAGCTCGTACCAGCGCCTGGTCGACCGCGACGACGTGGACTTCGTCTACATCGCCACGCCGTGGGAATTCCATTACACACAAGGAAAAGCGGCGCTGGTCGCGGGCAAGCACGTCGGCGTCGAACTGCCGATCGCCACCGAGACCGCGGAGCTGTGGGATCTCGTCAACACCTCGGAGATCACCCGCAAGCACCTGTTCCTGATGGAGAACTGCAGCTACGGCCGCAACGAGCTGGCGATGCTGAAGATGGCCCACGAGGGACGTTTCGGCGAGATCACCAACGGCCACGGCGGCTACCTGCACGACCTGCGGGCCCTGCTGTTCTCCGACACGTACTACACCGACGCCTGGCGGCGGAAGTGGCACACCCGCAGCATCGCGAGCTTCTACCCGATGCACGGCCTCGCCCCCATCGCCGCCGGCATGGACATCAACCGCGGCGACCGCATGACCACCCTGCGCGCGACCGCGACCGCACCACGCGGCCTCGCCGACTACCGCGAACGCCACGTCCCCAAGTCGCACCCGTCGTGGAGGGAGACCTACATCAACGGGGACTTGGTGACCTGCCTGATCGGCACCGAACAAGGCCGGGTGATCCGCGCTGAACACGACGTCAGCTCGCCCCGGCCGTACAGCCGGATCAACAGCCTGGCGGGCACCCGAGGCATCGTCGAGGACTACCCGGCACGGGTCTACCTCGAACCAGACCACGGCGGCCACGCCTGGCAGGACTTCCGCCCGTACCGAGACACCCACGACCACTGGCTGTGGAAGAAAATCGGCGACGACGCGGCCAACAACGGCGGCCACGGCGGCATGGACTACGTCCTGCAGTGGCGAATCGTGCAGCAGATGAGGGCTGGTTTGGTCCCGGACATCGACGTGTACGACTCAGCGGTGTGGTGCGCGGCGGTGCCGCTGAGTGTGGTGTCACTGCGGGCGGGTGGAAGGCCGGTGGCGGTCCCGGACTTCACCCGAGGCCAATGGTCCGGCGCCCGCGCGGGCCTCGACTCACAGCCTTCGGAGATGCCCCCAGTCGGCTGAGCCGACCGCCGACGGACCGCGGCGCACTCCCACGGGAACAGCGGTAGCGTCAAGAACCTGACGCCCCACGAAGGGAGTGCGCCGTGGATCCGACGCTCACAAACCCGGATTTGTACAAGGTCGTGTTCGAGAACGACCGGGTGCGAGTGTTGGAGTACCTCGACAAACCCGGCGACCGGACCGCACCACACGAACACCCCGACAGCGTCATGGTGACCCTGAGCAACATCACCCGGCGGATCAGCTCAGGCGGCCGGGCGGTCGACGTGAATCTCCCAGCCGAACAGGCCCGCTGGCTCGACGCCCAGGAACGTGCCGGCGAGAACACCGGCGACAGCGAGACGCATGCGATCTTCATCGAACTGAAGGAACCCCGCGACAAAGGGCGATTCCGACCGAGCCACGACGCTGGGCCCCCGCTAGGACGAGTGGTGGCCTCCTGGCCAACCAACTGACCCGAGGCCAAGGCATCAGCACAAGGGCGGGGCCGATCCCAACGGCCTGTTTGGGTGGATCCGCTAGTAGAGCGCGCTAGCCAAATCCCGCCGCGCCTTCATCACGCGAGGATCGTCCGCCGGAAACAAATCGAACAACGACACCAAATGCGTCCGAGCCTTGTCCCGGTCATCCCCCGCCGTCCGCCGAACAGCGTTGATCAGCCGGGTGAACGCCTGCTCCGCCTGCTGCCCAGCCAACTCCAGATCCGCGGCCGCCACCTGCGCGTCCACATCGTCCGGCGACATGTCCGCCCGCACGATCACCGACGGGTCATGGGACTCGGTGCGCGCCAGGAACTTCACCTGGGCCAACGCGGCCTTCGCCTCCTCATTGCCGGGTTCGGCCTCAAGGATCGACTGGTAGCCGGCTTCGGCGGCCGTGTAGTCGCCCTGTTCGAACGCCCGCTCGGCGGCGAGGAAGCGTTCGTCCTCGGGTTCCGGCTCCGGTGTCGCCGCGGCGGGGGCGCCTTCTTCCGCGGCGCGGATGGCGGGCATGCGGTCGCGCAGGGCGTCGAGGAGGCCGCCGATCCACTGGCGCAGGCGCGGCTCCGGGGGCACCTCGGCGAACGCTTCGACGGGCTGGCCCGCGGCGATGGCGATGACCATCGGGACGGACTGCGCGCCGAACAGCTGGGCCACCCGGGGGCTGGCGTCGACATCGACCGTCGCCAGGCGCCAGGCGCCGTTGGATTCGGCGACGAGACGGTCGAGCAGCGCCACAAGTTGCTCCGAGGGCGCCGACCAGCTCGCGTGGAGGGCGACGACGACGGGGACTTCCATCGACCGTTCGACGACGTCGTTCTGGAACGTCGCCTCGGTCACCTGGGAGTTGAACGCGCCACCCGCCGCGGCGGCGGGGGCGCCTGCCTGCGGAGCCCTGGTGGTGGCGTCCGCTCTGGCCTTGAGTGCGGAAAGGTCGACGGCCCGGGAGAGGGCGGCCGACAGAGCTGCGGTCTGGCGTGGATCAGGCCTGGTCACGTTCTCATCCTGGCATGACTGCCTCGGCGGCGTTCGGGCTCCCGGTCATCTCGGCCAGCGCCGCCTCCGGCGCCAGGCCCATCGGGTTGACCCGCATCGCCTCGTTCTGCCTGGTGATCCGCAGGGACAGCGGTGCGAGCAGCTCCACGAGACGGGCCGTGCCCTGCTCGCCGAGCTGTGTCCACGGCGTGGACGCCGCCTCGTCGGTGAGCGCCTCGACGGTCTCCCGCAGGTCCCTGCCGTCGTCGGTCAGCCCGCTGTCGTCGATGAGGTCGCGTTCGCGCAGGCGGTCCTCGGCGGCGGCCCAGTCGTCCTGCGGCCAGTTGCGGGCCTTGCGCATGTACTCCTGGGTGAGCCCGTTGTCGGCGGCGAAGAGGACCAGCGTCTCGCAAGGGTCGAGGCCCGCGGTGATGAGCGCGGCGACATGGCCGTCGCCGCGGGACTCGCGCAGGGTCGTGGCGGACTGCCACAGCGCCAGGTGCGGCTCCTCGGGCAGGTCGAGCGCGGCGTTGGCGGCGGCGAGCGCGCGGCCCGCGGTCGGGGCCCAACCCGCCGCGGTGCGTGCGAGGTCCGCGGCCTCGGCGATCTCCGGGCCGGACACGGCGTCGCCCAGCATCCGGCGCAGCGCGCCGTCGACGCCCGTGAGCCGGGTGCGCAGGAAGTCCTCGGGTGCGGCGATAGTCCACGCGGCGGGCAGTGCCCGCTCCACCAGCGAGGGGTGGAAGTTGTAGAACAAGCTGGTCACCAGCCATGCCGGTGCCGCACCCAGCGGAGCGGCCCGCATGCCGAAGTAGCCCATCCACCCGCCCTTGCAGCCGAGCGCGTCGGTCGCGGCGATCGACTCGGGGCTGAAGTACGTGACGGCGTGGTAGGGCTCGAAGCACTGCCACATGCGGCGCGGGTCCATGACGTGATCCTAGATAACGGCGGCGTCGGCCAAGCAGTCCTCGGCCGCAGCCACCACACCAACCTCGGGTGACGCGCGGAAGGGCTCCGCCGATGTGGTCGGAGCCCCTCCATGCGGTCTGGGTCAGCGCTTCATGACGTCCGACGCGAGAACAGCGATCAATGGACGCCAGTCCACTGCGAGCGCAGGGCCCACGTTCTTCGAGTCGCGCACCGCCAACAGCTCCGAGCCCACTCCCAGCTCGACACACTGCCCGCCCTCACCACCGCTATGCGTGCTTTTCCGCCACCGCATGCCGCTCACATTCGGGAGCATCGCTGCACCCCTTCCGGTAACTGCCAATCCTCACAGGTCACCGGCAACTGTAACCAGCAGGTCGTGCGTGTCCTTGGGATCGAGAGCCAGGGTGGTCAGCTCCGTGAACATCCAGCCATACCGATCCAGGTCCGCCTTCCCCTCCAGATAGAGCGCACCGCGACCACTTTCCAGATAGACCGTGCTCATTCGCTGCCACGGCTCGGCGAAGCCGAGCAGCGTGAACGGTGAAGTCATCGCCGGGTGCGCGTCGATACTGAACGGTAGAACCTGGATCGTGACATTGGGCAGCTCGGAGAGCTTCACCAGACGCATCAGTTGATCTCGCATGACCGCTCGTCCCCCAACCGCACGGCGAAGAACAGCTTCATTCAGAACCGAGTGGATCACCGGTCCGTTGCCGTCGGCGACCCGTTCCTGTCGGCCGCGACGTAACGCGACTGCCTTGTCCAGCGCGATATCGGACGCGTCCGGCCTGTTGACCAGCGCGACAGCACGCACGTATTCGGGTGTCTGCAACAGCCCGTCGACCAGTTCTGCGTGATATGTGCGGATCACCGAGGCCGCAGCCTCGTAGCCGAGGTACTGCCGAAACCAGTTCGGCACGTACTTCGCCAATGATGCGAACCACTCGGGCTGATTGGCCGCATCGACCAAGTCGAGTAGCTCGTCCCGAACCTCATAGCCAAGGTCGTAGTGGCGGGCGAGATGCTTCACGTAGAGCGGCTTGACCTGCTGTCGACCGGTCTCGATCTTCGATAGCGTCGCTTGACTCACCTCGATCTCGGCCGCTGCTTCGCGCGGTGTCACCTTGGCAGCCTCGCGGTGGCGACGGAGTTCCTGGCCCAACTGCCAGCGTCGAATTGTCGGGGTTGGCTCGCGGCCCATTGATGCTCCTAGCTGCCCGTGGTGACCGGCGTCTGAGTCTGCCCGTGCGCACCACGCGGCAGGAACAGGCATCACCCAGTCGAGGCATCGCGCGGACGAATTTCGTGCGCTACTTTCGTTAGACCGGTTCGGCTCTCGATCGCAGCTGCCGGGAGGCCCGCCCCGTCGGCACCCCTCACAGGTTAAGCCGACGGGGCGAGGTTCTCGTTTCAGTTCAATCAGACCGTGATGAGGAGCAAAGCCATGGTCAGACCGTGGGAGTGGCAAGGCGCGGGCGAACAAGTGCACGCGATCCCCGCTGTCGACACGGATCCGTTTCCGCCGTTGCCTTGGCGACCGCTTCGTGTCGCTGTGTGACACCGTTGTCGACCTGGTGCGCGAAGACTTTCGCCGTCGCGTGCGCCGCGCCACCTGCCACGAGTGCACAATGCGCTACAACGAGTACATCCTCAGCTGCGCGTCGCACCCAGGCAGGACCGGCCTACGGAACGGGCGACGGTGACACGCCCACATCCGATGGCCGGTCGGCGTCACGCCGGTGCGGAAGCCAATGAGTTCGCGCGGGTCGAGTTCCAGCAGCGTGTGGCGAAGTGTCCCACCGTCGAGCAGATCGACCTCGCGGCCAACCTTTCGCGACTTGCCGCGAAGTCGGACCAAGTGGCCAGGAAAGCACGAGTCCATGCTGCCGGGATGGTTTTGGAGTGGGCCACGCCCGAAGGCGCCGACGATCTCGCCGCGGTACTCGACGAGACCGCCCGCCAAGTGCGCCTCAACCGCCCACACCGAGTCGTGGACTCAGCATCGTGACCCGACGCCGGATCACTCGGCCAGGTATTGCTCGACCCGTTCGACCTTGGCCGTGAGCTGGCCGACGTGCCCAGGGCGGATGTCGGCCTTGAGGACGAGCCCGACCCGCGGGTACTTCACGAGCAGGACGTCGGTGGCGCGCTTGACCACGGCCATCACCTCGTCCCACTCACCCTCGATCGTGGTGAACATGGCCGACGTCTCGTTGGGCAGTCCGGACTCGCGGACCACCCGCACGGCCTCGGCGACGGCCTCGCCCACGTTCTCCGATTCCCCGCCGAGCGGGCTGACACTGAAGGCGACGAGCACGGTTCACTCCTGTCGTTCGGCGACTTGCCAGGCACACTAGCCAGGTGGTCTCCGACCGCTGGGTCCTGCACGTGGACCTCGACCAGTTCATCGCCGCGGTCGAGGTCCTCCGCAGGCCTGAGCTGCGCGGACTGCCCGTGGTCGTGGGCGGGCAGGGCGATCCCACCCAGCGGGCGGTGGTGGCGACGGCGTCGTACGAGGCCCGCGCGTTCGGTGTCCGCTCCGGCATCCCGCTGAAGCTGGCGGTCAAGCGCTGCCCGCAGGCGGTGTACCTGCCCACCGACCCGGCCGCGTACACGGCGGCGTCCGCGGAGGTCATGGCCGCGCTGCGGGAGTTCGACGCCGTGGTCGAGGTGCTGGGGTGGGACGAGGCGTTCCTCGGGGTCCAGACGGCCGACCCGGTGACGCTGGCGCACGAGATCCACGACGTGGTGCTCGCCCGGACCCGGCTGCACTGCTCGGTGGGGATCGGCGACAACAAGCTGCGCGCGAAGCTCGCCACCGACTTCGGCAAACCCCAGGGCGTCTTCCAGCTCACCGCCGAGAACTGGTTCGAGGTCATGGGCGAGCGCCCGACCGACGCGCTGTGGGGAATCGGCGCCAAGACCACCCGCAAACTCACCGAACTGGGCCTGACGACGGTAGCCGAGTTGGCCGCCGCCGACCCGGACGCGCTGGCCGCCCGGATGGGACCGACGATCGGCCCGTGGCTGCGCACACTCGCACTGGGTGCCGGGTCCACCGAGGTCTCGGGCGAGCCGTACGTGCCGCGGTCGCACAGCCACGAAACGACGTTCCAGGAGAACCTCACCGCCGTCGAGGACATGCGCGCGGCGGTCGTGAAGCTGACCGCGCAGCTCATGGCGGAGGTGGACGCCGACGGCAGGCCGGTGATCCGGGTCGCGGTGAAGGCCCGCTTCGCCCCGTTCTTCACCCAGACCCGCAGCGTCACCCTCACGGGCCCGACCACCGACCAGGCCGACATCGAGGCCGCGGCGCTGGTCGCGCTGGAGCGGTTCGACCTTGCCAGACCGGTGCGGCTGCTCGGCGTGCGGGCCGAGTTCGCGCCGCCACCGGAGGGCTACTGAGGGCGGCGGGCCGTTCCCGGCTGGTAACTTCTGGCCATGAGCCCCCGCTCCCTGCCGTTCGATCCCATCGCCCGAGCTGCGGATTTGTGGCAGGAGCGAATCGGCGACGCGAAAACCATGGCCGCGGTCACCAGCGTCATGCGGGTCCAGCAGATCCTGCAGTCCGCTGTGGACGGAGCGCTCAAGCCGCACGGGCTCACCTTCGCCCGGTACGAGGCCCTGGTGCTGCTGACGTTCTCCCGCAAGGGCAGCCTCCCGATGCGCGTGATGGGTGAGCGGCTGCAGCTGCACCCGACCAGCGTCACCAACATCGTCGACCGGCTCGAGGCCGACGGCCTGGTCAAGCGCACCCCGCACCCGACCGACCGCCGGACCACCCTGGCCGAGATCACCGAGGCGGGCCGCGAACGCCAGGCGCAGGCCACCGCCGCGGTGACCACGGTGGACTTCGGCCTCAAGGGACTGACCGAACGGCAGACCGCGCAGCTCACCGACCTGCTGGCCAAGGTCCGCAAAGCGGCGGGCGACTTCCAGGACTGAGCGCTGTTGGGTCACGACAGGTAACGAAGACCGCACTCTGCGGCGACACTCAATAACACGTCGCTGCGGCAACTGGTCGCGATCCTCACGCAAGCTGTCCGGCGGCCTGCTCTGGTATCTCGCGTTCCCGTTCACCCTGGCCAACGCCGCGGGGCAACATGGGTCCCGCCGACGGCGTGTGGGTGCGGCGGCTGCTGCGGTGGGCGGTGACGGCGGTCGGCATGCTGTTGTCGGTGGCCGCCGCGGCCTGGCTGATCGTCTTCGCGGAGACCGTGCTCAAGGTCGTCCCGGCCCCCGCCGACACGCGGACCGTCGCCCGGGTGATCTCGTTCGGCATCCCGTTCATCCTGGCCACGACAATGGTCGTCCGGGCGAAGTGGCGCGGACTGGGCATCCGGAGAGGCGTGCTGTGGCTCAACGTGCTCGCGGTGGTCGGGTTCGGCGCCTGGGTCGCGCTGACCCTGCCCGCGCAGCGGCTCTACGCCGGCTGGCCCTCGCGCAACATCTGTCCGCAACGGGGGATCATCCAGTGCGCCCTGCCGGAAGAGCGCTTGGACGCGATGGCGGCGGTCGTCGCGGTGACGACTGTCGCCACCTTGGTGATAGTCGTGCAGCTGATGGTGCTGCGGCTGTTCACCGACGCCAAGGCGAGCGTGGCCGGGGCCGCGGCGCTGCTGGCGGTCGCCATGATCTCCACGCACGCGTTCAGCGCGGTGCTGCGGATGGGCATCGACTGGATCTCCGGGTGGCTCTCGCTCCGGGAAGGCTCGACACGCTGACCGCCTGGGACCGGGCGCTCATGGCCTACTACGACCGGGGCACGGTGGTGTCGTCACGGCTGGACTACATCGCGGTGTTCGGCGTCATGGCGAGGTCGCCGTGCGGCTGATCCACGTGCTGACCGTGGTCACGGTCCTCGCGGTCTTCCTCCGCCACCGCCTGCCCTCGCTGAGCCGGGTGATGGGCCGGTTCGCCGACATCGTCGGGTTCTGGCCGGTGGAACACCATCCGCTGGGCGGTGTCTCCTACCGCAGGTCGACTGCCACTTCACCCCGGCGTTCTTCGCAGGCGTGATCGAGCGAAGCCCAGACTGGAAGAACTTCTGGCGGGCCACCGACCCGATCTCCAGTCCGCTCCCCGAAGCGGACAACACCGAACTCGCCGACCCGCTTGCCCGCGGCCACAGCGACTACTGGATCGACCCGGCGCAGACGACCTGGATCAGCGAACGGCTGTCAGCTGAACTGGCGGGCGCGGACGGGGTCTAGCTTGCCCGTCCGCAGCGCCCAGCGTTCGAAAATGATGGTGGCCAGGGGCGGGATGCTGGACACGAACGCCCAGATCGTCGTCCACCGGTTCCACCGCTGCTCGCGCGCGGTGAAGGCCACGACGACGATGTAGGCGACGAAGACGGCGCCGTGGACCGGGCCGAAGACCTTCACCCCGAACTCGCCGAGGTCGGTCGCGTACTTGAAGAACATGCCGATCAGAAGACCGACCCAGGAGACGGCTTCAGCGAGAGCGACGATGCGCAAACGGCCTGCGGGGGTGTCGAACATGGCTCCAGTGTGGAGCGTGAGCGCGCTCACGCCCCTGCCGGGTGGCCGGTGAGGTCAGCTGTCCTCCCAGGTGAACACCCGGCTGGCGACGAAACCGACCACCAGGGTGAACCCGACGAGCACCGCGCAGGGCACCAGCAGAGCCGAGATGTCCTTGCCGCGGACCAGGAAGTCCATCATCCCGTCGGTCATGTGCCGCAGCGGGAAGACGTTCGACACGGTCTGCATCCACGGCGGCGCCGCGTCGATCGGGAAGAACGTGCCGGACAGGAACGCCATGGGCAGCACGACGATGTTGGCCGCGCCGGTGGCGGCTTCCTCGGTCTTGCAGAACGCGCCGATGAGCATGCCGATGGCGAAGAAGGCCAGGACTCCCAGCAGGAACACGGGAATCGACAGCCACCAGGTGCCGGACAGGCGCAGGCCGAAGATGGGAAGCAAGCCCACACCGACGAAAACCAGGGCTTGGACAAGTGCGACGGCGACCGTCACGGTGAGCCGCGAACTCAGCACGGTCGACGGTGTGATGGGGGCCAGCCGCAGCCTGCGCAGCACCTGCTTGCGGCGCCAGTTCACCATCGTCAGGGCCGCGCCGAAGACCGCGGTGACCGCGATGCCCCACGACATGATGCCCGGGGTGAGGTACTGGATCGGTTTGAGCGACGCGTCTTCGACCTGTTCGGCCTCGAACTCGTAGCGCGGGGGCTGACCGCTCGCCCGCACGTTGAGTTCCTGTGTGACACCGGCCACCAGTCCGCGCACGGTGCCTGCCTGCGCCTGGTCGCTGGCCGCGAAATGCAGCCGGACCGTGTCACCGGCAGCTTCGATGAAACCGGGCAGGTCACCGTCGCGCACCTTGCGCACACCCGCGTCAACCGAGTCGAACCGCTCCAGTTCCACCGCGCCGGTCTGTTCGAGCGCCGCGAGGACCGGGCCGTCGCCGACCGCGCCGATCTTGATCTTCTCGGCGCCCGCCTCGCGGAACAGCAGACCGAAGATCACCAGGAACATCAGCGGGAACAAGAACGAGAAGAACAGAGTCGCCTTGTCCCGGAAGAATCCCTTGGCCATGGCCTTCGAGAGGCTGGTGAACGCCGCACTCATGCTCGGTACTCCCGGCCGGTCAGGTCGAGGAAGACGTCCTCGAGGGTGGCGGTCCGCACCTGCAGGCCGTCGAGGGTGCCGCGTTCGGCCAGCGTGGAGAGCACGGGCGCCGGGGTGCGGGTGGAGATGGTGAGCGACACCTCGTCCGCGGTCACGTCGTCCGCGCCGACGATGGCTCGGGCGTCCTCAAGGGACAGTGAGCCGCGTTCGAGGATCACGTGCGTCGGCGCGTCGAGGCCGCGCACGAGCGACGCGGGCGGGTCCATGGCGAGGATGCGGCCGTGGTCCATGATCGCGACCCGGTCACAGAGGATCTCAGCTTCGTCGAGGTAGTGCGTGGTGTAGACGATGGTCTTGCCACGCTCCTGGATCGCGCGAAGCACGTCCCAGAGGTTCCGCCGAGCCTGCGGGTCAAGCGCGGCGGTGGGCTCGTCGAGGAACACCACGTCCGGGTCGTGCACGAGCGCGCAGGCGATCGAGAGTCGCTGGCGCTGGCCGCCGGACAGCTTGTCCTCGCGGGTGTCGGCCTTGTCGGTGAGCCCGACGAGTTCGAGCATCTCGCCCGCGGTGACGGCATCGACCCCGTAGAGCGAGGCGAAGGTCTCCAGTTGCTCGCGCGCGGTCAGCTTCTCGAAGAAGGCCGACGCCTGCAGCTGCACACCGATGCGCGGAAGCAGCTTGACGTTGCGCGGGAATGGGTTCTCACCGAGGAGCAGCACGCTCCCGCCGTCGGGCACGCGCAGGCCCTCGACGATCTCCAGCGTGGTCGTCTTGCCCGCGCCGTTCGGACCGAGAATCCCGAAGAACTCACCCTCGGCGACCGTGAACGACACACCGTCGACGGCTTTGAGTTCCCCATAAGTCTTGCGAATGTCCTCGACCACAATCGCGGGCGGGGTGAGAGTCATACGCGCCAACGTAGTCGCGAAGAGACACGCGCGGTCGAGATCAGGGTGTTTGGGCTGGACGGACCAGCCTATGTGGACGCCTGGACGCTCTCGATCAAGGAGTCGGCCGCGGTGTACGGGTCGACCTCGCCCGCCATCACCCGCTTCGCCAGGCCTTCGAGCGCGTCGCCGTGCACGTCTGCCAACCGGGCACGCAGCGACTCCACCGCGATGGCCTCGATCTCGGTGCGGGCGCGGACCGCGCGCCGCTCTTCAAGTTCGCCGTGTTCGGCCATCCACGTGCGGTGCGTGTCGACCGCTTCGACCACGTCGCCGATGCCCTCGAGGCGGGCGGCGACCGTCTTGACGATCGGCTGGCGCCAACTCGCGCCGCGGATCTCACGGCGGCCCAACGAGATCATGTACTTCAGCTCGCGAACGGTGGTGTCGGCGCCGTCGCGGTCGGCCTTGTTGACGACGAAGACGTCGGCGATCTCCAGGATGCCCGCCTTGGCCGCCTGGATGCCGTCGCCCATGCCGGGGGCGAGCAGGACGATCGTGGTGTCGGCGAGCGCCACGACCTCCACCTCGGACTGGCCCACGCCGACGGTCTCGATGAGGACGACGTCGAACCCGGCCGCGTCGAGCACCCGCAGCGCCTGCGGGGTGGCCCACGCCATGCCGCCGAGGTGGCCCCGGGTGGCCATGGAGCGGATGAACACGTCCGGGTCGGTGGCGTGTTCCTGCATGCGGATGCGGTCGCCCAGCAGGGCGCCACCGGAGAACGGAGACGACGGGTCGATCGCGAGCACACCCACCCGCTTGCCCTGGGCGCGGTAGGCCGCGACGAGGGCGGACGTGGTCGTGGACTTGCCTACGCCCGGCGACCCGGTGAGCCCGATGACCTGGGCCCGCCCGCCGAGGGGCGCCAGCGCCGCGGCTACTTCACGCAGCTGCGGGCTGGCGTCCTCGACGAGAGAGATAAGCCTGGCGACCGCGCGCGGCTCACGCCGCCGCGCGCGGTCGACAAGGTCTGCTACATCGACCTGACGGGCCAAGCTCAGGCCTTGGGCACGGAGATGATCAGGGCGTCGCCCTGACCGCCGCCGCCACACAGGGCCGCCGCGCCGACACCGCCGCCGCGACGCTTGAGCTCGTAGGCCAGGTGCACGACCAGCCGGGCGCCGGAAGCGCCGATCGGGTGGCCCAGCGCGATGGCACCGCCGTTGACGTTGACGATGTCCTCGGAGATGCCCAGCTTCTTGGTCGACACGACGCCGACCGCGGCGAACGCCTCATTGATCTCGACCAGGTCGAGGTCGGAAGCCTCGATGCCCTGCTTGGCCAGCGCCGCGTTGATGGCGTTGGACGGCTGCTCGTGCAGGCTCGCGTCCGGGCCCGCGACGACGCCGTGGGCGCCGATCTCGGCGATCCAGGACAAGCCCAGCTCCTCGGCCTTGGCCTTGCTCATCACGACCACCGCGGCGGCGCCGTCGGAGATCTGCGA
Source organism: Gemmatimonadales bacterium (assembly GCA_050733355.1). Lineage (GTDB taxonomy): Bacteria > Gemmatimonadota > Gemmatimonadetes > Gemmatimonadales > GWC2-71-9 > DASQPE01. Next base: position 7,030 of record JBOHSY010000309.1, on the reverse strand, counting down.
GGCCGAGCCCGCGGTGATGGTGCCGTCGCTGGCGAACGCCGGGCGCAGCTTGGCCAGGCTCTCGGCGGTGGTCTCGCCGCGCACGCCCTCGTCGGTGTCGAAGACGATCGGGTCGCCCTTGCGCTGCGGGATCGTGACCGGCGCGATCTCCTCGGCGAACACGCCGTTCTTGATCGCGGCCGCGGCCAGCTGGTGGGAGCGAGCGGCGAAGGTGTCCTGCTCCTCGCGGGTGACGCCGTAGCGGGCGTTGTACTTCTCGGTCGACGCGCCCATGGCCACCTGGTCGAACGCGCAGAACAGACCGTCGTGTGCCAGGTGGTCCTGCATGGTCACGTCGCCGTACTTGAAGCCGGACCGCGACTTCGCCAGCAGGTGCGGCGCCTGGGTCATCGACTCCTGCCCGCCGGCGACGACGATCTCGAACTCGCCGGCCCGGATGAGCTGGTCCGCGAGCGCGATCGCGTCGAGGCCGGACAGGCACACCTTGTTGATCGTCAGGGCCGGCACGTCCATCGGGATGCCGGCGGCGACCGCGGCCTGGCGGGCCGGGATCTGCCCGGCGCCGGCGGTGAGCACCTGACCCATGATCGTGTACTGGACCTGTTCCGGCGCGACCCCGGCGCGTTCGAGCGCCGCTTTGATGGCGACGCCGCCGAGCTGCGCACCGGAGAGGTCCTTGAGCGAGCCGAGCAGGCGGCCGATCGGGGTGCGCGCCCCAGCGACGATGACGGATCCGGACACTGGCGGGCCTCCAGCAGCTAGCGGGCGTTAACTTCCTACGTTACCCGGGGGCGCCCGTTCGACCACCGACCGATGTGAGTAGCCGCACAACCACCAGGCGAATCCCGGCATTACCTTGTGACGCATGGACGAGCTCAGGCCGTACGTCACGGCGATCGACCACGTCGGCATCGCGGTACCGGACCTGGACGAGGCGATCGCGTTCCACCGCGACGTGCTCGGCCTCGAGCTGTACCACGAGGAGGTCAACGAGGCACAGGGCGTGCGCGAGGCGATGATGCGCCCGCCGGGTGCCGCCGCCGGCGCCACCGCGGTGCAGCTGCTCGCCCCACTCGACCCGGACACCACGATCGGCAAGTTCCTCGCCCGCAAGGGGCCTGGCCTCCAGCAGGTGGCCTACCGCGTCTCCGACATCGAGGCGGCCACCGACGCCTTGCGCGAAAAGGGGCTGCGCGTGACGTACGAGAAGGCCGTCCCCGGCACCGCGAACAGCCGGGCGAACTTCGTGCACCCGAAGGACGCCGGCGGGGTGCTCATCGAGCTAGTGGAGCCGGCGCCGGAGGAACGGTGAGCGCGCCGGCGATGAACTCCACCTCCCGGTCGATGGTCGCGGCGATCGCGGCGTTGGTGGTCCCGTCGTCGGCCCCGACGTGCCGCGCCACGGAGTGGCGGTAGCTGACCGCCAGCGCGAGCAGCCCCGAGGCCGTGTCGACGGCGGCGACCGGCAGGCTGCCCATGCTCGCCGCCATGATCACGGCACGGACCTGGTCCACGACCTTGCCGAACCGCTCCTGGAGCGCGTCGCGGACCGCCGTGTGCGTGTCGGCCTCGCGCCAGAGCAGGTGGGAGAGCAGGTACGAAGCCCGCATCCGGTCGTCGAGCTCGGCGACCAGGCCGCGCAGGCTCGCGGCCACGTCGCCGGGGACGACCACGCGGGCCGGCTCCACCTGCTCGTCGGGCAGCCGGTCCACGAGAGCCGCGAGCAGGTCGGACTTGCGCTTGAAGTAGTAGTGCACGAGGCCCTTGGGCACGGTGGCCCGGGCGGCGATCTTCGAGGTGGGGGTGGCGTCGAAGCCGAACTCGGCGAACAGCTCCTCGGCCGCCGTCAGGATGCGTTCACGGGCGGACGGGTCGTCGTCGCCCTTCTTCTTCGTCAGACGCATGTCGTGCTGTCCCCTTCTCGCAGGCTCGCGGTCCATAACGTAACCCGGGAGGTCACGTCATGGACCGCGAGCTGATTGGAAGGGGTCGGTCAGCGCACTAGTGCTGGCCGGCCATTCCACTGCCGGACCGGTGCGCCGCCTGGGCGACCGGGAACGCCGCCGCACCAGCGATGACGGTCAGCGCGCCGATGATCCACGAGGACCAGGAGATGCCGGTGAACTCCGTGTAGGTCAACACCCAGGGGGAGATGACCATGAGTACGCCGAGCAAGATCTGGATCCCCTCGCTGTACACCTGACCGGGCACGGCCAGCGACGCCAGCCCGTCGAGGGCGATCAGCGCGCCCAGGACGATCATCGTCCACATCGCGGCGTTGTTGGTGTCCATCCACAGGGGGGACAGCACCGCCACGACGCCCAGTACGACCTCCGCCCAGTCGTGCGGCCTTGTCCAAGGCTTGGCCGTCGCGGGATTCGTCATCGAGACCACCTCCGATTGTGTGGAGCCTCATCGCCTCATACGTCGATGATGCGCCTTGGTTGGCCAGCCGGTCAAACGCGGCTCGGCGTCTGGCGGGTCACGTTCGGGTGCCGGCCGCGCGCCCGCCTCACCCAGACCCCGAACCGTTGACTCTTCCCCGACCATCGGGGTTTCCGGTGGGCTTCTCCTTCGAGTGACCCTGCCCTCAACCTGCTGGTTCTGTACCGTTACCGGGCGGTAACGTCGGTGCGTATGCGGAAGATCCTCGATGCCGTCCTGGCCGACGACCTGGCCGCGGTCGGCTCACTGCCGGTCCCCGACTACTACCGGGGCGTCGCCGTGCACGCCGACGAGGTGGACATGTTCGCGGGCCAGTCCACCCCCGAGAAGGACCCGCGCAAGTCGCTGCACGTGGACGAGGTGGCGACACCCGAGCTCGGCCCCGGTGAGGCGCTCGTGGCGGTCATGGCGAGCGCGGTCAACTACAACACCGTCTGGACGTCGATCTTCGAGCCGATGGACACCTTCGGCTTCCTGCGCCGCTACGGCAGGACCTCGCCGCTGGCCAAGCGGCACGACCTGCCCTACCACGTGGTGGGCTCCGACCTCGCCGGCGTCGTGCTGCGCACGGGCCCGGGCGTCAACGCGTGGCAGGCCGGCGACCAGGTCGTCGCGCACTGCCTCAACGTCGAGCTCGAGCACCCGGACGGGCACGACGACACCATGCTCGACCCGGAGCAGCGGATCTGGGGCTTCGAGACCAACTTCGGCGGGCTGGCCGAGCTGGCGCTGGTCAAGTCCAACCAGCTGATGCCCAAGCCCGCACACCTGACGTGGGAGGAGGCCGCCTGCCCGGGCCTGGTCAACTCGACCGCCTACCGCCAGCTCGTCTCCCGCAACGGCGCCGGCATGAAGCAGGGCGACACCGTCCTGATCTGGGGAGCGTCCGGCGGCCTCGGCTCCTATGCCACCCAGTTCGCGCTGAACGGCGGGGCGACGCCTGTGTGCGTGGTCGGCAGCGAGCAGAAGGCGGAGATCTGCCGGAAGATGGGCGCCGAGCTGATCATCGACCGGCATGCGGAGGGCTACCGGTTCTGGAAGGACGAGAACACACAGGACCCGAAGGAGTGGAAGCGCCTCGGCGCGCGAATCCGCGAGCTGACCGGAGGCGACGACCCCGACATCGTCCTCGAGCACCCGGGCCGGGAGACGTTCGGCGCGAGCGTGTACGTGGCGAGGCGCGGGGGCACGATCGTGACGTGCGCATCGACCAGTGGGTTCCTCCATCAGTACGACAACCGGTACCTCTGGATGAACCTGAAGCGGATCATCGGCTCGCATTTCGCCAACTACCACGAGGCGTGGGAGGCGAACCGGTTGATCGCCAAGGGAAAGATCCACCCCACACTGTCCAGTGTGTACCCGCTGGAGCAGACCGGGCAGGCCGCGCACGACGTGCACCGCAACGCACACCAGGGCAAGGTTGGCGTGCTCTGCCTTGCGCCGGCGGAAGGTCTCGGCGTGCGCGACCACGAGCTGCGGGAGCGCCACGTCGCGGAGATCAACAGATTTCGTGGTGTCTAAGGTATTCCCGCACCGAGTGGCCCGTCAGGGTAGCGTGGGCGCATGGCGTTAGGTGAGGAGCGCGACCTCGTACCGCTGGGAGCCGGATTCGACATCACGAAACGGGGCTACAGCCGCATTCAGGTGGAGGAGCATCTGGAGCAGCTGGACGGCCAGCTGAAGCTGCTCGCCGCGGACCGCAACGCGGCGGCGGCGCAGGCGGCCGAGCTCACCGCGCAGCTGGAGGTCGCTCGGACCACGGTCGACGACCTACGGGGGCAGGTCGAGCGCCTCTCGATGCCGCCGACCACGATGGCCGGGCTCTCCGAGCGGCTGCAGCGGATGCTGCGGCTCGCGCAGGAGGAGCGCGAGGAGGTCAACGCCAAGGCCAGGGCGGAGGCCGAGCACATCCGGGCCGACGCGGAGGCCGACGCCACGAGGCTGCGCCGGCAGTACGAGAAGCAGCTGGAGGAGCTGGACGAGCGGCGCAACGCGATGGAGGCCGAGCACCGCGGCGTGCTGGAGAAGGCGCGCGCCGACGCGGCCGAGATCACCGCGACCGCCGAGGCCGAGCGCGCCAAGCTCGACGCGGAGGCCGAGCAGCGCCGGACCACGGTCGAGGAGGACTTCGAGATCGCCATGGCCTCGCGGCGCACCGAGTCGATGCGCGCGCTGGCCGAGCAGGAGGCGACGTCCAAGGCGGAGGCCGAGCGGCGCGTGCGCGAGGCGACCGAGGAGGCCAACCGCCGCCGGCACGACGCGATCACCGAGTCGACCGCGCGCCTGCAGGAGGCCACCGACGAGGCGCACCGGCGGGTCCGGGAGGCCACCGAGGAGTCCAACCGCCGGATCAGCCACGCCGCGCAGCGGGTCAACGCGCTGCGGCAGCTGCGGACGCGGGTGGCCGAGCAGCTCGCCTCGGCCCGCGACCTGGTGGCCGACGCGCACGAGAGCATCGAGCTGGCCGCGCCGGCGTTCGAGCACCTGCCCGAGGAGCAGGAGGCCACGGAGCAGTCGAGCGAGGCGGCGCGTGGCAAGGACCCGGTGCCCGGCCCGCCGCGGGAGCGGTGGGAGACCTCGGCCGAGGACGTCCCGGACGACGTGGCCCACGCGCCGACGAAGCGGATCGCCCGCTAGCGGTACCCGGCCGCGAGTTACTCGCCGATGTCCTCGTACCACAGGTCCGGGTGCGCGGCGATGAAGTCGGTCATCAGCTCGACGCACCGGGCGTCGTCGACGATCGTGATCTCCACGCCGTGCTCGGCCAGCCACTCGTGGCCGCCGGAGAACGTCGTCGCCTCGCCGATGATCACCCGGGGGATCGCGAACTGGCGGACCAGGCCACTGCAGTACCAGCACGGCGACAGCGTCGTGACCATGATCGTGTCGCGGTAGTGACGCCGCCGCCCCGCATCGCGGAACGCCGCCGTCTCCGCGTGCATCGACGGGTCGCCGTCCTGCACGCGGCGGTTGTGGCCACGGCCCAGCACCCCGCCGTCCGGGCCGATCAGTGCGGCCCCGATGGGGACGCCGCCCTCGGACAGGCCCTGCCTGGCCTCCTTGACCGCCAACCCGATCATCCCCGCCAGATCCATGCCTCATTCTGCGATCGGGTTGCCGCGCACGGTAGGTTTACCCGTGAGTAGATAATGCCGGGGAGGCAACATGGCGGCTTACCAGACCGTGGTCGTCGGCACGGACGGCTCCGACTCCTCCTACCTCGCGGTCGACCGCGCCGCGGCCATCGCCGCGGACAACGGCGCGACCCTCGTCATCGCGTGCGCGTACCACCCGGCCCGGCCCGAGGATGTCAGCAGGGCCCGGGACGAGCTCGGCGACGACGTGGCCTACCAGGTCGTCGGGTCGACGCCGGCCGAGGAGTCCGTGCGCACCGGCGCCGAGCGGGCCAGGCGGGCCGGCGCCACGAAGATCGACACCGTCGTCGTGGACGGCGAGCCCGTGCCGACGCTGTCCAAGGTGGTCGCCGAGCGGTCCGCGGACCTGCTCGTCGTCGGCAACCGCGGGTTGAACACGCTCACCGGCCGGATCCTCGGCTCGGTCCCCAGCGAAGCGGCCCGCAAGTCGACGGTCGACGTGCTCATCGTGCACACCACGTGACCGAACCCGCCGAGGACGCGCTCCAGAAGCGCATCGAGCGGATCCTGCTCGGCGGCGAACGCCGGTACACCCGCGCGGACGTCGCCGAGCGCTCGGGTGTGCCACCCGGGCGGGCCACCGCGCTGTGGCGCGCGCTCGGCTTCGCGACCGCCGGCGACGACGAGGCGGTGTTCACCGACGGCGACGTCCGCGCGCTGCGCACGGTCAACGACCTGATCCGGTCCGGCATCATCGAGCCGGCCGTCGCGATCTCCAGCGCGCGGATGATCGGCCAGCACATGTCCCGGCTCGCCGAGTCGCAGGTGCTCTTGCTGCGCGAGGTGGTCGCGGCGAACCCCGAGCTCGCCGGCGAGCGCCAGCTCGGCCGGCTCGTCGAGCAGCTGACGCCGGACCTCGAGCTGCTGCAGGACTTCGTGTGGCGCCGGCATCTCGCGGCGCACTCGGTGCGCACGCTCGTCGCCGCCGACGAGGACCCCGGCGAGCGCCGGCAGGTGGTCGGGTTCGCCGACATGGTGGGCTTCACGAACCTCACGCTCCGCTCGACCGAGGCCGAGCTGGTCACCGTCGTCGACCGGTTCGACGCGATCGCCGCCGAGGTCGTGGCGGACCACCACGGCCGGATCGTGAAGATGCTCGGCGACGAGGTGCTCTTCGTGGCCGACTCCCCCACCGACGCCGCGGAGATCGCGCTGACCCTGCTGGAGCGCGCCGATGCCACCGAGGACGTGCCGTCGCTGCGGGCCGGGCTCGCGCTCGGCCGGGTGCTGCGCCGGTTCGGCGACGTGTACGGCTCGGTGGTCAACATCGCGAGCCGGCTGACCTCGGTGGCCCGCCCGGGCAGCGTGCTGGTCGATCGCGAGCTGGCGGCCGCGCTCGAGGACACCGACACCTACTCGGTCCGGCACCGCCGGCCGGTGTCGGTCCGCGGGTACGCCCGGCTGCGCTCGGCCGGCCTGCGCCGCGC
>JBOHSY010000308.1:0-3412 GCA_050733355.1 Gemmatimonadales bacterium | reverse complement strand
GTCCACTGGCCTGCCACCGAGTCACCGACGCGCATACCGACGAGCTCAATCACGCCATGATCGACGACTGGATTGAGCACGATGCGCACGTTCGCTGGACCATCGTACCAGCCCAGTGCTTCGGTTGACTGGGACCGAAAGCCGAATTGGACAAAGTCCACGGCGAACACGCCCGCGTGTACCGGACGTTCTGCCGGGGCGCCACCCGGCACGGGCGGGACGGGATCGAAGCGGAGGGCGCCGCGCAGCTGGCGGGTGCGGACTGGCTCAGCCAACTGCCAGGCGGTGTCGAGATCGAAGCGTGCCTGCCAACGACCCGCAAGCCACTCCTCAGGGGCGTCACCCACGCGGATCTCCCCTCCTGGCAGCGGGCCACTGGCCAACGCCAGGAGAGCAGCCGTGGCGAGCAGGACCTGGCGCGTCATGCCCAAGGTGACCTCCCGGGAGTCTCGGCTTGGTAGGGCGGAACTGCCGCCGCCTAACGGATCGCGCATCAGCTGCAGGCGCAACCGGCGCGGTGAGTCAACTTACGTTCCGCAGCGCTCCAGCGGAGTGCTGCCTCAGCCGGAGGCCGACTCCCTTCGCGCCTGTCAGCTGCATGCGCTGTGTTAGGCGGCTTCCCGCGCGCCCGGCCGGGCGAACCGGAGCAGGCCCCGCGCCAGGAGAAGCGCGATGGCCGCTGAGCGCTGTACTCCGATGCCCCACGCCTGCACGAGCCGGCTGCTGCGGGACGTTCACCGCGGCACCAACCCGGATCACCGCTGTGCGCCGCGAGGAGTGGGGCGGGGATCTCACCGGCGCCGGGCGGCTCGTCGGACGCGCCCCCGAGCTTGGGTTTCCCGGCCCTCCGAGCCGCGATCGGCTTGGGGGTGATCTCCGCAGTGCCGGAGCGCCCGTAGCTCGCCGTGATCGAAGCCGCCTAACGACTTGCGGATCAGCTGCGGGCGGAGTGCCCGCGGTTCCGAATTCTATGGTCCACCGCGCGCCGGGGCTCCGGCCCGCACGGGCGCTCTTTCAGGAGCGCCCGCCAGCTGCATCCGCTGGTTAGGCCGCACTCCAGGCGAGTGACGGTACTTGCCGAGTTAGTAAGTTCTCGAGAGCTCACGACCGAACTACGTACTCGTGAGCTCGTTAAGTAACCAACGTGCAAGAGCTGCAAGACAAATTGACAACTTCCAAGGTACCCGTATCGTGGGGTCATGCGGGCGATGGACCCGCACCAACTGCGGAGGAGGCATGGTCGGCTTCGGATTTCGCGTGAATCATTCGTTCCTCTTCTATCCGGCGCATCCGATCACTGTTCCCCGGTCACAGGTGGACTATGGAATGGTCAGGGAGATGCTCCTCCACGATTGCGATGTCTGGATCATCGTGCCGAACGCGACACCCGTGCGAGGCATTATCTACCAGGGATACGCCGGCTACGGACCGTACTATCAGATCCGGTCGAAGGAGGCCATCCCCCTAAAGGCCGCGGGCTTTGCTAGGGGCGACGTTGTGGAGGTGCTCATCCTTCGTGCCGGCAAACGGGTCGAAGTTCAGATCCGCCTCCCGCCAGAGGGTTCACGACGGAGTGCGGCCTAACGCCTCGCGCATCAGCTGCGGGCGACGTGCCCGCCCATGCACAAACCTACGGTCCTTTGTTCCCGCGACGGCGCCAGGCGTCGCACTGGCGCCGGCGCGCCCAGCGCCCGCCAGCTGCATGCGCTGGTTAGGCCGCTCGACTACTCGTACCAGTATTGGATCACGCGAGTGTGCCAGCCTGGCCCTTGGCGTATGAGCCGAACCGTAGGCCAAGCTAGCCCCTGACTCGGACTCAATACGTTGAAGGCAAAGTCGAGACTGTCTGCGGCGGGATTCGGCGCAGTCGTAGTCGCGACGCAACGCAGGCGAAACGGCGATGCCGCCAGCCCGGTTGATCGCGGCGTGCGGCGCACTTCCCCCAGGACTGAGGTCGCACCAGGCGGCCGTTCACCGTGGCCCGGTCGAGATCCGCGGCTGCGAACCGGAACACGGCCGCATGCCGTGCCGGCAGAAAGAACGTCGTGCCGGGCCGAACAGCCACAACTTGCATGTCCACGAAGATCGTATCACACGGGTACTCGCCCGAGCAGAGCGTGCCAAAGCCTGTCGGATCGGAGTCCCAGGGAGCACGGGCCAGCGCTGTGAGCGCGGCGCTCTGGAGCGTAGGGACGGGTAGGGGCTCCGGAGCGACGGGGACGGAGTCCAAGGGGCTGGCACAGGCGTTGAGCAGCCAAGCCCAGGCCAATATCGCAGCAGAACGATTCACCGGGTCTCTCCACGAGCGGCCTAACGCCCTGCGCATCAGCTGCGGGCGGTAGCCTCAACGTATACGAATTCGATGGTCCACCGCGGGCCGGCGCTCCGGTGCCGCCGGGCGCTCGCCACGGAAGCGCCCGCCAGCTGCATGCGCTGGTTAGGCGCCACCTGCACAGCCCCACGCTACGGTCCCGTGAGCCGCCAGTGGCACTCTTGGCTGATGCGCTCGAGTGTGCTCCTCTCAGGCAGGACAAACTGCTGACCCGGTGCTGCGGAAAGGGCCCGCAGGCATTTCTCAAAGCCTGGTGCATTGAAGACGAAGAAGAACCCGGCCGTGTCCCCGCCCACGGCACGAAAACCCACCCATGTGCCGCGTGGAATAAACACGGTAGCACCCGCCGCCGCACGATGGGTCGTGTCACCCAGGAGGAGGTCCAGCGTGCCCCGGTGGACGAAGATGATCTCGTCCTGCTCGAGGTGCATGTGAGTCCGCCCCGAGTCGCCGGGCGGCACATCCTCATAGCCCGCCACCAGCGTTCGAGAGCCGGCGGTTGCTGAGTCCGCCACGATGAACAGCGGGCGGGTGCCGCGCATGAGGCGTTGCTCGCCGTCACCGCGCGCGAACACGGTTGGGCGTCCGTAGCTGGGAGTGCTCCTCGTGTTGGAGCCTCGCGACCTGCTGGCCTCGCAGCTGGCGACCGCCGCGACGAGCAGGACGGCCACGATCGCTTGGTGTTGCATAGATCTCCGGTAGTGGCGCCTAACGACTTGCGCATCAGCTGCAGGCGATCATGCGGGCGCCCGCACAAACCTACGCTTCCACTGCTCGGCCTCCAGGAGCTCCGCGCCCGAACGGAGCTCCGGCCTCTTCGGCCTGTCGGCTGCATGCGCGGGTTAGGCCGCGCCGCTACGCGCCCCGGTTCTCAACCCCGCGCCGCCAAAAGCTGATCTCGGGCGGAACCACGAGGAACCCCGCTGCCCGGCCGATGAACGCCGTCAGGTGGGGTAGCCCTGCCCCGATTTCGTAGACACCTACTGCTCCCTGATATTGAGGGAGAGGAGGTGTTCGATGGGACGGGAACGACGGTCCTTCACCCGCGAGTACAAGCTTGAAGCTGTGCGGTTGGTGCGT
>JBOHSY010000307.1:0-1891 GCA_050733355.1 Gemmatimonadales bacterium | reverse complement strand
GCGCAGCGGACCGCGGGCGAGCTGGCCCTGCACCAGGAGCTCGACCGCGCCCTCGGCGATCTGCGCGCCGAGCTGAACGCCTCCCTCCGGCCCGACCTGTCCGACCTCGCGTCGGGCTTTCTGGCCGATCTCACCCGCGGACGCTACGCCGAGCTCGAGCTCGACGACGACTACATGGCCACGCTGCTCGACGACGGCGACCCCAAAGCGGTGATCTCCGGCGGCGAGGAGGACGTGGCGAACCTCGCGCTCCGCCTGGCCATCAGCCAGATGATCGCCGAGCGCGCCGGGCAGCCGCTCTCGCTTCTCGTCCTCGACGAGATCTTCGGCTCGCTGGACGAGGATCGGCGGATGGCCGTCGTGGAACTGCTGAGGAGCCTCGCCGACCGGTTCCCCCAGGTCATTCTCATCACCCACATCGAATCAGTGCGGGAAGGTTTCGATCGCGTGATTCGCGTGGGCTACGACGTGGCGCGGGGCGTCGCGGTGGCGCGGGACGACGAGGCCGCGGGAGGGCACGATGTGGCGGCCTGACCGGAGCGTCCGTGGACCCGAGCGGGCCACGCTGCGGGACGTCGAACCGCTCAACCGCGTCTTCGCCGAGGCGTTCACCGACCGGTACAGCCGGGACGGGCTCGTCGGCGTGCGGGTACCCCAGCTCAACGCCGCGATCTGGCGCTACGCTATCGAGGATGCCGGGGATGGGGCGATGGTGTGGCGGGACGCCGAGGGCCAGCTCGCCGGCTTCAACATGGTGCACCAGTCCGGCGCCGAGGGATGGATGGGACCCATCGCCGTGCGGCCGGATCGCCAGAGCGAGGGACTCGGGTCCGCGATGGTACAGGCGGGGATCGACTGGCTCAAGAGCCAGGGCGCCCGCACGATCGGGCTCGAAACCATGCCCCGCACGGTGGACAACATCGGCTTCTACAGCCGCCTGGGCTTCATGCCCGGCCACCTGACGATCACCCTGGTGCGCGACGTCGGCCGCCGGGACGCCGATCCCGGCGACCTGCTCTCGGCCGCCGGAAGCCACGTGGCCGACGGACTGGCGGAGTGCCGGGCGCTCACCGAGCGGCTCGCGCCCGGCATCGACTTCACCCGCGAGCTCGCGCTCACTCACGAGCTCCGGATCGGCGACACCAGCGTCGTCCGCCGCGAGGGCCGGCTGGTGGCGTTCGCGCTGTGGCATTCGGCGCCGCTCGCCGCCGGGCGGCCCAAGGACGAGGTCCGCGTGCTCAAGCTCGCCGCCGAGTCACTCGACGACCTCGAGCGGGTGGTGGACGCGGTGCAGCACGCCGCGCAGCACGAGCGGGCGCGCCGCGTGGCGCTGCGCTGCCAGAGCGCGTTCGCCGATGCCTACCTGCGACTGGTGGAGCGGGGATTCCGGGTGCACTGGACCGACCTGCGCATGATCCTTCGGGACTACGCGCACGCGGGTCCGAGGTCCGGCTTCGTGCTCTCGAACTGGGAAATCTGAACTACGAGTTACGAGTTGGGAAGTTACGGGCTGCGGAGCGCGATCCAACGCACCAGAAGCGTCGTACCCACCGCCAGGGGCAGGTGAATCCAGCCGTTGGCCGGGCCGGCCACCAGCAGCGCCGCCCACGCCACGAGACTTCCGACCGCCGCCATCAGCGTTCCGGTCATCCTGTGCCCCTCGTAACTCGTGACTCGTAACTCGTAACTGGTTGACTGCGCGGGTTCCGGTTCCTATCTTAATCGCCGGTTAGCGGCAGCGGGGACTCCGTTATTGAGCCAACAGGTCCAGTGACGGGCCCACATACCGTGGCCGACGTCATGCCCCTCGGGGGAAGACGGACGTCAGGGCGAGGGTGCCGAGCCTTATTTCATTGGGCTTCAATAAACCTCCTCGTTGCTGCTAGCATCA
>JBOHSY010000306.1:0-11565 GCA_050733355.1 Gemmatimonadales bacterium | reverse complement strand
AGCGCGGCCTGCGCCTCGACCTGGGCGACCTCGGCGGCGGTCCGGCGCCGCTTGGTTGGACGCGCCTCGACCGGCGCGGGCGCCGGCGGCTCGGCAGCCGCCTTCACCGCCTTGCGGCGGGTCTTCTTGGGCTGCGCCTCATCGGCGTGCTTGCGCTTCTCCCGCTCCCAGCGCACGCGGACGGCTGACACCTGGTCGGTCTCGAGGGCCGAGAGGTGGCTCCGCACGAAGATGTTCATGTCCCGGAGCATCTGCAGGAGCTGCTCCGGCGCGACGCCGAACTCGGCCGCGAGGTCATGCACTCTGGTCTTGACCACTCATTCCTCCGTTGAGGCCGCGCGCAGGACACCCTGCGCCAGCCTGCGATCCCGCACGCCGACCGCCATCACCGGCGGCCGGCCCAACCGCGCGCCGATCTCGTCGGCCCGCGGCCCGCGAACCAGCGGCACCCGCCGGGCCGCCGCCAGCCGCACCACCTTCTCCACCGCCCGGGGACTGGCATCGACCGCGACGACCACGCAGCCCAGGCGGTCCCCCTGGAGCTCCTTCCGCACCGCGTCCACGCCCACGGCCACCAGCCGGCCACGCAGCCCGAGACCGAGCAGGCCCAGCACCCCGCTCATGCGGTCGGCCGGGCCTCCTCCGCGCCGTCCTCGTCGGTGAGCTCGGCGAGGAACGACATGAGATGGTCGGTCGTGGCCTGCGTCATGCCCGGAATTCGCGCCACGTCCTCCCGGTCGAGGTCGAGCACGTCGTTCAGGGTCCGGTAGCCGGCGCCGTTCAGGATCGCCACGACCTCCGGGGCCAGGCCCTTGAGCTCGGTGAGCGGCACCTGGGCCACGGTCTCGTCCTCCTCCGGCGGCAGGGGAGCGAACAGCGGGCCCTCACCGCCGCGCTCGAGCCATTCGCGGCTGGAATAGAGATCGATCTTCCAGCCGGTGAGCTCCGAGGCCAGGCGCACGTTCTGCCCGTTCCGGCCGATGGCGAGAGAGAGCTGATCCTCGTCCACCACGGCCTGGATGGTCTTGCTCTCGGGGTCGGAGAACACCTTGGCCACCCGTGCCGGGGCGAGCGCCAGCCGGGCGAACCGCTCCGGATCGGGCGACCACGGCACGATGTCGATGCGCTCGCCGCCGAGCTCGTTGACCACCGCCTGCACGCGCGAGCCCTTGAGCCCCACGCACGCGCCGACCGGATCGATAGCGTCGTCGCGCGAGATCACCGCCACCTTGGTGCGGCTCCCGACCTCGCGCGCGATGGCGCGGATCTCCACGATCTGCTGCTGGATCTCGGGCACCTCGAGCTTGAAGAGGGCCTTCACGAAGAGTGGGTCGCCGCGCGAAAGGATGAGGCGTGGCCCCTTCGGGGTCTCCTCCAGGCGCTTGAGCACCGCGCGGACGGTATCGCCCTGGTGGAAATGCTCGCGGTGGTTCTGTTCGCGATAGGGAATGATCGCCTCGGCCTCGCGGAACTTGTTCAGCATGATCACGAGCTTGCCCCGCTCGATCTGCTGGACCTCGCCCGAGAGCAGCTCGCCCACCTTGTTGCCGAACTCGTCCCGGATGCGGGACCGCTCGCCTTCGCGGACCCGCTGGATGATCCGCTGCTTGGCGGCCTGAACGGCGAGGCGGCCGAACTCGGCGAACGGCACGTCCTCCTCGAGCATATCGCCGACGACGAAGTCGGGATCCTCGAACCGGGCGTCGTCGAGCGAGATCTGCCAGCTCGGATCCTCCACCGCCTCGACCACCTGGCGGAGACGGACGATGCGTATGGTTCCGTTCAGCTCGTCCACGCTCAGCTCGAACTTGACGTTGGGACCGAACTTGCGGACCAGGGCGGCCTGGATGCCGTCCCGGAGGAGCTCGAGCAGCTCCGAGCGATCGAGTTGCTTGGTCGTCGTCAGCTCGCGGAACGCGGCCAACACTTCGGGCGATGTCGCCATGCCTTCTCCTTGATCACCGGCACCCGCGGGCGCCGTGCCGCCGCGCGGGCGCGGCGTTCCTTCCTATCGTCGTTTGGCCGGTTTCGCGGACGCCCAGTCGAAGGTGAGGCGCGCCTCGCGCACTGCCGCCAGTGCCAACGTCCGCTCTGATCCGTCGGGGAGCCGGACGCACACGTGCTCCGCGTCCGGCACCGCCAGGACCTCGACCTCGGGGCGGCCCGGTACTCCCTCAGCCCGGATCCGCGCGCGGCGCCCGACGGCCCGCCGCCAGTGCTCCGGCCAGCGGAGCGGTCGCTCGATGCCGGGTGAGGAGACCTCCAGGACATACCGCGGCCCGACCAGCCCTCGGCTCTCCAGGAGCCGCTCGAGCGCCCGGCTGACCGAGGCACACTCCTCCGCGGTGATGCCGGCGCCGGGACGACTGTCCGGACGGTCGACCCGGAGCTGAAGGATGGGACGGTCCAGCGTTCCGGCGCGGCGGAGATCGACCAGCTCGAAACCGAGAGAGGCGATGTGCTCGCGAATCGGGCTCAGCACACGATCGAGCGATTCGTCGAGTGACATCGGGCGTCGCAGAAAAAAAATGTGGGGGAACTCCCCCACATCCACACCAAGCCCCGCGGGGGCCGTCCGGGACAGCCCACAACCCCACAATACTATCGCGGCTCCGGGAGCGCGTCAATCGGGAGTCCCACGAACGCGACCATGCGCCCGTCCGCGCCGCCCGACGCGCGATGGCTGTAGAACCGCGGCCGATCGTGCGCCGAGCACCAGGTCGAGACCGTGAGCGCGCCGACTCCGGCCGCGACCGCGCGGTCGGCCAGCACGGCTCGGAGGTCGAGGCGCCACGGCCCTGGTCCTTCCGCCGGCAGACCGCAGCCGACCATCACTTCAGAACCCACTTCATAACATGACCCGCAAATGCCTATGCCCAAATGAGCTAGAACAGAAGCCGGGGAGACGCTCGTACGTCGGCAGAGCTCCGCCAACCCGCGCTCCAGAATCCCGGCGGCGGTGCCTCGCCAGCCCGCGTGAAGCAACCCGACAGCTCGACCGGGTACGCTGAGATACACCGGTACGCAATCGGCGAGGGTGACGAGCAGGAGCGCCCCGCGAGCGTCCGTGAGATGTCCGTCGACACCGTCCAGGATCACCCAGCCGCGGGCCGCCGGGTGCCAGGCGACCTCGGACCCGTGTACCTGGTGCGCCATGACGAACGCGGAGAAACCAGGCTCGGCGCGCCGGAGGTCGTGCCAGCGCGCCATGACGTCGCCAACGGGCTCACGAGTCCAGAGTCCGAGGTCGAAACCCGCGCCAGTCCCTTCCCCACGGGCCGTGATCCCCGCGACTACGCCGTACCGCTCGCGCCAGTCCGCGAGCTCGTAGCGCGGAACGGAGCCCGCGAGCTGGCGCTCCTGGATGAGCCGAAGAGCGGAAGAGCCGAGGAGCCGTGACTGCCCTTCCGCTCCTCTGCTATTCCGCTCTTCAATCATCCAGCCGCTCCAGATCCGCTCCCAGGGCTCGGAGTCGTTCGTCGACCCGCTCGTAGCCTCGCTCGACCTGCCCGATGTTGTGGATCGTGCTCTGCCCTTCGGCACAGAGCGCGGCGAGGAGCATGGCCATGCCGGCGCGGATGTCGGGCGACTCGACCACGTTCCCCTTGAGCGGGGACGGGCCGGAGATCACCGCCCGGTGCGGATCGCAGAGCACGATGCGCGCGCCCATGCTGATCAGCTTGTCCACGAAGAACAGCCGCGATTCGAACATCTTCTCGAAGATCAGGATCATGCCGGCGCACTGGGTGGCCGCCACGATGGTGGTCGACAGCACGTCGGCCGGAAACGCGGGCCACGGCCCGTCCTCGAGCTTGGGCACGTGGCCGCCCAGATCGGGACGGATGCGCCGCTCCTGCCCCGCGTCCACGATGAGCCGGGTGCCGTCAACGCGGGGGCGGATCCCCAGCCGATCGAACCCGAGCAGAGTGGACCGCAGGTCGTCGGGCCGCACCGGATCGATGACCACTTCGCCGTTGGTGACCGCGGCGAGGCCGATGAAACTGCCGATCTCGATGTGGTCCGGCCCGATCGCGTACGACGCGCTGGCCCGAAGCGTGCGGCCGCCCTCGACGAGGTAGACATTGGTGCCGATGCCCTCGATGGACGCGCCGAGCGAGATGAGGAAGCGCGCGAGGTCCTGCACGTGGGGCTCGGAGGCGGCGTTGCGGACGACGGTGCGCCCCTTGGCGCCGACCGCCGCCATCAGCGTGTTCTCGGTGCCGGTGACGCTCGGCTCGTCGAGGAAGATATCGGTCCCGACCAGGTGCTTCGCCTCCAGCTCGTACCGGTCGCCCACCCGCACCTCGGCGCCGAGCTGCTCGAGCGCGAGGAAGTGGGTGTCCACCCGGCGTCGGCCGATCACGTCGCCGCCGGGCGGCGGGAGGATCACCTGCCCGAAACGGGCGAGCGCGGGCCCGGCAACGAGGATCGACGCGCGGATCCGGGCGCAGAGCGCGGGATCGAGCTGCTTGGGTCGCGCACCGCCGGTATCGATGCGGACGGCGTTGGGGCCGGTCCACGAGACGCTGGCGCCGAGGTCGGCGAGCAGCGCGAGCATCGTCTCGACGTCGCGGATGCGGGGCACGTTGTCGAGATCGACCGGGCCATCGGCCAGGAGCGTCGCGGCAAGGATCGGCAGGGCGGCGTTCTTGTTGCCCGCGGGTCGGATGGTGCCGCGGAGCGGGCGGCCGCCGCGGACGCGAAAGCGTGGAGGCATGGACAAAGGTCGAACGGGACACGAGGCAGCGTCAAGCGCGACCGGCGGCGCAGCAGCGCCTGGGTGCGGCGCCCGCATTATGTTATCTGCTGAACAGTCCGGCGGAGGGGCGGTATCATGACCATGCTCGCGCTGCAACAGGCCGCGGCGGGCCCTGAGTGGGTCGGCCCGGTGACGGCGATCTCCCTGGCGGTGATGGCAGCGGCGCTCGTGGCGTTGGTGGGCGGCCTGCTGCTCACGCTGCTGCGGCTGCGGCAGCCCATCGAGCGGATGACGGAGCTGATGCAGGGTCTGCAGGGCGACCTGGGCGAGACGCTGGGCAACGTCCGGCGCCTCACCGAGCAGGGACAGGACGTGCTGGCGGTCGTGCGCCAGGAGGCTGGCTCCTACGCCCAGGCTGGTCGCCGGCTCCGCCGCCAGGTGCTGCGCGGCGCCGACCGGATCCAGGCCCGGCTGGAGGACCTGGAATCGCTGTACGACGTGGTGCATGAGGAGGTGGAGGACACGGCGCTCGACGTCGCGGCCGCGCTCCGGTCGGTGCGGAGCGGCAACGGCATGCTGGGACGGGTTCGGCGGCTCCTGGTTCCCGGCCGGCGATGATCCGGGTTCTCGCGGCGCTCAGCGTGGCCGCCGGGTGCGTCGCGCTGTTCCCCACCGATGCGTTCGCCTGGACGCCCGGCACCCATGTGTATCTGGCGGAGACCGTGCTGGCCAACCTGGTGCAGCTCCCTCCCGCCGTCGCCGACCTGCTCCGGGCGTTTCCCTTCGACTTCCTGTACGGCAACATCGCGGCGGATACCTCCATCGCCAAGCGCTACGCCGCCGTGGGCCGCCACTCGCACTTCTGGAACGTCGGGCAGGAGATCCACGATCGGGCCGAGAGTGACGCGGTCCGCGCGTTCGGACTCGGATACCTGGCGCATCTCGCCGCCGACGCCGTGGCGCACAACCATTTCGTGCCGCGGCAGCTCATGCTCACGAGCAGCACGGCGTCGTTCGGGCACTCGTACTGGGAGACGCGGGTGGAGTGTCACCTGGGCGACGCGTACGCACGAGCCGCCAGGGACGTCATTCTGCTCGATCATGCGCACGCGAACGCGCACCTCGACCGGATCATCTCGCCGACGATCTTCAGCGTGCAGACCAACCGCCGGCTGTTCCGCGGCATGGTGCGGCTCACGGACACGGAAAGCTGGCAGCGGGCGGCGCAGGCCGCGCGAGCGCGAAGCCGGTGGGACCTCGCGGACGCCGACGTCGAGCGCCACTTGGCTCTCTCCTACGACTACGTCGTGGACGTACTCGCCGACCGGTCGCCCGCGGCGCGCGAGCTGGATCCGTCCGGCGAGGCGCCGCTCACCACCGCGAAGCGCCGGCGCCGGGAAGCGCTTCGGCAGGCCGGCCGGCGCGACCGCGAGCAGCTCCGCGCGCTGGCGGAGGAGTCGTTCGGTCTCCCGCGGGCCGACCTGTTCCACTGGCCCCGGATCGCGCGCCGGCTCCCCTGGCACGCCCCTGAAGGCGCCGCCCCTTCCCCGCGACTCCTCGCCGCCTCCGACGAGTGACGCTGGCCCGGAGCGTGGTGCTGGCCTGCGCCGCGGCGGGCCGGCTCGCGGCCCAGGCGCCCGACTCGGCCCGCGTGACCACCGAGCCGTACCCGCTGGTCCGCGGCACCGTCGCGTGGCTGGTCGTTCGCGGCTGGGGCGCGGCACCGCTTTCGGCATCCGCCGGAGGGGAGCCCCTCCACCTCACGGCCGGCGACGAGGGCGAGGTCCGGGCGCTGGTCGCGGCGCCGTTCGGCGATGCCGACTCGCTGCCGGTGACGCTGGTGCGAGCCGGGGCCGCGGGCACACCGGAGACCCTGAGCGTCGTGCTGCCGGTCGCGCGCGGCGCATACCGAAGCGAGCAGCTTCGGGTCGCGGCGAAGTACGCGGCGCCGGACAGCGCGGCCGCCGCGCGGATCCGGAGCGAAATCGAGCAGGCGCGCGCGGTGTCGCGGCAATCGCACGACACCCGCAGGGCATGGGCGGGACCGTTCCGGCGCCCCCGGCCTGGCCGGATCACGAGCGTCTTCGGCACCGCGCGCGAGTTCAACGGCGTGGTCGCGAGCCGGCACATGGGCACCGACTTCGCCGGCGCGGTCGGTGCGCCGGTGTACGCGGCGAATGCGGGTCTCGTGGCGCTGGTCGGCGATTTCTACCTGGCGGGTACCGTGCTGTACCTGGACCACGGCGGCGGGCTCGTGACCGGCTATTTCCACCTGAGCCGGGTGGAGGTCACGCCCGGCACCGTGGTGCAGCGCGGCCAGCTGATCGGGCGGGTGGGCCGGAGCGGACGGGTGACCGGCCCGCACCTGCACTGGATCGCGCGCTACGGCGGGATCACGGTGGATCCGATGAGTCTCGTCAGCGCAACGGCCGACCGGCGTTGATCAACGGTACGCCGGACGCCCGACATCCAACCGGGGTACCTGCGGCCCGTTCGTGCAACTAAGCCGCAAGTCCACCTTGGGCGTCAACACCGGGAAGCTCTCCGCCGTCGCCCGCCTCAGGCGCAGTGAATCCGAAAGGTCGTACCAGTACAGGGTCGTCGCGCCGGAGGCGTGATGCTTTCCCGCGCCTTGATCCACGCTGCCTCCCCGCACGCCAATGGCATCCAGGTACCCCACGATCGTGGCTTCCTCGCCCGCGCGGGACGTGTGCGTGAACAGCAGCCACACCCGTGGCCGCCCACGAAACCGATCGATCTCGAACAGATAGTTCCGCGGCTGGGTCCGGTGGCAGCCGCCGATCTCGACGTCGTCGTCGCGCAGGCCGTACTGTCGCCCGTAGAACTCGACGGCTTGCCAGGCGGCATAGTAGACGTACAGCACGTCTCCGGCGCGCCACTCCTGCTGCAGGCTCGCCAGCACCGGCTTGACGTGCTCCCGGGCCACGGGACGAAAAGCGATGGCCGCTCGAAGAGGCGGCACGAGCAGCAGCGCGACGACCACCCAGCCGAGCGCGGGGGCCACGCGTGCGGCCGCGCGGCGTACCTCCTCCGCGCCCGATCCGGCCAGCCAGCACCACCACGGCAGGAGGAACAGGGTCGTCCGACTGCCCAGCGGGTATACGTGGCACACAGCGGCCGCGACCGTGGCGAGCGGCGGCGCAAGCAGCAGCGGTGCGACACCGCGCGAGCGGCGGAGCACGGCGCCGACGCCGATCACGGTGAGCACTGCGTACGGCACCGGCCAGCTGTAGCCGAGATCGCGACCGAAGGTCGCCACCAGGGATCGCCATGACCACTCGAGCACGCCGAGCGGCTCCGCCGGGGGAAAGGATCCCTGAAAGAAGCCCGCGAAATACTCCAGCTGCCCGGGCGATACTCCCCGCCGGGCGACGAGCGCGGCCAGCGTTCCCGCCAGGAGCCACGCGACCGCGACCGGCACCAGACTCCGGGCCGCCCCCGCGCGCCGCCACCGCCACCCGAGGAGCGCAAGCCCGAGTCCCAGACCGGCGAGCACGAGAACCGCACCGATCGCGAACCAGACGAGCACCGCCCCTGCCAGGGCGAGCCCGGCCGCCGCGCCGAGGGTGCGCCGCCGTTCCAAGTGCCCGGCCAGCGCGATCAGAACGAGCGCGGCGAACAGATCGACCGCATACGGCTTCGCCTGCGCCGCAAAGAGAACCAGGATGGATCCCGAGGCGAACAGGGCGGTGGCCACCACCGCCGCGCCTGCGGGCAACAGTCGCGCCGACAGCCACGGCATGATCAGGAGCGCTGCCATGCTCGCGAGGAACGGCAACAACCGGAAGGCCCATTCGCTGGGGCCCAGCGCGGATACTGCCAGCTTCTCGAACAGCAGGAAGCCCACCGGCGCGATCTGATCGTAGTCGAGCGGGGCGGCCACGAGCTCCCGCACGCCCCGGTCCACGATGTTGCGCGCGACTGCCAGCTCGTCCAACCGGAGAGAGGACTGCGCCAGATACTGCCAGGTTCGCAGCGCCGCGCCAACGACGGTGAACGCCGCGAGTGCCGTGACCGCGGGCCGCCCAAGCGGCTTCATCGCAGCGGCGGTGAGCCGACGTCGAACCGCGGCATGGGTGGGCCGGCGTTGGTCATCCGAGTTTGCTGAGCAGCACCGGCTGGACTCCCTTGGGGTCCGCCTTCCCCTGGCTCTTCTTCATCACCTGCCCGACGAAGAAGCCGATCAGCTTTTTCTCGCCGGCGCGGTACCTGGCAACCTCGGCGGGGTGTGCACTGAGCACCTCGTCCACCCATACCGCGAGCACGTCGGCCTTTCGCTCCTGCGTCAGCCCCAGGCTTTCCGCCACCGCCGCAGTGGACGCATCGCCGCGAAGGATCTCGTCGCTGGCATAGACCTTCTTCGCCGCCTGCAGGCTCACCACCCCTCGCACAACGTCCGCGATGAGTTCCGCCAGTTTCATCGGCGCGACGCGGAACTCGCCGGTTTCCCTGTACGACGTCAAGACATCGCCCAGTACCCAACTCGCGGCAGGTTTCGGGTCCGCGCCAGCGGCGACAACGGCCTCGAAGTAGTCGGCCAGCGGCCGATCCGCCGCGATCTCCCCGGCATGGTAGGCCGAGAGCCCGAACGCAGCGGCGAGCCGCTCGCGCTTGGCGTCGGGCAGCTCGGGCAGTCGTCCGCGCTGTTCCTCCACCCAGGCGGGCGCCAGCACTAGTGGCGGCAGGTCGGGGTCCGGAAAGTAGCGGTAGTCATGGCTCTCCTCCTTCGAGCGGAGCGGCCTCACCTGCCCCGTCGCGGCGTTGAAGAGCAGCGTCGTCTGCGCCACCCGCCCGCCCGATTCGAGCAGGGCGATCTGGCGTTCCCGCTCGGCGTGCAGCGCACGCTCGACGTTGGCGAAGCTGTTGAGGTTCTTCACTTCGCACTTGGTGCCAAGCTTGGTATCCTCCGGCCGGCGGATGGAGATGTTCGCGTCCACCCGCAGGCTTCCCTTCTCCATGCTGCACTCGCTCGCGCCGGCGTAAACCAGCAGCTGCTTGAGCGTGGTGAGATAGGCTCGGGCCTCAGCGGGCGAGCGCAGGTCCGGCTCGCTCACGATCTCCGCGAGCGGCACACCAGCGCGGTTCAGGTCCACCGCAGTCTTTCCGGGGAACCGGTCGTGGAGGAGCTTGCCCGCGTCTTCCTCGACGTGGAGCCGGGTGACGCCGACCGTGATCCGCCCCCGGTCCGGGGACTCGAACGCCACCGCCCCGCCGGTGGCCAGCGGCTGGTCGAACTGCGAGATCTGGTAGCCCTTCGGCAGATCGGGATAGAAGTAGTTCTTGCGGGCGAACACGCTCCGCGGATGCACGGTGCAGCCGAGCGTGAGCGCCGCGCGCGCCGCGAGCCGGATGGCCTCGGCGTTCGGCACCGGCAGCGCGCCGGGCAGACCGAGACACACCGGGCAGACGTTAGTGTTCGGCGGATCGCCGAAGGTGGTGGAGCAGCCGCAGAACATCTTGCTCCGGGTGCCAAGCTGGACATGCACCTCGAGCCCGACCACCGTTTCCCAGGTCATCGGCGCACCTCCTGGTCGGCGCGCAGCACCCGCTCGAGCGCGCCGGCCACCGCCAGCATGCGGGCCTCGCCGAAGGATGGCGCGATGAGCTGCGCGCCGATCGGCAGCCCTTGGTCCCGGCCCGCGGGAAGGCTCATGGCCGGCAGCCCGGCGAGACTGATGGCGCACACGAAGATGTCGGCCAGATACATCGCGACCGGATCTTCCGTCTTCTCGCCGGCCTTGAACGCGGGCGTCGGCGTGGTGGGCGTGAGCAGCAGGTCCACGCCGCCGGGCGCGAGCGCACGCTGGAAATCCTGCGCGATCAGCGCCCGCACCGTCTGTGCCTTCCGGTAGTACGCGTCATAGTAGCCGGCGCTGAGCACGTAGGTGCCCAGGAGAATCCGGCGGCGGACCTCCGGCCCGAAGCCCGCGCCGCGGGTGGCGCGGTAGAGCGCGCGGATGTCGCCCTCGGGCCCGACCCTCCGCGGGCCATAGCGGGCGCCGTCGTAGCGGGCGAGGTTCGCCGCCGCCTCGGCGGGCGCGATGATGTAGTAGGTCGGCACCGCGTACCGCGAGTACGGGAGCGACACCTCGCGCACGTCCGCGCCGAGCTCGCGAACCGCGGCGACCGTCCGGTCGAGCGCGGCGCGGACGCCGGGGTGCAGATCGGCGGGGAAATACTCCTTCGGCAGGCCGATCGTGAGCCCCTTCAAATCGCCCAGCGGCGTCGGCGCGACCAGCGGCGGCCGGTCCACCGTCGTGGCGTCGAGCGGATCGGGTCCGCTCATCGCGGCGAGCACGCGCGCGGCGTCACCGACGGTGCGGCCGAACACCGAGACGCAGTCGAGCGACGAGCCGAAGGCGACGAGCCCATAGCGGCTGACCCGGCCGTAGCTCGGCTTGACACCTACCACGCCGCAGAAGCTGGCCGGCTGCCGCACCGATCCACCGGTTTCCGAGCCCAGCGCGGCGGGCACGACCCCGGCGGCTACGAGCGCAGCCGAGCCGCCGCTCGACCCGCCGGGCACGCGCTCGGGATCGAGCGGATGCTTCACCCGCCCGTAGGCCGAGTGCTCGGTGGACGAGCCCATGGCGAACTCGTCCAGGTTCGCCTTGGCCGCGACCATCGCGCCGGCGGCGCGGAGCCGGGTCACGGCGGTCGCCGTGAACGGCGAGACGTACCCCTGGAGAATGCGCGAGCCGCAGGTGGTCGGCTGCTCGGGGGTGACGATGTTGTCCTTGAGCGCGATCGGCGTCGCGTAGAGCGCGCTCGCCGGATCGAGCGCCTCGACCCGCGCGGCCTCCGCATCGAGCGCGGCCTGCGACCAGTCGAGCACGGCGTTCAGC
>JBOHSY010000305.1:0-2044 GCA_050733355.1 Gemmatimonadales bacterium | reverse complement strand
GCTGCAGAGCGTGCCGGGCGTGGGTCGGGTCGTCTCCCTCACCCTGCTCGCCGAACTCCCCGAGCTCGGCCGGCTCTCCCACAAGGAGATCGCGGCCCTCGTGGGCGTCGCCCCGCTCAATCGGGATAGCGGCACGCTGCGGGGCAAGCGCCTGGTCTACGGCGGGCGGGCCCCCGTGCGCGCCGCGCTCTACATGGCCGCCCTCGTCGCCAGCCAGTGTAATCCGGTGATCCGCGCCTTCTACCGGCGGCTGCGCGGGGCCGGGAAACCCGCCAAGGTCGCGCTCACCGCCTTGCCTGCGGAAGCTGTTGATCATCCTGAATGCCATGGCCCGCAGCGGCCGCCCATGGGCACCCGATCGCCAGCTCGTCAGGACTTGATTTTCAAGACAGTTGCTAACGACCTGCGCATCAGCTGCGGGCGCAGCCTCCACGCCTACGAAGTCTATGGTCCACCCCGCGTCGGCGCTCCGGCGCATTGGGCGCTTCCCCCGGAAGCGCCCGCCAGCTGCATGCGCTGGTTAGGCAGCCCCGCCTCGCCAGTGTCCGCACGCGGCGGTACCAGCGAATCGAAATGCGCTTGGCACGCACGCGCACTCGCCTCCAGCAGCGCGAGCGGGACCTCGCGCCACTGCTCGCCCGGCACGGACGTGCCCCGCGCTGGCGGATGGTCATACTGCACTCGCCCGTCCGCGTGGACCGCCACTTGAAGCCGTGTGAGTTCGCTCGGCGCCAGCGTCGCCCGGATCCGCAGTGGCCCCCCGGGCGTGAACAGCAGGATCCGATGGCAGCTGGCGGGAAGACGCAGTTGGTTGAACATGCCGATCTGCCACGCCGGGCCGAGGCGCGGCGCCAGCACGCGGACGCGGGCGCCCACGGGCGGCAGGGACTCCGCCGATTGGGCGGTTGCGCTCGCACCCAGCAGAAGGACGAGAGATGTGGGGAGTGCTAGGCGCATGATTCGAACCTCATGCGGGGACTGCCTAACGACACTGCGCATCAGCTGCAGGCGCAACCGGCGCAGTGAGTCAACTGACGTTCCGCACCGCGTCAGCGGAGCAGGGCTCTCGGTCGGAGCTCGAGCGGGACGCGCCTGCCAGCTGCATGCGCTGGTTAGGCAGCTGGCGCCGCCGGTGGGCTCCGCCGGACCTGCCCGGATTGATCGCGGGGCGTCGCCCCCACGCTGGCACGAGCCCCCGCGCCCGCCGACCAACCGGATCGTTGCCTCACGCATCGAGCGCGGCGACCCCGCGGACACCGGGAACCCTGCAGCGAACGGGAGCCGCGGAGCCGAACCAATGCCCCACCGCATGGAAACTTCTCTCGCGATACTCGGCCAGGCTGCCTAACGCATTGCGCATCAGCTGCGGGCGGTGCAAGCCCGCAGCGCACAAATCAACGCCTCCGCAGCGGCCGCACAGAAGCTGACGTGCATCGGAGATCGAGCCCCCCAGGGGCCCGTCAGCTGCATGCGCTGGTTAGGCGCTACCGCCGCGCGATCGCCGGCTGCGAGTCTGCCGTGTGCCCCGCCGAGGTCGGTGCTGGTCGCGGATGATGCCGGCTAGGGCGCGGAGGGCGTCGTTCACCGCCGAGGAGTCGGGGAACACTTCAGCGACATCGGGCTCGAGGACCACAATGTGACTGCCCCCGGCCATCCGCGCCGCGTAGGGGTTGCGGCGACCCTTGCTGAAGTCGTACTCCGGCAGGATGTCATCTGGATCGATGCGAGCCGATCGCCGGCTAGCGCGCGCCTTCTTCATAGGCTTGGTGTTCGCGACGAGTCGCTTTCCGGGCGCTGATCAGCCGAATGCGGTCACTGCGCTCGGTAAACATGACCGCCAGCAAGCGGCGTTGCTGCGAGTACGCGAGCAGGGCTGCTCGCGGTTCGCTGCCAGAGTGCCGCGGGTCGTCCACTACGCGACCAAACGGGTCATTGAAGGCCGTCGCCGCTTCATCGAACGTGACCCCGTGCTTCCTGGCGTTAGCCGCGGCCTTCTTGGGGTCCCATTCGAAGGTGAAGGCCATGGGGGAAGCTACGCGTGGTG
>JBOHSY010000304.1:0-3066 GCA_050733355.1 Gemmatimonadales bacterium | reverse complement strand
TCGATCCTGGCGAAGTGGTGCCTGTCCCATCACCAGGAAAACTTCACCTACACGCACTTCCGCGAGATCTGCGAGATCATGCGCGCCTACGACGTGTCGTTCTCGCTCGGCGACGGCCTGCGGCCCGGGTCGATCGCCGACGCGAACGACGCGGCGCAGTTCGGCGAGCTGCAGACGCAGGGAGAGCTGACGCGGATAGCCTGGGAGTACGACGTCCAGGTCATGAACGAGGGGCCGGGGCACATCCCCATGCACCAGATCCGGGAGAACATGGAGAAGCAGCTGGCCTGGTGCCACGAGGCGCCCTTCTACACCCTCGGGCCCCTCACCACCGACATCGCGCCGGGGTACGACCACATCACCAGCGCCATCGGCGCGGCGATGATCGGCTGGTACGGCACGGCGATGCTCTGCTACGTGACGCCCAAGGAGCACCTCGGCCTGCCGAACCGGGACGACGTGAAGGCGGGCGTGATCGCCTACAAGATCGCGGCGCACGCCGCGGACCTGGCCAAGGGCCACCCGCGCGCACGCGAGTGGGACGACGCGCTGAGCAAGGCGCGATTCGATTTCCGCTGGCAGGACCAGTTCAACCTGGCCCTCGATCCGGTGACCGCGCTCGCGTACCACGACGAGACGCTCCCGGCCGAGGGGGCGAAGGTGGCGCACTTCTGTTCGATGTGCGGTCCGAAGTTCTGCTCGATGAGGATCACGGAGGACATCCGCAAGTACGCCGCGGAAGGGATGGCGCAGAAGTCGGCCGAGTTCCGCGAGCTGGGCGGTGAGGTTTACGTGCCCCGACGCTGAGGCGCGTCAGTCCACCTGTACGAACGACGCCAGGGTCACCTCCCGCTCCACGCCGTCGCGCCGGAGCCGGAACCGCACCGGCCGGCCGAGATGCCCCAGTCCGGCCAGCTCCGCCTCGCTCAGCTCGCCGGCGCTGCGCCCGTCAGCCGACACGATCTCGTCGCCCACCCGCCCCCCCTCGCGATCGGCCGGCGAGCCGGGCAGCACGTGATAGATCCTCCGCAGCCCATCCTCCGCGTGGGGCGCCGACAGCCCGAAGCTCCGGAGCGGCGGCGGCGGGGCCACGGGTCCCACCGCCTTGCTCTCCAGCCGCACGAGTCGCTGCCGCTGGTCCAGCGTCACCGCGAAGTGCTGCAGCGCCTGTGTCCCCAGCAGCACCGGCGGGCGCAGCATCGGCGGCAGCGCGAGCACGTCCACGATCGGGCGCTCGAGCACCGCGGATCCCACCCGCACGTCGCCTGTGAGCCGCGCGGCGCGCCGCTCGACGTCGCCGATGCTCGGCCCGAGCGCCCGTCCCACCACCACCGGCGCGGCTGCGAACGACAGCGACTCCGCAAGCGCCGGCGTCACCGCGAACGCCATCGACGCCTCGGTGTCGAGGATCGCAGAGACCCGCCTCCCGCCGAAATCGAGCTCGACCGCCCAGAACGGCCCGGCGCGCGTGACCTCGAGGATCTCGCGCCCGTCCGTCGGGGACAGGCTGCCGGACGCGAGCCGGAGCGTCCTCGCGGGGTAGTCGAGCGTAACGAGGAGGTCCTGGAACCCGTTGAGGCCGAGCAACCCGTCCGCCGGCCCGGGCAGCCGGTCGAACACGAGCGCGTTGAGGCCGTCCAGCCGCGCCGCCCCGATCCGGATCGAGTCCAGCCGTACCATCCCGGTCATTGCGGTACTGTCATGGGGACTCCGAGCGAGACCGAGATGGCGCGCGGCCGGCTCGGTGAGGATCGTCACCGGCGATCCGGTCTCGACCAGGAGCCGGAACGGGCCGCGCCCGTTCACCATCACGTCCACCGCGGCGCGCCCGGTCTCCAAGAGAAGCGGCGCGGTGGCGCCGTCGTCCGGGGCGCCGCTTCGTTCCGGCGGAAGGTCGCGGCAGCGTGCGCATGCCGCGCGCCGTGATGCTGAGGCTGAGCTCGCTGTGCGGGGAGCGGCACGGGCTGGGCCGCGGCGGCCGCGAGCCAGGCGCCGACGAGGAATCTCGAGGGCATGGCGGGTAGATGCCCGAAGCGCGCCGGGGCGTCGCGCAGCCAGTCCCGCACCGGTTACCCTTGGACGTATGCCACGCGCGCCGAGCCGGAAGCAGAAGGCGGCCGAGCCGGCCTCTCGCGGACCGACCGCGCGGGCCGTGACGGGCGCGCAGGAGCCCCCCGCGGTCGAGCGGCTGCGCGAGGGAATCGCGGAAGACGGCGGCACCGCGCTCGCGGCCTACCGAGACCCCGTGGGCGGCCACTGGCAGGTGCTTGCGGCGCTGCCGATCGATCGGCTGGATCCCACCCCGTACCAGCGCGACCTCTCCCAGCCGCACGTCGCTCGGCTGGCGGATGCCATCGACCGACTGGACCGCTTTCTCGATCCGGTGGTTGCGGTCCGCACCGAGGACGGACGCTACCAGACGCCCAACGGTCATCACCGACTCGCCGCGCTGCGGTCGCTCGGCGCCCGCTCGGTGGTCGCGATCGTGGTGCCCGACGCCGAGGTGGCCCACCGGATCCTGCTGCTCAACACCGAGAAGGCGCACAACCTCCGGGAGAAGTCGCTCGAGGTCGCACGGCTCGCGCAGGGCCTCGCGGCGCTCGATGACCGGCCCGAGCGCGATTACGCCATGGAGTTCGAGGAGCCCGCGTTCCTCACGCTCGGCTTCTGCTACCAGGAGAACGGCCGCTTCGCTGGCGGGTCGTACCATCCGGTGCTCAAGCGGGTCGAGCAGTTCTCCGCTGCCCGGCTCTCGCGGGCGCTCGAGACCAGGCGTGACCGCGCGGCTCGGCTGCTGGAGCTGGACGCGGCCGTGGGCGAGGCGGTGAAGCAGCTCAAGGGGCGCGGCTTCGAGAGCCCCTACCTCCGCGCCTTCGTCGTGGCCCGGCTCAATCCGCTCCGCTTCCAGCGGGGCGTGAAGGCGGACGTGGACGAGACGATCGACAAGATGCTGGCGGCCGCGCGGCGGTTCGACGCCGGCCGGGTGCGACAGGACCAGGTGGCGCGAGCCGGCGGGGCGCCGAGCGAGGAGTGAGTACGAGTGATTAGTGCTAGTGCTAGTGCTAG
>JBOHSY010000303.1:0-1804 GCA_050733355.1 Gemmatimonadales bacterium | reverse complement strand
GGTGAGAGGTGAGAGGGACTCCGATGCCGAACCGGCTGGGAGCCCTTCTCACTTCTCACCTCTCACCTCTCACTTCTCCCCTCTCCCCTCTCACCTCTCCCCTCTCACCAGGTGTTGAATCCGCCGCACGCCCTCCGCCACCTGCTTGGGGAGCGCGCCCGTTGTTTGGCTCCAGTGTCTTCTCCCCTTGGCCCGATGAGCGAGCGCCGGCGCCGAGCCGGATCCTGGCCGTCCATCGAGCCCGCGGCGATCACATCGCCGGTCTGTCACACCCCATCGGTACGTTTAGCAGTCAATGGGTGATGCCCCCTACTGGTACGCGCACAGCCGTCCCGGTTCTCCCGAATCGACCTGGGAGCCGTTGGAGGACCATCTGGCGGCTGTCGCAGCCCGTGCCGCCAAGTTCGGTGCGGCCTTCGATTCCGGCCAATGGGCAGCCCTCGCTGGCTGGTGGCATGACATCGGGAAGTTCCGGCCGGAGTTCCAGCGTAGGCTTCGCGGAAGTCGCGAACAGGTCGAGCATGCCGGCGCCGGGGCGGCCCTCGCCCACTCGCGCGATGTCGTGCCTGTCGCGTTCGCCATTGCGGGGCATCACGCCGGCCTCGCCAACTTCCAGGCCCAAGGCGATACACGCCAACTCGCGCTTCGCGAGCGCGTCCAGGCGAACACCGACGTTCTGAAC
Source organism: Gemmatimonadales bacterium (assembly GCA_050733355.1). GTDB lineage: Bacteria > Gemmatimonadota > Gemmatimonadetes > Gemmatimonadales > GWC2-71-9 > DASQPE01. The sequence goes on along the minus strand of JBOHSY010000303.1, from coordinate 1,122 downwards.
GAGCTCCTCCCGCTCCTGCCAGCTGCTCTGCGTAATCAGCCGACCCCGTCTCCCCCGCCGTTCCTTGCCGGGCGCGACCGGGATGGGGCAAGGCGCGGCTGGGAATTCTGGATCCGGATGCTCTTCTCCGCACTCGTCGATGCGGACTACCTGGCCACCGAGGCCTTCTACACACCGGAGCGTGAAACGCAGCGTCCGGTGCGGTCCGACATGTCTGGCCTGCGCGTGCGGCTTGATGAGCGGGTTGCACGGTTCTCGCCCAATACCACTGTGGACCGGCTCCGCGCCCAGGTTCTCGCCGATTGCCGTGCTGCCGCTGCCTACGCACCCGGCATCTTCAGCCTCTCGGTCCCGACCGGCGGGGGCAAGACGCTATCCGCGATGGCATTCGCACTCGAGCACGCCGAACGGCATGGAATGCGGCGCGTCATCATGGCGGTGCCGTACACGAGCATCATCGAGCAGAACGCGAAAGTGTTGCGCGACGCCCTTGGTCATTCACGTGTGATCGAGCAGCACTCGAATCTCGACGAATCCGGACTCCTGGAGCAGTTCGGCGAAGCCGAAGTGCGGCGACGGCTAGCGGCGGAGAATTGGGATGCCGAGGTTGTGGTGACCACCAACGTCCAGCTCTTCGAGTCGCTCTTCGCGAATCGGCCATCACGCTGCCGCAAGCTGCACAATATCGCGCGAAGCATCATCGTGCTCGATGAGGCACAAGCCGTTCCCACCGGCTTTCTCCTGCCGGTGCTGGATGCCCTGCGCACACTCAGCCGTGACTACGGCTGCACGGTCGTGCTCGCGACGGCCACTCAGCCGGCCCTGTCTTGCCGGGACAGCCTGCCCCAGGGTCTGGAGGGCGTACGTGAGATCGCCAGTGATCCTCCGGCGCTTGCTCGATCTCTCCGGCGGGTCCGGGTTGAGTGGCCGCAAGGCTCGGACCCGGTGGCGTACGAGCAGATCGCGGGCGAGCTCGCGGGCGAACGTCGGGTGCTGGCGGTGGTACATCGGAGGCGGGACGCGCGCGAACTGGCTCGGATGCTTCCGGCGGAAGGGTTGTACCATCTGTCGGCGCTCATGTGTGCCAAGCACCGCGCTGAGATACTGGATCGCATTCGGGAC
>JBOHSY010000302.1:0-1042 GCA_050733355.1 Gemmatimonadales bacterium | reverse complement strand
GTGGAAGGGCTGGCGCACGACGCCGCGGCCGGCGCCCTGCTTCTGCTATGCAAGGACGTGCCCGGCAAGGCCCGGCAGCATCAGGTAGCGATCTACGCCTGGTCGCTGAAGCACGGCCGGCTCGGGGGCGCGCGGCTGGCGGTCCCCTACAGCGATCTCGCGCGCGTCACCGGTGCGCCGGAGTTCAACGGCTCCGCTATGGCGATCAGCCCCGGGGGGAAATCCCTCGTCCTCGTCGCCGGGCCGCAGCAGACATTTGCGGAGATCGCGCCGGATGGACGGGTACTGCGCGGCGGTGCGTTCCCCCGCGGGGTCCACCGCCAGCCGGAGGGCGCTGCGTTCGCGCCCGACGGCACGCTGCTCATCAGCAGCGAGGCAGCGGGGCGGCACGCCACGCTGGCCGGCTACCTGCCCGCCAAGTCGTAACGGGTACACCCACGGCTTGACGCCCTCTTGATCTTGACGCCGCTGATTTGCCCGCGTCCCCTCTGACGCAGGCCGATCATGCGACGCGGTTCTCTCCCTCTCGCCCTTCTCGGTTTCTGCAGCGCTGCGACGGCCGCCCTCGCCCAGGTGCCGGAACCGAGGCCGTCGCTGGCGCCGCAAGCCCGCATACGGGTTGAGACTAGCGGTCCCGAGATCAGCGAGGGCCGGTTCGAGCAGTTCCGTGGCGATACGCTGATCGTGCAGTCGCCCCCCAGCACCACAAACGCGATTCCGCTGGCACGGGTGTCGCGGGTCTGGGTCCGCGGCCGATCCACTCGCACCGGAATGATCGCCGGCGGCATTGTTGGCGTCCCGCTCGGCGTGCTCGCCGGCGCCGGCCTCTGTGATTTCGAGCGCAACTTAGACGAGGGCTCCGGACCCAACGATCCGAAAGCCGGCTGCACCGAGCACTACATCGTCACGCCCCTGGTCACCGCCGCGCTGGGCGCCGGCATTGGTGCCCTGATCGGCCACTTCATCCCACGCTGGAACCTGCGCTTCAGTGTCACCCGGTGAGGCGTGGGAGAAGACCCGCGCCTCCCGGGACGCCCGGCGT
>JBOHSY010000301.1:0-3751 GCA_050733355.1 Gemmatimonadales bacterium | reverse complement strand
TAGGGAAGCTCTGCGCAGGTGACTGCGCAGCGATGGTGCCGGGCCCGGGGCTGGAAATCAAGGGAACGCGGGACGTGGCTGGACTCCCCGGCGCTGGCTCGCGTCGTCGGAGCGCGCCGGGGCAGCGCTCGCGGTGCGCAGGGGAGGCACGGCACCCACCCCGGTGGCAGCAGCCGGCGCCGCACCAGGTAGAGATTGGCCAGTCCGAACATCGTGAACGCCCGCGCGGTGTTCTTCGCCACCCCGCGGTAGCGGACCTTCACGAATCCCCAGAGACGTTTGACCACGTGGAACGCATGCTCGCCCCGCGCCCGGATCTGGCTGCGGCACCGATTGAGCGCCCGCTGCCGCCGGGTGAGCGGGTGGTTCGTGGTCCCCCGCCGGTTCACTCGATAGCGGCCCCCGCTGGCCGTCCCACGCCCGCCGATGGTCCTCACTCCAGTAGGCCCGGTCACCGTAGAGCGCCCGCTCCTGCCCGTGCAGCAAGGCCGGCCGCTGGGTGATGTCGGCGGCAGCCGCATCGGTCGCCCTCAGGCGATGGACCACCCCGCGCGGATCGGTCCCGATGTGGAGCTTCATCCCGAAGTACCACTGATTGCCCTTCTGGGTCTGCCGCATCGCGGGATCCCGCGCCTGGGCGGCGTTCTTGGTCGAGCTGGGCGCGCGGATGATCGTCGCATCCCCGATGGTCCCCGCCTTCACCCGCCGCCGCTGCGCGGTCAGCAGGTCCCGGATCGCCGCAAAGATGGCTTCGGTCAGCGGGTGCCGCTCCAGCAGAGGCCGGAACCGCAGGAGGGTGGTCTCGTCCGGCACCACGTCGTCGCCCAGCTCCACGCCCACGAACCGGCGGATCGACTCGCTGTCGTACAGCGCGTCCTCGGCCGGGGGATCCGACAGATGGAACCACTGCTGGACGAAGTAGATCCGCAGCCTCTTCTCCAGTCCCAGCGGCTGGCGGCCTCGCCCCGCCCTCGGGTAGTGGGGCTCGATCAGGGCCAGCAGCTGGCGCCACGGGATCACCTGATCCCTTTCGGCCAGGAACCGCTCGCGCCGGGTGACCTTGCCCTTGGTGCTCCACGCCAACGAGGCCAACGTCCGTTGCTTCGCCATGCTCGAACTCGACGGGTGTGGGATGCTTCCAATCTATGAACTCGTCAAGTTGTGCAGAGCTTCCCTAGGAGCGCGCGTACATCGGAACGCTGGCGGCGCCTCACGGAGCAACACCACAACATCACTTCTTGGAGCGTGGCCACCTAACGGATCTGCGCATCAGCTGCGGGCGGTAAGCCCCGCCGATACGAATTCTATGGTCCACCGCGGCACCGGCGCTCCGGTGCCGCCGGGCGCTTCTCACGGAAGCGCCCGTCAGCTGCATGCGCTGGTTAGGCGGCGCATATGCACCGGCCAGCGCTCTGCGGTCGTGCCCGGAAGACTCAGCGGCTCAGATCGCGCTCTTCCTGGCCCAGCCCGATGCGCCACAGCACCGCGCGGGCTAGCAGTACGTAGAACACCCAGCACAGAACCAGTCCAACAGCGGCGGCAACGAGGTGCACTGGCGTACCTTCATACACGGGCTGCTCCGATGTCCCGATATTCGGCCCTGGACCCGCCCATCTCGAGAGCAGCACAACCGGCCAGATTAGCGACTTCCCTACGCTGGCGGGCGCCAGCACGCCGAGCACAACTGCCAACGGTGTCACGAGCGTTCCCGCCGCAAGCGCTGCTATCCAGCGATGCCGGAGGACGAATGGCTCTTGAGGCTGAGGCCTTACGGTTGAAGCTCGATACAAGACGGGACCTCGCTGCGTCCGCCTAACGCTCGGCATCAGCTGCGGCGCGAAGCGCCGTCAGCTGCATGCCGTTGTTGGACGGCTCTGCTGGCCTACTGCTTTCTCCGTTGCGCCAGCCACGCGGCAAAGCGGTCTTCACGAGCACGTTCGTGCGCGGTCTCAGCTCGATCGACGTTCACGACTGCCTCGGAGCTCGCCATCATCGTGTTCCAGCGCGGAATGTCACGCAAATCGGCGCCATCGACAATGCGCCGCATTAGCTCGGCGGCAACGTTGGCTCGTTGCTTGATCCGCGCTTCCCCCTCCGCTGCAGTCGCCTGCTTTGGTGCCCCGAAATACCCGGGCCAGCCCGGCGCCTGAGCGATGCGAACGAGATCGTCCCAGGTCTTCCCAGGCAACGAAGGAGCGGTCCGAAAGCCGGGCGCCACCAGGTCGGGGCGGATGAAGAGAATGTCCGATGTCTCCGCCCTGCCCGCGTGCATGTCCATCCCGTTCTCGGCGGCTTCCGCCGGGTCGAGGCGGGGCGCCCCGGCCGTCAGGACAGGCATCAACCCATACAGATGTACCATCCGGCCCCCGTACGTGTCGTGGAAATAATCACCGGCGTCATCCAGCACGCGGTGTTGACTAGGCGCCCCGTGCAAGTGCACGACGAAGATCCACTTGAAGCCCTGCTCGCCCAAGTCGCTCGCGAGATCGACGAACACGGCGCGCAGCGTCGAGCTGCGGACGGCGTACGTGCCAGGGAAGGAGAAATGTCCGCCCAGTTCGTTCGCGCCGCCGACGCCGAGTGGGATTGTGGGAAGGACGAGCGCGGTCCATCCGGGTCGGGCAGCTACGGCCCGCGCCAGCTCTGCGGTCGTCGCCTCGTTCCGGTACCCGTCGGTGAAGCTCGGTAAAAAGGGACCGTGCTCCTCGAGGATCCCACCGGGAATGAGCACGATCGTCTTGTCCTTGTTCAGTGCGCGGACTTGCTCGGTGTTGAGCTCCGCGAGCTTCAGCACCTGAGCCGACGTGACGCGAGGCGTGATTGGCAGCACGACAAGGAGACCCAGAATCACGGCCTGAACAATTCGAGCCTGTGTCATCGATTCACCTCCCCTTCGCACGGAGCGCCGGTGATTCGCTGGCCGAGCCGTCCAACTTGAAATATCCGGTTCCCGATATGCCGCTATGAGGCGACCGGTCGCGGCGTAGCGCGCTAGGCCGTCGAATGCGCTGTGAGTGTGGATGTCGCTGCGGCCCCTGGCGATAGGGTCGTCGCCCGTCTCTCCCATCTCGGGGATCTCCCGCCAGCGCCGACCCCAACATGGCTATATATCAACGGAGTCCTGAGCGGTCCAGCGGATCGTACCGCTTCCCCACGATTCAGCTCGATTAGCAGGGGCCAAGCGGCTGGCTGACGGGCACCCACATGGCGCGACCTACCCCGCGCCGCCGACCATTCTGAGGAACTCCCGTACCGCGAGCCCACTCGCGATAGCGACCGGGCCCCGCGCCGGGCCGGCCAGGCAGGATGGGGATATCTTCCGCGCATGCGCGATGTGATTGCCCTCGACGCCGATGACACCCTGTGGCGGAACGAAGACCTGTATCGGGACACGCAGGCCGAGTTCAGGGCCCTCCTGGCCCACTACCACGACCCCGCCTGGATCGACGCCCGGCTCTACCAGGCGGAGGTCCGCAACCTCCCCCACTTCGGCTACGGGATCAAGGCGTTCATCCTGTCGATGGTGGAGACGGCGGTCGAGCTGACCGAAGGCCGGATCACGGGCGCCGAGGTCCAGCGGGTCGTCGAGCTCGGCCGCGCGATGATCCAGGCCCCGGTCGAGCTTCTGGACGGCGTTCAGGAGACCGTCGCCTCGCTGGCTGAGCGCCACGAGCTCGTGATCGTGACGAAGGGCGACCTCCTCGAGCAGGAGAGCAAGGTCGAGCGGTCGGGCCTCCGGGAGCACTTCCGC
>JBOHSY010000300.1:0-5447 GCA_050733355.1 Gemmatimonadales bacterium | reverse complement strand
CCTCCTCAGCGTCCTCGGCGCCGGCACCCGGAGCGACCGGCTTCATGCCGAGCACTTCCTTGACCTTGCCCTCCACCTCGAGGAGCAGTGCGGGATTGTCGCGGAGGAACAGCTTGGCGTTCTCGCGACCCTGGCCGATGCGCTGGTCGCCATAGGAGTACCACGCGCCCGACTTCTGAATGATGTTGGCCTCGGCGGCGAGATCGACCAGCAGCGAGGTATGGCTGATGCCTTCGTCGAACATGATGTCGAACTCCGCCTGCCGAAACGGTGGCGCGACCTTGTTCTTGACCACCTTGACCCGCACGTGACTCCCGATGACCGTCTCGCGCTCCTTTACCGGGCCGATGCGCCGGATGTCGAGCCGGAGCGAGGCGTAGAACTTGAGCGCCTTGCCGCCGGTGGTGGTCTCGGGGTTGCCGAACATCACGCCGATCTTCTCGCGGAGCTGGTTGATGAAGACGACCGAGGTGTTCGACCGGTTGATGGCGCCGGCGAGCTTCCGGAGCGCCTGACTCATGAGCCGGGCCTGCACCCCCATCACCGAATCACCCATCTCGCCTTCGATCTCCGCCTTGGGCACCAGCGCGGCGACCGAGTCGATAACGACGAGATCCACCGCGCCCGACCGGACGAGAATGTCCACGATTTCGAGCGCCTGCTCACCGGTGTCCGGCTGGGAGACCAGGAGGTCCTCGACGTTGACGCCGAGCTTCTTGGCGTACTCGATGTCGAGCGCGTGCTCCGCGTCCACGTACGCGGCCACGCCACCCGCCTTCTGCACGTTGGCCACGACGTGGAGGCAGAGCGTGGTCTTGCCGGACGACTCGGGACCGTAGATCTCGGTGATGCGGCCGCGGGGTACCCCGCCGATGCCGGTGGCGGCATCAAGGTTGATGGCCCCGGTGGAGATGGCCCCGATCCTGACCCGCGGCGTGTCGGCTCCCATCCGCATGATGGCGCCCTTGCCGAGCTGCTTCTCGATCTGGGAGATGGCGAGCCCGAGCGCCTTCCGGCGGTCGGCTTCGAGCCGGGTTGCTTCAGCAGCCATGTAACGGGTCCTCAGAGTCTTGAAGTGACTGATTTTGATTCACTACATACCGCGCGAGCCAATCTACTACCGAACACGATCCGAAGCAATGGTGTCGCCGTGGCGTAAAATCGGTCACCGGCAATTCACGATCAACCGCCACGCATCCGGTACATGGTCCACCGTGACCGCCCCGCCCGCACCCGCCGACACCGCCACCAGGTCGAACCGGTAGCAGTCATCGCGGCGCCCGTATCGCACCCGCCACCGCTCCGCCACGCGGCGGATGGCCTCTCGCTTTTGCCAGCCGACCGCTTCCACCGGCGCGCCCCGGCCGTGCGAGCGGCGGGTCTTCACCTCGACGAACGCCACCAGCGACCCCCGACGGACGACCAGATCCACGTCGTGCCGCCCGAACCGGAAGCGGTGCGCCTCGATGGCCCATCCGCAGGCGGTGAGGTAGGCCAGCGCCACCCGCTCGCCCCAGACACCACGGAGCTGCCCGGGATGCGCCCACTCGGTGACGGGCACGAACGCGCGCTGACCCGGGGACGTGGCGGACACGCGCGCAACATGGCGCGGCGGCGGTCGCCTGCCATCATCCCTCCTGCGCGGCGCGGCGCTCAAAAGAACGTTAGGCTATCCGCGATCCGCTATGCGCTATCCGCTCGTACCGCGACCGTTCGGATCGGTGCGCGAGGCGACGAATCCCAACGGAGAGAGCGGATAGCGGATCGCGGATGTTACGCCCATCCTTCCCCTATGCCCGCGCACGGCACCCCCTGCCTGCTTCCAATCGTCGCGCCGCTCTCACGGCTGGTGACGAACGCCTACTACCGCGTGACGGTCGCCGGACCCACACCCCCGCCGCTCGATCCCCTCCTCCTGGTGGCGAACCACCCGAACATGGTGTTCGATCCGCTCCTGGTCGCGACGGGCGTGCCGCGACCGGTCCGGTTCCTCGCCAAGGCGCCGCTCTTCCGCATTCCGATCATGGGGACCGTGCTCCGGCTCGCGGGGTGCCTGCCGGTCTTTCGCCCCAAGGACGACCCGGCGCTGACGGCGCAGAACGAGGCGACGTTCGCCGCCGTCACCGTCGCGCTCGCCGCCGGCGCGGCGGTGGCGATCTTCCCCGAAGGCACCAGCCACGATGCACCCGCGCTCGCCCCGCTCCGGACTGGCGCGGCCCGACTGGCGTTGGGCGCGGCTGCCGGCGGCGTGCCGCTGGCGATCGTCCCCGTCGGACTGGTCATGGCGGACCGCGATCGGGCGCGGTCGGAAGCGCTGGTGGTGCTCGCCCCGCCGGTCGCATGGGACGACCTGCGCGGCACGGCGCCGGACGGCGCGGCCGCGGTCCGCGAGCTGACCGAGCGCATCACCGCCGCGCTCGCGAGTGTCACCGTGAACCTCGACCAGTGGGCCGACGAGCCGCTCGTAACGACGGCGGAGGCGATCCACGCGGCGACACACGACGCCCCGGCCGACCCCGCTGATCGGGTCCGTCGGCTGTGGCTCGCCACCGGGTGGCTGCGCACGCTCCGCCAGACCGGCGACCCGCGCTACCCGCCGCTCGCCGCTGCGGTGAGCGCGCACGGCCGCCGGCTCGCACAGCTCGGCCTCTCCCCCGCCGATCTCGAGGCGCCCGTCGACCTGGACCGTGCGCTGCGGTGGACTGGCCGCCGGCTCCCGCTGCTCGCCGCGGGCGGCATAGCGATCCTCGGGCTGCTGCTCGTCTCCGGCCCCATGATCGTCGCCGACGTGGCCACCCGCCCGGCGGGCGGTGGCCAGGAGATCCGAGCGACCCGTCACCTGTTCATCGGAGCAGCACTCGTGATCGCCTGGTGGGCGGCGCTGGCCACGCTGGGCGGCATGACCTGGGGCTGGCCGGCGGGCCTGGGCCTCGCTGTCGCGCTCCCGCTGACGGGCCTCATCGGGCTCGGCGTACAGCAGGCCTGGGCGGCCCGTCTTCATCAGGCGCGCCGGTGGCTACTGCTGCGCTTCGGTGCTGAGCGGCGACGGCGCCTGGCAGAGGAGCAAGCGGCGATCGCCGCGCGACTCGATGAGATCGTGGCCCGCCCCCCGCTCGCGCCCGCCGCTCGCGCGTCGTGAAGCGTCCGGACATCGCGGCGCTCCTCCCCGACCTGCCGCGCTGGGTAGACCTGAGGAGCGCGCTGCTCGCCGGCCGCGCCGAAGTGCTCGGCCAGTCACGCCGGCCGCTCGCGTGCGCGGTGGTCGACCCATCGTTCGGCGCGGTGGCGGTGGTCGGCCGGCCGCCGTTTCGATGCGCTCGGCGAAGCGACCGCGCTGGCCGGCCCCAACGGTGCGATCCTGGCCACTGCCGAAAACCGGGAGTGGGTCGCGACCGCGCTCCCGGAGCTTCGGGTCGAGCGCGCGATACTCCACGTGCTGGGCGGCGAGCCGCGGCTGCCGGAGGTCGCGCCCGGCTCGGTGCGTCATCTCGCGGCCGAGGAGACGGCGGCGCTCGTGGACCTGCCCGACGCGCTGCGTGAAGAATTGAGAGGAGTGGAGGCGGCGGGCATCAGGATCGCCACGGCGTTGTCCGACGGCGCGCCGGTGGCGTTCTGCTATGCGGGCGCCGAGACCGAGTCGCTTTGGGATCTCTCGATCGACACCCTCGAGTCCTGGCGCCGGCGCGGCTTCGCCGGCCGGGCGGCGGCGTTCGAGGTGGAGTGATTCCTCGCCGCGGGCAAGTGGCCAGTCTGGGGCGCGGTGGAATCCAACACCCCGTCGCGGCGGCTGGCCACGAAGCTCGGATTCGCTCCGACCGACGAGGTCTGGCTGTTCAGCGTGCCGGACGACCCCGCTCGCCCTTGGTCCAGGCGTCCCAGAGATTGCCGTAACTCCGCATCTGCTGTTCGAGGTCGGTCGCCCGGATCAGCGAATCCACCTGCGCCGGCGTCTGCCGCGGAATCCGAGCGGACGGGGCGTTGGCGAATTCCCACGTGACCGCCGCCGCGATCGCCGCGTTGAGGCGGAGCTGCTTCAGGTCGGCCTGGCCGAACTCGTCCGAGCGGGCGTGGTAGTGGGGCCCGTAGTTCGCCGACTCCTGGTTGGCGATGAGATTCGGCACGCCCTGCATCATGAAGTCGAAGTTGTCGGTGCCGACGACCGGCACGTTGGGATGCGTGAACGGCCCGAGCCCCCTCACCGGCAGGAGGGCGCGCTCGAGCACGGGAATCAGCTCGGCGCGGCCGTTCGTGAAGAAGCCGGTGATCCGTCCGGTCCCGATGTCGAACGAGGCGGCCACGACGTGCCGGTCGAGCGACGCCAGGTGCGACTGGGTGTAGCCGAACGACCCGAACAGTCCCAGCTCCTCGCCGTTCCACAACGCAAACCGAATCGTGCGGGCCGGCCGAAGGCCGAGCCGGCGCACCTGCCGCGCGATGTCGATGAGCATCGCTACATTCGCGCCGTTATCAAGCGCGCCGGTGCCGAGGTCCCAGGAGTCGAGATGCGCCCCGACGATCACGACCTCGGCGGGATGGCTGGCGCCGCGGATCTCGCCGATGACGTTCCAGCTCTCATAGGCGGGGGCGGCCTCGATGCTCACGATCGGTGCGATCGCGAGCGGCGTGCCCGCCCGCAGCAGCCGCAGCGCGCGCGCCGCCCCGTCGCGCTCCATCGCCAGAACCGGATGCCGGTTCGCATAGGCGAGCGCCGCGTTGTGGCGATGCAGGTTGTTTCCCGGCCGCGAGCCCTGATAGATCACGCCGGCGGCGCCCGCATCGAAGGCTCGCTGCTCGATGTGGACGCCGTCGGCGTATTCGCGAAAGAGCCCCTCGAGGTCGCGGAGCTCCGGCGTTTCGACGAGCACGAACGCCCCGCGCGCCGCCGCACCCAGCGCTCGATGGTCCTCCTCCCGGCCCAGCCCCCCGTCCACCAGCGGCGCGCTGAGCCCCGGGTGCGTGCCCGTGGAGTAGGGCATCGCGGCGATGCGCGGCGCGAACTCGACTCCGGCGCCACGCACCACGGCCGTCGCCGACCGCTCGAGCCAGAGCCCCGGCATCCGGAAGGCCTCCTTGGTGGCGGGCACGCCAGCGGCCTTGAAGCGCTCCAGCCCCCAGTCGACGGCCCGGAGATTCGCCGGCGACCCGGTGGGTCGCCCGCCGACCTTGTCGGTCAGTTCGCGGAGGTCGGACACCATCGGCGTGTCGCCGAGCAGCGCGGCGGTAAGGCGGGCGACATCGTTCGGGCGCGATGGGACACGAGCGGGAGCCGGCGCGGCGGCAAGAACGAGTCCCGCCACGCCGGCTCGTCGGAGCAGATCGGCGGCACGCATGATCGCCTCCCGGGATGGCGCAATCTATCCCGGCGAGGCGTCTACCGCGTCCACTATGCGGCCGCGGTATCCGCCTGCATGATGCCGAACCTGTTGCCCTCCGGGTCGAGGCAGTAG
>JBOHSY010000299.1:0-3413 GCA_050733355.1 Gemmatimonadales bacterium | reverse complement strand
CCGTCCGACACTCGCTTCCGGATGCCAGGCGAGACGGTTCCGGGCGAGAAGCCATCGCCTTCCCCGGAACAGAATCCGGCATTGAAGCTGATCGGGACTGCGGTCATGGGAGCCGGCATGGGCTTCGCCATGTGCCAGAGCGGGGCGGAGCCGCCCCGGGTGGTTCGGGTCGGGGAGTCGTTCGCCGGCTACACGCTATCGGCGATAGACCGCGGACGCGCGGTGTTCCATGACCCGCGCGGGCGCGTGCTCGAGATCAGGGTCCCGAAGGCCGGGAGCTGACCGATGCACCGGCGACTCATCCTGCTCGTCGCGCTCGCGTTCGTGGTGCTCGCGATCCCCGCTCTCGCTCAGGAGCCCGAGCCGGTTCGGGTAACGGGTGAGGGCGTGCTGGTGGACTTTCAGGATGCCGACCTCCGCGTCGTGATCGCTGCGCTCGCCGAGGCGGGAGGTCTGAACGTAGTGTACGGCGACCTCCCAGCCCGCCGAGTGACCCTCCGCATGCGGCAGCCCGTGCCCAGGGAGAATCTCCTCGCGCTGCTGCGGAGCCTCGCCCAATCGAACGGCCTTCGGGTGACGGAGGACGACACCTTCATCCGGCTGGAGCCTGCGGGTCAGGTCCCGGCTGCGACGGCGAAGGACACGGCCGTGGCGGGCGAGGAGCTCCGGTTGTACGTGCATCGGCTGAAACACGTCCGGGCCGCGCGGCTGGCGAGCACGCTCCAGGCCCTGTTCACCGGCGCGTCACGGCAGGGGCTTCGCGACGTGGGATCGGGCACGGTGCCGCTGTCGGAGAGCCTGCGGCAGACCCAAGGCGGCGATTACCTCCGGAGCGACACCGGACGAGCCGTGACGGTCGATGTTGCGCCAGTGAAGCCACCTAGCCTTCCGGGGCAACTTCACGGCGACATCCAGATCGTGGCCGACGAGACCACCAACTCGCTCCTGGTGCGGGCCCAGCCGGCCGATTGGGCCGTGGTGCAGCAGGCGATCGAGGCGCTCGACCTCCGCCCGCTCCAGGTGATGATCGAAGTCGTGATCGCCGAGGTGCGGCGGACCAGCGAGACCGAGCTATCGCTCTCGGGCAGGATCGCGGATTCGAAGACCGATCCCGCAGTGCGAGGCACGATCGCCGGGAACACGAGCGGCAACCTGGTGCTGGAGGCGCTTCGCGCCGGAAGTCTCGACATCAGCCTGGCGCTCTCGATCCTGTCATCGCGCGGCGACGTGCGAATCATCTCCCGTCCGATCATCCTGGCCCAGAACAACCAGGAGGCACGCATTCTGATCGGGTCGGAGCGGCCGTTCGTCCAGGTGTCGCGCTCCCTCCCCACCGATGCGGCGGTGCGCGACCAGGTGATCCAGTACCGCGACGTGGGCACCAAGCTCACGATCACACCCACCATCAATGAAGACGGGTACGTCAACCTCCAGGTGTTGCAGGAGGTGAGCACCGCGACGGCCGAGACCCAGTTCGGCGCCCCGGTGATCAGCACCCGCGAGGCGGCGACCCACTTGTTCATCAAGGACGGGCGAACGGCGGTGCTCGGCGGGTTGATCGACCGGCAGCAGGAACGGTCCAAGACCGGTATTCCCATCCTGATGGAGCTGCCGCTCATTGGTGGGCTGTTCGGTACCACCCGGAACGTGACGGCGAACAGCGAGCTGTTTCTTTTCCTCACCCCTCGCATCGTCGCGACCGACGAGGATACCGAGCGAGTGAGCGACGAGCTCACGGAGCAGGCGCCGTTGCTTCAGCAAGCCCTCCAGGGAGACACGGCCACGGCCGCTCCACCTGAATCGCCGCCGCGCAACCCGCTCCAGCCATGATCGACCTCGATGCTGTCGAGCGGCTGAGCGAGGATCTCCGGCCGGCCTACCTCGAGTACTACGGCCTCCTCCCGATCGGCCGCACCAGCGACTCCGTTCAGCTGGCGAGCTGGCACGAGGAGCCCGACGTCCAGGCGCTGGATGACCTGCGGCTGTTGCTCGGCGCCGAGCTCGAGGTGGTTCGGGCTCCCGAGGAGCAGCTCCGGGCGGCGATTCGGCAGGTGTACGGGGCAGGGACGCTGACAGCGGAGGGCGTGATCGCGGGTTTCGGTCAGGGGGAGCAAGTCCGGCCGATCGACGAGCTGGCGCTCGACGACCTCGTCAGTCTCGCGAACGAGGCCCCGGTGATCAAGCTGGTGAACCTGCTGCTCCTCGAAGCGCTCGAGGCGCGCGCCTCCGACGTTCACATCGAAGGCTACGCCGACAAGCTGCGCGTCCGTTACCGTATCGACGGCGTGCTCCAGGACGCGCCGTCACCGCCCTCGCACCTGATGCCCGCCGTGATCAGCCGGCTCAAGATCATGGCCGACCTCGACATCGCCGAGCGGCGGGTCCCGCAGGACGGCCGCATTCGGCTCCGGCTCCAGGATCGGCCGGTGGACGTCCGGGTCTCAACTCTGCCGACGCTACATGGAGAAAGCGTCGTGCTTCGGCTCCTCGACAAGGATGAAATGCGAACCTCGCTCGAAGATCTCGGCATGGCCGAGGACACGCTCGAGGCGTTCCTGCGTGTGATCGCCCGGCCGCACGGGATCGTGCTCGCCACCGGACCGACCGGCTCGGGCAAGACCACGACCCTCTACGCTGCGGTGGACCGGATCCGTACCGGACGCGAGAAGATCCTGACCGTGGAAGACCCGGTCGAATACGAGCTCCATGGCGTGCCCCAGGTTCCGGTGAACGAGAGGGTGGGTGTGACGTTCGCGACCGCGCTTCGGGCGCTCCTCAGGCAGGACCCCGACGTCATGCTCGTGGGCGAGATCCGCGATCCAGAGACGGCCGAGATCGCGACTCACGCCGCATTGACCGGCCATCTGGTACTGTCGACCCTGCATACGAACGACGCGGCGAGCGCGCTCACGCGGCTGGTGGACCTGGGGGTCGCGCCGTACCTGGTGGCCAGCACGGTCCAGGCAGTACTCGCGCAACGGCTGGTCCGAACGCTGTGTGTCGATTGCAGGGAACCGGCGCCTATGCACGGCACGACAGGATGCTCGAGTTGCCGGGGGAGCGGGTTCAGGGGCCGGATGGGGATCTACGAGTTGTTGATCATGGACGCTGACCTGCAGACCGCGGTCATGGCCGGCCGCCCCGCGGCCGCGCTGCGCCAGATCGCGCTGGGCGGCGGCATGCGGAGCCTGCGGCAGGACGGAGAGCGGCAGGCGGCACTCGGGCGTACTACGCCAGTCGAGGTGCTGCGAGTGTGCCAGGAGTGAAGCTTGCTCGTCGCGTTGTTTCGCGGCTAAACGCTGTGACTCCGCGGCTTCCAGAGCGCCGCGTCGAGGATGGACCACAGGTGGATGATCCATCCCAGCAGGATCCACCACAGCACCGCCGCCATCACGAACATGATCCCGGCCATC
>JBOHSY010000298.1:0-15053 GCA_050733355.1 Gemmatimonadales bacterium | reverse complement strand
CCCCCACTTCTCGCCGCCGTCATCGGAGCGGAAGAGCCCACCCGAGTCGGCCTCGATCAACGCGTACACCCGCCGCCCGTCCGAGGCCGCCACGCCGACGCCCACCTTGCCCCAGATGCCGCCCGGGAGGCCGTGGTCCTTGCCGAGCTGGCTCCAGGTATCTCCACCGTCCCGCGAGACCCACAGGCTGCTGCCCGGCCCGCCGCTCGTGAGCTCCCACGGTCGCCGTCGCGTCTGCCAGAAGCCGGCGAACACGATGTTCGGGTTCGACGGATCGAGCGCGACGTCGCTCGCGCCCGTCTCGGCGTCCCGCTGGAGCACGAAGCGCCAGCTCTTGCCGCCGTCGGTCGTGCGCAGCACCCCGCGCTCGGGATTGGGCCCGAAGGCATGGCCGAGCACGGCAGCGTAGGCGATGTCGGGATTGGTGGGGTGCACGGCCATGGTGCCGATCTGGCCTTCCTGCTTCCACACGTGCGCCCAGGTCTTGCCCGCGTCGGGCGAGCGGTAGATCCCGTTGCCCGCCTGCACGTTCCCGCGGATGTTCGCCTCCCCCGAGCCGACGTAGAGCACGTTCGGGTTCGACGGCGCGACCGCGATCGAACCGATGGACGCGATCGGCTGGTCGTCGAAGACCGGCTTCCAGGTGATTCCGCCGTCCGAGGACTTCCACACGCCGCCGGACGCGGTGGCGGCGTAGTACGTCGTGGGATCGCCCGCGATGCCGGCCACCCGCGTGATGCGCCCGCCGGCGGCCGGCCCGATGGACCGGAGCGCGAGCGCCTCGAAGGGCGCTGGACCCCTGGTGGCGTCCTGGGCGTGGATCGCGTGGCCGGCGGGTGCGAGCAGGAGGAGCGCGGCGGCTGAGAGCGCGCGGAGTGGTGAGCTCGTCATGGGGAACGCGGGGCTATGAGAGTTGGGGATCGTGCCGTCGGGCGACGCGCGGAATATAGCCTGCGGCGGAAAGCCTGATCGCCAGGTATTTTTCGCACGACCTTTCCGGCGGAACCCATTTCATGACTCGCGCGATCCCCCCCACGCTGGCCATCGCTCTCCTCTTCGTCGCCAAGATGGCGGCCCAGACGCCGGCGGGCCCCGCCGGCGTCTTCACTCGCGACTACGCGAGCATCGCCGCAGCGAAGGACCGCGAGCCCGACGCCCGCCGCCTGCGCCGGCTGCTGGAGGTGCGGTGGCGCCAGTTGATGACCGACTCCCCCGAGACCGCCACGTTTGTGGGCTTCCCGGGCCAAAACGCCCGCTGGACCGATCTGTCGCTCGCCGCCATCGAGCGTCGCAAGCGGCAGCTCCGGGAGCCGCTCCGCGCGCTGCGGTCGATCGATCGCGCGCGCCTGGCCGCTGCGGAGCGCCTCGACTACGACCTGTTCCGGCGCGCGCTGGATCGGGCGATCGAGGGCACTCGCTTTCCCGAGGAGTATCTGCCGGTCACCCAGCTTTCCGGCGCCCAGCAGGACCTCGCGCAGGTCATCGGCGTGTCACCGGCCGCGACAGCCGCGGACTACGAGGACCTGCTCGCTCGCCTTCGGGGCGTGCCGGCCGTCGTGGACCAGCAGATCGCGCTGATGCGGAAGGGACTCAAGCGGGGCGTCACCCCGCCCGCGGTGACGCTGCGCGACATCCCCGGCCAAGTGCGGGCCCAGATCGTGAGCGACCCGCTCGCGAGCCCGCTGCTCCGTCCGTTCGCGACGTTTCCCGCCGGCATCCCGGCCGCCGATCAGGACCGCCTGCGTGGCGCCGCGGCCGAGGTCTATGCCCGTGAGGTGCGGCCCGCCTTCGAGCGGCTGCACGCGTTCGTCACCGACAGCTACCTGCCCGGCGCGCGGACATCGATCGGTATGAGCGCGCTGCCGGACGGTGAGGCCTGGTACGCGTTCCGCACGCGCGGCTTCACGACCACCGACCTGACGCCACGCCAGATCCACGAGCTCGGGCTCTCGGAGGTCGGCCGGATCCGCGCGCAGATGGACTCGGTGATCGCCAGCATCGGGTTCCGGGGCAGCTTCGCGGATTTCGTCCGGTTCCTCCGCACCGACCCGCAGTTCTTCCACCCCGACTCGGCCACTCTGCTCCAGTCCACCCGCGAGCTCATGAAGCGGGTGGACCCCGAGCTGATCCGGGTGTTCGGCAAGCTGCCGCGCACGCCGTACGGCGTGGTGCCGGTGCCGGCGTACGCGGCGAAGTCCCAGACGACGGCCTATTACGAGCCGGGCTCCTACAAGGCGGGCCGTCCGGGGAATTACTTCGTCAACTGGTACGACCTCAAATCGCGTCCGAAGTGGGAGATGGAGGCGCTGTCGCTGCACGAGGCCGTCCCCGGTCACCATCTCCAGATCGCGCTCGCCGACGAGCTGGAGAACGTGCCGGACATCCGGAAGTACAACTACATCACCCCGTTCGTCGAGGGATGGGGACTGTACTCGGAGAGCCTGGGCCCCGAGCTCGGGATGTATCGGGACCCATACTCGAAGTTCGGACAGCTCACCTACGAGATGTGGCGCGCGGTGCGGCTGGTGATCGACACCGGGATCCACGCGCTCGGCTGGAGCCGCGAACAGGCGATCGACTACTTCGAGGCGAACGCCGCGAAGATGGAGCACGACATCGAGGTCGAGGTGGACCGCTACATCGTGAACCCCGGCCAGGCGCTCGCCTACAAGATCGGCGAGCTCAAGTTCAAGGAGCTCCGCGCGCACGCCGCGGCCGAGCTGGGCGACCGCTTCGACGTGCGCGCCTTCCACGACCAGGTGCTGGGCGGCGGTCCGCTCC
This sequence comes from Gemmatimonadales bacterium, assembly GCA_050733355.1. Classification (GTDB taxonomy): domain Bacteria; phylum Gemmatimonadota; class Gemmatimonadetes; order Gemmatimonadales; family GWC2-71-9; genus DASQPE01. The sequence continues at coordinate 12,272 of JBOHSY010000298.1, read as the reverse complement.
CGCTCGACCTCCTCGATCGCGAAACCCGCGCGTGGGTCGCACAGCAGAAGCGCAAGTAGAAAGCAAGCAGTCCTCCGCGCCCTCCGCGCCTCCGGGTGAATCGTGTGCTACTGGGTTGCGGCGACCTGCTTCGCGAGCGACTCCTCGAGCTCCGCCCGGGTGGCCACCCGCCCGTGCACCGCTACGATCCGCTCCGCATTCAGGCCAAGCTCCTGGAGCCGCTTGGCGAAGTGCGCCGCGGTGGGATTCGATGGCGGTACCGGCGCCCCGTACCCGACGCCGAAGAGATCCGCCTGGAACAGAAGCCGCTCCTGGGGCAGCCAGGCCACCAGCATCTCGTTCGCGTGCGGGCTCGGCCCGATGTCCACCAGCTCGACTGTGCGCTCCCCATCCGAGAACACTCGGCGCTTCGACACCATCTCGAACACGGGCTTCCTCGGCTTCTCCGACAGGCCGTCCGGAGCAACGGTCCGCCGGGAAGCCGCGATCCGTTCGAAGTACGCGCGGTTCCCCGCGGTGGTCACGAGCGTCGCGCCCTCGGCGATGTAGCCTCGCACGCCCCCGGTGTGATCCTCGTGGTGGTGCGTCGCGACGAGGTACCGGATCGGCTTGTCCGGCGCCAGCTCCTTCACCGCCGCGATGACCCGGCGTGACTCCGCGTCGCTCGACGCCGGCTCGACGACCATCACGTGGTCCTTGAAGGCCACGGCGAGCACGTTGTAGCCGTTCGCGACCTCCTGGAGCAGCCACACGCCCCGACCCAGCTCCACCTTCGCGAACTCGGGGATGCTGTCCGTCACGTCCGGCACGCCGGCCGGCAGGAGGTAGAGGCTGTCGTGCGTGGGCTGGTTCACCCGCACGGTGCGATACGCGACCGACTCGAGCGGCTCGCCGGCCACCGAGAGCACCCGTCGTCCCGGCACCTTGAGGTTCCCGGCAGCCTTCCAGTCCGAGTACCGGAACCGCGTCGGGGCCTCACCGGTGACCAGGTCGGGACCGAAGGTCTCGAGCGCCGAGGGCAGGCCGCTTGCCGCATCGAGGTAGATCGTGAGCTGCGCGCCATTGGCCGCGGCGAACGAGATAACGTTCTGCGGTGCTCCGTCCAGCGTGGCCCGGCCGAGCGAGCGGAGCGTCGCCGCGCGGTCGAGCGCCTGGAGCAGGAGGAAGTGCGGCATCCGCGAGCGGCTCACGATCGTCATCGTGTTGCCCGGCGCCGCGACGGCGACCCGCTGGGTGAGGTCCATGGCGATCGCGGTGTCCCCCCGCATCAGCGTGAGGTTTCTGAACGGAATGCCACCGATGAACTGGTAGTCGAACTCGAAGCGCGCGGCGTTCCGCTTCGCGTCGAGCACGAACGTCCCCCGGCGAGGCGTCCGTTCGTACGCCCCCTCGGGCCGGCGACTCTGATTCCGCGCGAAGCCCTCGCCGTCGAACTCGACCCTGACGTTCTCCAGCCCCCGTAACGCCTCGAGCCCGCCGAGGGCCTCAATGCCGCGGTCGAGCACCGCCCGCGCCTCTACATAGGACCGCGTCACGACCGACTGCTGCTGCGCCACAGCGGAGGCGAAAGGCAGGGCGAGCAGCGTCGTCAGTGCAGCGTGAAACGTCGCTCTCTCGAGAACAGTGGGCATCGTGGCCTCGTCCGAAGTTGTGGCTGCCCTACGCGGACGAGGCCGGACGGGATTCGCCGCTGACTACAAGGCGTCGGCGCTGGCCTTTCTGCGGGCCTGCTTGCCCTCCTCCTCGCACCGCCCCCAGTTGCTGAAGGCGTAGTGGAGCCGGAGATAGCCCTCGTTCTGCGACAGCGCGCGCGCGTCCAGGACGATTTCGGTGATGTCGTCGCTGAGCGAGGACCGCTCCTCGGCGTCCCAGAACGCCGCCAGGTGGCGCTCCTTACCATGGAGCGACTGCATCCACTGCTTCTTGTCGCTCAGCTTGCTGCCCGGCTCCAGCTCGTCCCGGGTGAGGTGCCGCCCGTACTTCTTCTCGATGGCCGCTTCGAGATCGTGGAACGCCGACCGGAGCTCCTTGCCCTCCGGCTTCACCGCGATCGTCTCGCCGAGGCCGACGATCTTGCAGAGACCGACCTTCTCCGACACGATGAGCAGGTACCCCTCGAAGGCATCGTGGTGCCGGGGCAGGCGTTCGGTCTGGAGCACCAGGGGACGCTGCTCGGGCTCGACTGCTTTCGCATCGACGACCCGGCGAAGGTCCGCCGCGGTCATGCCCATGCGAAGCCCGAAGGGTCCGTTGGCGTCGCCATTCTGCGCGAGCAAGCTGGACGGCAGGAGCGCGATCCCCGACAGACTGAGCGGCAGGAGGGCGAGGCGTGTGAGGCGCATGCTGAGTCTCCGGACAACGGTGGCGGTCGGCGACGATTGGCCCCAGAGCCATCAAGTCGCGTGCCGCCATCGAAGTTCTTGCCGAGAGCGGGGTTACTCTCACACCCGCGGCGTCGGGTCCCGCACAACGCCAGTCCCGTCCGCTGCCGGACGCGGGCTCAGCGTTCAGCGCGGCAACGCGAACGCGAGGACCTCGTCTCCCTTGCCGAAGGCTTCGCCGTCGCCGCCGGCGGCCACCACGACGTACTGGCGGCCGTCGCGGCCGCGATACGTCATCGGGGTGGCCTTTGCGCCAGCCGGCAGCGGAGCGCGCCAGAGCTCGCGTCCCGTCTCGATGTCGAACGCGCGGAGGTGCCGGTCCAGCGTGGCGGCGATGAACACGAGCCCGCCCGCCGTGGCGATGGGTCCGCCGAGATTGGGCGAGCCCAGTTCCGGTGCTCCGGCGGACCGCTCGCCCGCCTTCGGCACCAGCACGCCGGGCGACCCGAGCGGCACGTCCCAGAGCCGCTCGGCCGAACCCAGGCTCACCGCGACGAGCTTGCCGAACGGCGGCGGCGTGCACGGGGCACGTGACGGGGCGAGCAGGAGCCGGCGGCGCATGAAGTAGGGCGTACCCCGCATCCGGTTGAGCTCGTAGCCCAGCCGGGAGCTCTCCTCGCTGAGCGCCGTCGGCGTGGCGCCGTCCTGGGGAATCAACTGCACCATGGCGGCCAGCGTGTTGACCGGCACGACCACGATGCGCCGCTCCGGGTCGTAGGCCACGCCGCCCCAGTGCGCCCCGCCGAGGTTGGACGGCACGACCACGGTGCCTTCGAGACTCGGCGGCGTGAAGATCCCCTCGTTCCGGAGCCCCTGGACCGCCGCCCGGCACGCCGCGCTATCCGCTGCGTCGACGCCCCACACGCTGTCCGGGTGCAGCCGGCCGTGCGGGCTGAGCACCGGGAGCGAGGAGAACGGCTGGGTGGGCCACGCGCGCTCGCCGGGCACCGTGCTGCGCGGCACCGGACGCTCCGCGACCGGGAAGAGCGGCTCGCCGGTCTCGCGGTGCAGCACGAAGAGCATGCCGGTCTTGGTGGCCTGGACGACCGCCGGCACGTCACGGCCGTCCCGGCGCAGGGTCACGAGCGCCGGCGGTGAGGCGTTGTCGTAATCCCAGAGATCGTGGCGCACGGTCTGGAAGTGCCACACGACCTCGCCGGTGGACGCGCGAAGCGCCACCACCGAGTTGGCGTAGTCGTTGCGGCCGAGCCGCGCGCCGCCGTAGTAGTCCGGGCTCGCCGAGCTGGTGGGAACGATGGCGAGGTCCCGCGCGGGGTCCGCCGCGATCACCGACCACGCGTTGGCTCCGCCGGTGCGATGCGCCCCGTCGCCCTCCCACGTCCGCCACGCGGGGTCGCGGCGATCCTGCGGCACCGGATCCCAGCTCCAGCGCAGCTTGCCGGTGCGGGCGTCATACCCGCGCACCTCACCGCTCGCGGCGTCGGTACGATTGTTGTCCGCCACGGCTGATCCGACCACGATCACGTCGTTCACCACCGCGGGCGGCGACGTCACCTCGTGCTCCGCCGGCTCGAACGGCGGGTTCCGGAGTCCCCGACGGAGATCCACGTTGCCGCGCTCGCCGAAGCTGATACACGGCGTGCCACGCGCGGCGTCCAGCGCGAACAGCCGGCCGTCGATGCTGGCGAGAATGATCCGGCGCGCGCAGGGCGCACCCGGGCGGGCCCGTCGGTCGGTCCAGGCGCTCACCCCCCTGCTCGTGAAGTCGCCGTACTCGACCGAGCGGTCGATCCCGGGATCGAAGGTCCAGCGGATGCGTCCGGTCTCCGGCTCCAGCGACAGGACCCGGCCGGTGGGCGTGCTGAGGTACATCGCGCCGTCGAGCACGATCGGCGTGGCTTCGAACGACGTGGTCTCGGCGGTGGCGTGCGCCGAATCGGCCTCGCCGGTGCTGACCCGCCAGGCGGGCGCGAGCCTCGCCACGTTGTCGCGGGTGATCTCGGCGAGCGGGGACCAACGGCTGCCCATCGGGTCGCGGCCGTAGGCGCGCCACTCGCCTGCGGCAGCGGCTTGGCCGGGGTCCGGCTGCTGCGCGGGAACGGCGCTCGCGGCCGCCGACGCGAGCATCTGGAGGACGACGACGTGCGTAACGCGTCGAGGCATTCGCGTGCTCTCCTGCGGGTCGCGGTGAATGTACATTGGTCCCGCACGCGGGCCTCAGACGAAGGGCGTGACGATGCCGGTGGCGATCAGCGCCGCGGACCACACCAGGTCCACGTTCACCCACAGCCGGCGGAGCACGCCGAGCCCGAGCTTCTCGTAGACGATCCCGGCTACGATTATCGTCGCGACCAGGTAGCCGCCGCTGTGAATCAGGGTGGCCCAGAGGCCCGGCAGCTCGAGGCTCGGCATGCCCGCGAGCATCAGGCCGCCGTCTGCCGCATGACCCGCGTGGGCGCCAGCGACGCTCGAGTTGAGGACGAACGGCAGCGCCATGAGCCCCGCGCCGTGAGCGGTGGCCATCAGCAGCGACCAGATGGCGAGGTCGCGGGCGCCGACCCGCATGCCGCCCCGGGGGTGCCGATGCCGAACGAGCCGGTATGCTCCGAACGCCACCAGCAGCGCCGCGACCAGCCACTTGATCTGCTCCGTCGCCAGTAGCCCTCCCGCGACGGCCGCTGCCGCCACCGCAAGCGCGATCGCCGCCGCGTGGCCTATGGCCAGCGGCGGAAAGGCGCGCCACACCGCACGCCGGCTTCGCTCCTGCAGCCCGAGCGCCACGGCGAAAAGCCACCCCATGCCGGGGTTGAGCCCGTGCACGGCGCCCAGAGCGAGCAGCGCCGTGCCGGCCTCGAGAGTCACGCCGGTCATGCCGCGTAGCAGAACGAGTCCGAAGACGCGTCGCCCCCCGCCAGCTTGACCTGGTGCGGCCGGAGGCCTTCCCCGGTCTCCAGCAGGAACCGGGGGTCAAGACCCATCCCGCCGCTGGGACCCACGTTCACCTTCGCCATCCAGCCGCGGATGCCGTCGGGGTAGAACTGCGCGTCCCAGGGCGTGAAGAGCGCGTTGGTGACGTACACCCGCCGGCCGTCGCGGCTCACCTCCACCATCTGCGGGCCCCCGTTCAGCGCCTTCCCCGGGTTCCTCGGGTGCGCCGTCCGCCGCACGATGCCGCCGATCTGCACCGAACCCGTGAACATCGGATTGAACGGATCGCTCACGTCGTACTGCCGCAGCTCGCCGGTGCCCCAGCACGACACGTAGAGGAACCGGTCGTCGAGCGAGAGGTTGATGTCGGTCACCAGCGGCGGCACCGCCTTGAACCCCTGCAGCAGTAGGGGCAGATCAGCGGGGTCGGCCGGCTCGGCGGGGATCGTGATGATCTTGCGTGCCGTCCACCGCCCGTCCGCCCACCCGCCCGCCTCCCCGTCCAGGTGCCACACCCAGATGGACGACGACAGGTCCTCGAGCGAGATCACGACGCCGGCGAATCCGTACGCCTTCCGCGGGTCGCGCGCGGGGCGGAGCTCCAGCACCATCTGGTGCTGGGCGCCGAGGTCGATGGTCTGGAGGTGCCGGCGCTTGCGCAGATCCCAGACGTGGAGCGCGTGTCCGTACTTGCCTCCGAGGAGCAGGTCGGGGTTCACGCCGTCCTTGACCATGTTCGGCGTGCCCCATTCGCTGGAGACCATCACGTCCTGCCCCAGATGCCAGGCGAAATCGTAGGCGAGATGCTGCGGCCCCCGGTCGCGTTCCCAGCGGCCGCGTACGTCGAAGCTGTCGTGGTCGAGGGTGAACAGTCCGCCGGGGCCGTCTCCGCCGGTCGAGCCCAGCGCGTTCATGTAGATGCCGTCGGGGCCGCAGTGCACGGTGTGCGGCGCCATGTAGCCCGTCTTCCGCGCCAGCTCTTCCGGCTCGATCACCTTCACCAACTCGGGGCGGCGGGGATCGGCCTTGGTGTCCACGATGTGGATGCGGGACGACCCGGTGCCCGGCACCACGAGATAGCGGCGCTCGACGTGGGCGTTCGGCGCCCAGGGACACAGGTGCGAGCTGCAGGCGTTCCAGCCGAGGTGGTGGAGCTCGTTGCCGGCGTTGGGAAATTCGACCTGTCCCACCAGCTCGCCGTAGCCGCGGGAGGCCGGGTCGGTGTCGACCACGCCGAGCGCGTCGGGGGTGACACCGTCGGTGCCGAGCAGGGCCACGTAGGCCAGCTGCTCTGCCGGCGCCCCCATGGCGTCGGCCGGTGAGGCGTAGAAGGTTGGGTCGGGCGTCCAGCGGGCCATAGGTCCTCCGTCTCCAGGGTGATCGTTGGTCTCACCCCGGAGTACGGATTCCCGGGCGTCCAGCGGCCATGCTCGCCGCTGCCCCCGAGTGCGGTTACGGATGCCCGACTGAGTCCCCGAGGGCCGCGAGCTGCCGGGTCACCGCCCGAAGCGCGGGCGCGCCGGGGACCAGCACCTCGCGCTGCATCTCGTAGGCCCTCACGGAACAGGCGCCAGCGTCTCCGCGCGCGCGGCGGGATGCTGCGTGGCCTGCTCCGCGTTCTCCAGCGAGCGCCGCAGTGCGGCGCGCGCCGCCGTTTCCTCGCCGGACCCGGCGGGCCCGGCGGAACACACCGTCGTCCCGCTCCGCGATGTGGACGGTGCCCATGCCGCCCCGGCCGAGCTCCTGCACCAGGCGATAGGGTCCCGCGATCTCGGGCCCCCGCCCGGTCCGCGACACCGCCCTGCGACCCGATCGGCAACGCGGACTCGCCGAGCGCGTACGCGGCCAGCAGGGCATGCACGTCAGCGAGCAGCGTCGGATCGTTGCCGCAGGCGACCTGAAGCCACCCGTCCCGGTGCGCCGGCACCTGCTCGAGCGCCGACTCGAACAGCAGCTCGATCCGCTCCCGCCGCGTCCGGTCAGCCATGCCCCCTCAGCATGAGCGCGTGCACCAGCCAGGCCCGACCTTTGACCCAATCCCGCCGCACCGTTCGCTCCGACACGTCGAGCATCGCCGCGATCTCGGCTTCTTCCATCCCGGCGAAGAGCCGGCATTCGACCACCTGGCGCTGGCGGGCGTCGAGCCGGTCCAAAGCGTCGGCGAGCGCGACCGCGTCGTCAGCGCCGACCTGGAAGCCGGCCGGTCCCTCGCCAAGGGTGGTGCGGGCCCAGTCCCCACCCCGCTTTTCCGCCTGGCGCTCCCGCTGATGGTCGATCAGCACCTGCCGCATGGCCCGCGCGGCAACCGCGAGGAAGTGGGCGCGGCTGGCCGCCTGCACCCCCGCCCCCTCTGCGAACTTGAGATAGACCTCGTGCACGAGGCCTGTGGCGTTCAGCGTGTCCTCCGCGCCTCGGAGCCGGCGGGCCGCGATCCGTCGTAGCTCGTCGTACACCAGCGAGAACAGCCGGTCGAACGCAGCGCCGTCGCCGGCGCGCGCCGCCGCGAGCAGCCCGGTAACCTCGCCGGACGGTCCGGGTATCTGTGGGAGCATGCCGCATCGTCCCGCCGAAGCCGGCGTTCGTCAAGTCCGCCCGACCGGTTGGTGTAACCCGTGTCACCTCGTCGGGCGCCGCACGGAGCCAGAATGCGGCGGCGATGAACCCGTAATCGAGGAAGACGACCGATGGCGACGAAGAGCACGCGGCGTTACGCCGAAGCCGGCCGGCGCGCCGCAGAAGCGCAGCGGCGGATCCAGGAGCAGAGCAAGAAGGCCGCCAAGGCTGCCAAGACGACGAAGACCGCCAAGGCGGTCAAAGCGCAGGGCAACGCCAGGCGGGCGGTGGAGCCGCCGGGCCGAAGGTATCCGGAACCGCCGCTCCCCCAGCAGCACCAGCCGAAGCCCGGTCTCGAGTCGGCTCGACCCGCGCCCCCACTACGAGGCGCCGGCCTACCGCGGCTCGGGCAAGCTCGAGGGCAAGGTCGCGCTGATCACCGGCGGTGACTCCGGCATCGGCCGCGCGGTCGCGGTGCTCTATGCCCGCGAAGGCGCGGACGTGGCGATCGTCTACCTGGAGGAGGACGAGGACGCCGAGGAGACCCGGCGCGCGGTCGAAGCCGAGGGACGCCGTGCGATTGTGGTGCCGGGCGACGTGAGCGATCCCGAGTTCGGCCGGCACGCCGTCCGGCAGACGCTCGACGAGCTGGACGGTCTCGACACCCTGGTCAACAACGCCGCGTTCCAGGAGAGCGCCGACTCGCTGGAAGTGATCAGCGACGAGCAATGGGACCGGACGTTTCGCACGAATATCTACGGCTACTTCTACCTGGCGCGCGCCGCCCCTGCCCCACCTGGCGCCCGGGAGCGTGATTCTCAATTGCGGATCCGTCACCGGCATCGAGGGCAGCGAGCACCTGCTCGATTATTCGGCCACCAAGGGCGCGATCCACACCTTCACCAAATCGCTCGCGCAGAACGTGCTGGGGCGGGGCTTCCGGGTGAATTGCGTGGCCCCGGGTCCGGTATGGACGCCGCTGAATCCGTCCGACGCGGCGCCCGAGAGGGTAGCGAGGTTCGGGAGCTCGGTGCCGATGAAGCGCCCGGCCCAACCGGAGGAGATCGCACCCGCGTTTGTCTTTCTCGCATCCGCGGTGGATTCGAGTTACCTCACCGGCGAGGTGCTGCCGATTCTTGGCGGCGAAAGCGTTGGCAGGTAACGATTTGGTGAGCAGACACTTGCGAAGATTATACAATGTGATATAATAGCGATGTGCGTATCGCGCTGGCGTCGGGCCCCCGCAATCCGTTCGAGTTTGGCCGAGAGCTCGGCCCGGGCGAGTTGGCCGACCGGGAAGAGGAAATCGCCGAGGTTCGCCTGACCTTGCTGGAGGCCGGAAAGCACTTCCTCATCGGCCCGCGGCGCTACGGCAAGAGCTCGATCCACAACGTTGCCGCCATCGAGGCGCGTGAGGCGGGCGCGGCGGTCCTGCGGTACAACGTCCAGGGCTACCCACAGCTCCAGGTGCTCGCCGCCGCCATCGTCGCGGACACGGGCCGGATGGTGCGCGGCCCGATCGATCAGGCGACCGCGCTCGTCGGGCGACTCTTCCGGGCGCTTCGTCCGACTGTCACCGTCAATCCAGGGGATCAGACCTTCAGCGTGCACCTGGGCGTGGCCGACACGACGCCGCCGGTGCCGCTCCTGACCGCGGTTCTCGACGGATTGGAGCGCGCCGCCGCGGAGACCGAACGCAGCGTCGGGCTCGTCCTCGACGAATTCCAGCAGGTGGTGGCGCCCGATGGCGCCGCCGCGGAGGCGCAGATCCGCGCCGCCGTGCAGGAACATCGGCGGGTGGGATACGTGTTCGCCGGCTCGGACACCCGCATGCTCGCGGCCATGACGGGCGACTCCTCGCGCCCCTTCTACCGGCTCGGCAGCGTGCGCTTCCTCGACGCCGTACCGAGGCCGGCGTTCCTCGCCTTTCTCCGCCGCGGCTTCGAGCCGCTCGGGCCGGTGGAGCCCGAGGCGCTGGTGGCCATGCTCGACGAGGCGGAGGATGTGCCCTACAACGTCCAGCTGCTGGCGCATCACTGCTGGACCTGGCTGAGGGAGCGCGGGGCCGACGAGGCGCTCACCCACGAGCGGGTGACCGCCATCCACGCGGAAGCCGCGCAGCGGCTGGATCCGGTGTACAGCGATACGTGGCTCGGCCTCACTGCACCCCAGCGCACTGCGCTCCAGGTGGCGATCGCGCGGCGGGGCGAGGGACTGTACAGCGCGGACGCCAGCCGCCAGAGCGGGCTCAGCGCGTCGTCGATGCAGAAGGCCATGGAGGCGTTGATCGACAAACGCGTGATGTGGCGCGAGGCGCGCGGCGGCGAGTCGCGGCTGCGGCTCGAGGATCCGCTGTTCGGGGTGTGGGTGCGCCATTTCACGGCCACACCCTGATCTGTTGCTGAAGGTGCCGCCGGTAAACCAATTCGACGAGGAGCTGCCATGCAGCTGATCCGATCGGCGGGCGTGCTGCTCGCCACGGCGGGCGTGTGGACCGCCGCGCACCCGGGTGGGTCCGGCGCCACGCCGCCATCCGGCGCTTCCCTGGACCGGGTCGCCTGGCTCGGCGGCTGCCTCGAGATGCGGTCCGGTGATCTCGTGGTCGAGGAGCAGCGTATGGGAGTGCGTGGGGCCTCGATGCTCGGGATGTCGCGTACGACCTCGCCAAGGGGGCTCGTGGAATACCAACTCACCCTGGTGCAGGAGCGGGACGGCAAGCTCGTGTACGCGGCTCACCCGAGTGGTCAGCCGGCCGCGGTCTTCACGGCCACCGTGGTGACCGCCGACAGCGTGGTGTTCGCCGCTCCGGAGCATGACTATCCCCAGGTCGTGGGGTATCGCCGTGTTGGCGCCGATTCGGTGGTGGCCTGGATCGACGGCGTGTCGCGCGGCAAGCAGCGGCGCGTCGACTTCCCGTACCGCCGGGTGGCGTGTACCGGGAGTCGGTGATGCGAGTGTAGCGGGGAGGGACTGCGAGAGAGGCGCCGGGCGGATTCGAACCGCCGCGTGGAGGTTTTGCAGACCTCTGCCTTACCACTTGGCTACGGCGCCGGATATTGCGGGACAATAACTTAGCGGGAGTTCCGGGCACTTCAAGGGGCATCCGTGGGCAAAATTGTGGGCACTAGGCCTCGACAACTTTGAGGAGTTCGCGCACCGCCCTTGCCTCCCGGTCTGCCGCCCCAACCATGCTCGCCTCGACCCGTGCAGCGTCGTCCTCGGCATGGGGCTCCGGTGCGTGCTGCGCATAACGGAGGGTCATGGCGGGAGTCCGGTGCCCCAGGAGCCGCTGAACGCGAGGAAGCGGGATTCCGCTAGTAAGCGCATGGACCGCGTACGTGCGCCGGAGATCATGCACCACGGTGTGTGGCCAGCGAAGCCGCTTGGCAGTTCGGGCCAGCAATCGGATCGCGGTCTGCGCGGTGAACGGGTGTGGGAAGACCGAATCGTTGGCTCCCGCCGGGACGCTCTCGCGATGCCGGACCAGCTTCCTGGCCAGTTCTTGTCCCATCGGCGCCGTTCGCCGGTGGCCCTTCGTGGTCTCGGCATGAAGGCCATGATCGCCTCGCCGCTGCTCAGGGACCTCGTTCGGCGGTGGCTGCCGGCGCCAGCTCGATGTCGGTTGTAATCGTGATGGCACGGTGGATGGACCGGTACACCGGACAATACGGCGGGAACACGTCGTGCGCCCGGCGCGCTGCCTCGGCCTGGGCCGGCTGGAAGTTCCGCACCGTGAACCGAACGTGGATCCGGCGCAGCACGAGGACGCCGTCCTCGGTCTCTACCTCGCCCCGGGCGAGAGCCGTGAGGTCACCTTCGCTCGCATTGATCCCGCGCGCCTCCAGCGCGCCGCCCAGGGTGCCGAGCAGTCAGCCGCCTGTGGCAGCCACCACATAGTCCAGCGTCGCGGCGTGCGGGTCGGGGACCTCGCCCCGAATCCCGTAGTGCCGGGCGATGGGGCCATGAGTCCCGAAGCGCACCGGCTCATTCTCAGCGGGCAGGTGCGCCAGGCGCAGCGCGCCGCGCACGCGGGTCAAGCGAACCTCGGAGGTATAGACGATCTCGGCCATACGAGAGCCTCTCGGCGAAGGATTTTCAGCCGGTCGGTGTCTGTCTATCTGAGTGAGCTCGGTTCCCTCGGGCTCCGTCCCAGCGCTCCATCCCTCTCCTCTCGGAGGCCCCCATGCTCTCTCGTCTCATCGCAGGTCTCGGAACCCTGGCCTTCGCCACGGCGCTGTCCGGGCCGCTCCACGCCCAGGAGAAGCCAAAGATGGCGATGAAAGCGCCGCCGAGTAAGCAGGCGACAGTCACCGGGACCGTGGTCGATGTCTCCTGCAAGTTCGGCCAGGGCCTCGCCGGCGCGGAGCATCGCATGTGCGCTCAGGTCTGCGCCGACAAGGGCATCCCGCTCGCGATCCTGGGTGACGACGGACGGCTCTATGTCCCGAC
>JBOHSY010000297.1:0-3727 GCA_050733355.1 Gemmatimonadales bacterium | reverse complement strand
AGCGACCGCTGGGACGACCTGAGCGCGGGTCTGGAGCGCCGCCGTCAGCGGCGCGAGCGGGAGGCCCTGGTGGACCGGCTCGAGGCGCGGATCGACGCGCTCGAGGAACGGCTCAAGCAGGAAGAGGCGGAGGAAGCCGAGATCGAGGAGGAGCCGGAAGAGGAGGAAGCGACGTCGGGCGGCGGCGCAGGCTCACTGCTCGGGCTCGCGGCCGGCGCGCTGCTCACCTGGTTCCTCGCCAGCGACAAGGCGGCGCCCGCCCGCGAGCGCGCCCGTGAGGTGGCCGGCCGGGCGAAGGAGCGCGCCGGGGACGAGTGGGAGCGGTTCAAGCAGCGGCGGGGGCCCTACTCCCGCCTGGGAGACACGATCGTGCCTGAGGGAGCAGGGAATTCAGGTGAACAGAAGGTCCAGTAGGCGGTAAGGGCGGTAGAGCCGGTCGAGACGGTAAGGGAGATGGCAGCGACGGAAGGCCGCAGGGCGGACACGCCCGGCGGCTTTCTCGTGCCGGCGCGGCGAGGTCGGAGCCGCCGTCAGCGGAGCTGCATCGCCACCCGCAATGTCCGCCCGGGCCGCGGCAGCCCGCACTGATCGTAGACGGTCGCGTCGGTCACGTTGTCCACCGACACCGTCGCACGGAGCGCGCTCAGGAGTCGCCCCGCCCCGCCGGCGTCGCGGAGCGCCCAGGCCCGCTCGAGCCCGACATCGCCCTCGCCCTGACCCGCGAGTGCGACCGTGGTCGTGAGGTCGGGATGCACGCAGTACTGCCGCCCGACGTAGCGGAGATCGCTCAGGAGTCTGAGGCCGAGCGGAAGCGGCACGGTCACGCCGAACCGCCCGCGCACCTCGGGCTGATGTTCCGGTTGCTGCTCGCCTTCCGGGTCATCTTCCCGAATCCGCTGCAGCAGCAGGTCTCCGGTCAGCGACCATCCGGACGGCGCGGACCATCCGGCCAGCAGCTCGACACCGGTGCTCCGCAGGGCGTGCCGGTTCACCCGGCGGAAGCGCCCGTCGCCCGTAGCCTCGCGCACGATGGCGTCCGCGAGCCGGTGGTGAAAGACGACCGTCTGCAGGTTGAGCGCGCTCCCACCCGTGAGCGCGCGGACCAGCGTCGCGCCGACCTCCGCGCCGAGCAGCCGCTCGGGCCGCAGGTCGGGATTGGGCTCGAAGCGGGCGACCGCGTCGGAGTACAACTCGCGGAGCGCGGGAAACCGCGCGCGCCCGCTCGCGCTGGCGTGGAGCCGCAGCGCGTCGGCCAGCGCGGGCATCGTGGCGCCGAGGCGCCAGCCCCAGGCCGACAGCCCGTCGAGCGCCGGCTTGCCGCCGGTCTCGGGCGTGCTCGCCGCGTCGTAGACCACGCCACCGCCGACGAGGACGTCGCCCGGAATCGGCCACTGGGTCTCGAGAGCCGTGCTCCACAGCCGTTGCCGATAGCGGTTGGGCGCGGCTTCGTCGAGGTACTCGTCGAACCGCACCTCCGCGCCGGTGACCGCGGCCCTGAGCTCGCCACCGGCCGGCAGCGAGTGACGGCCGTGCAGCCGGGCGCTCAAGCTGCGCTCCTCGCCGCGCTCCCGGCCGGTGATCGTGCGGTATGCGGGATCGTCGAATCGCTCGATCTCGGTCGAGCCGAGGTTGAGTCCCGCGGCGAGGTCGAGGGCGCCGAGCCCGAGCGGCGTGGTCACGGGGCCGGTGCCTGCCGTGAGGATGCCGAGGCCGCGCCATATGGAGGGGTAGCGCCACAGTCGCGGCGACCCGACGTGCAACTCGGGCGGAACGCCTCGCTCGGCGTGATAGCCGGTCGCGGTGAGGCCGACGTACCGGCCGGACTCGTGCTGCCAGCGTGCGGCGGCGAAGCCGTCCACCTGCTCCAGGTCGCTGTTGGTGCGGAGCCCGCCGGCTGCGGCCGGGTCGACCACGTCGCCGCTCAAGGAGACGCCGTCGCGGGTGCGATAGCCGACGCCGCCCCGGAGCGCGAGCGTGCCGCTGCCCGCTTGAAGCGGAGCGCTCCCCGCGGCGCTGAGCCTGCGGGCGCCGTTCGCGTCCACTCCCATGCCGACCGAGAGGCTCCTGCTCGGCGTCGTGCCGGGCGCAGCGCGGCCGAGGTCTACCTCGACGATGCCGCCGAGCACGTTGGGGCCGTGCAGCAGAGAGGAAAGGCCGCGGACCAGGACCAGCCGCTGGGCGCCGGTCAGCGGAACCAGCGAGGGGTCGGTGCGGTGGTCCCAGCCGAGGCTGAGCGGGACGCCGTCGAGCATGACCGCCATCTGGCGGGACTCCGAGCCGCGGAGCGAGAGCTCGGTCTCGCCGCGCGAGTTCTGCCGGACGAGGACGAACGGCAGCTCGCGGAGCGCCTGCTCCAGCGAGGCGGCCGGCGCGATGTGGAGCGACTCGGGGATCACGACGACTGCGCTTGCACCGCCGAGCGCGGCGGGGATGCGGGTGCCGGTGACGACCAGCGTATCGAGCGACTCGACGGGAAGCGCGTCAGCCGTCGTGGAGTCGCCCGGGACCTGCGCGGCGAGCGGACCGGCGATGGAGAGAAGCAGGGCCGGCAGCAGCAGCGAGGGCCAGCGGCCCGGGGTGGAGCCAGGCGGCATTCGAGGTCCCTTCAGCAGGCGGGAGCAGGCGGGAGCAGGGCGGGAGCAGACGGGAGCGGCGAGGGACTATCCGCTCCCGTCCGCTCCCGTCCGCTCCTCCTAGTATGCGAACCCTGCCCTTACGTAGACGGCGGTCCGGCTTTCCCCCCGGGCCACTGCCGCGGTCAGCGTGCCGTCGCGACTGAGAAACGCCAGCCAGATCCCGCCGCCGAACGCCTCGTGCCACTCGTTGGAGTCCTCGCCGTCGAGCCACACCCGGCCCGCGTCGGCCAGGCCGAAGATGCCGACCTCCGCCGGCAGTACGACGCGCGCGCGGCCGAAGCTGAGCCGGAGCTCCGCGTTGCCCCAGGCCGAGTAGTCGCCGATGTAGCGATGCTCCCGGAGACCGCGTACCGTCGCTGATCCGCCGATGTGGGCCGCCTCGTGGAACGGGTAGTCGCCGCTCACGTATTTGCCGCCCGCCCGGAGCGCGAGCGTCGGCCGGAGCGGAATCGGCGCGGTGAGATAGGTGCTGGCCTCGCCGTGCACCTCCCCGAAGGTGGACTCCGCGTCCCAGAGCTCCGGGAAGACGCTCCCGCCGAGGATCAGCCGGGCTCCGCGGCTGGCGGCGAGCTTGCTGTCGCGCGAGTCGTACTCGAGCCCCGCCTGCGCGCCCACCTGCCCGAACTTGTCCGACCCGTAGGGCTGCAGCTGCCCGATCAGGTTGGGCTGGTCGAGATCGGTGGTGCTGTAGCGCACCACCGGGCCGACCGAGAACGTGAGCCGCCGCGCCAGCGGCCACGCGATGCCCAGACTGAGCTGATACTGCTGCTGCTCGACCTCGGAGATCTCGTCGTCGATCAGCGGCGTGGTGTTGCCGAAGCCGAAGAACCGGACCACCTCGATGCCCGACGCCCGCGCGTAGATCTGGAAGCGGAGCGGGGAGTTCTCCCGCCGGATGTCGCCCAGGAGATCCACCCGCGGGGCCGCCGCGGTCGTGGCGTAGCCGGCCCGGATCCGCCACCAAGACGCGTACGGGTCCTTGCGGAAGCCGAAGCCATACCGGCTCGCGCCGCCGCCGAAGAAGAGGCCCACGTCCGGCTCGTACGACAGCCACGGCACGAACCGCCACTGGTGGCCCCAGTCGCGCGGGG
>JBOHSY010000296.1:0-14748 GCA_050733355.1 Gemmatimonadales bacterium | reverse complement strand
TAGATCCGCACCCGCGGATTCACCCGGAGCAGGTAGTTGAGCCCCGAGGTGTGATCGCCGTGACGGTGCGAGACGACGACGAAGTCGAGGCGACGGAGATCGACGCCGAGGGCCCGCACGTTGTGCTCGAAGATCGCCGCGTTGTTGCCGGTGTCGAACAGGATGCGCTTTCCCTGGTATTCGACGAGCGCGGCGAAGCCCCAGTCACGGCGGAGTCCGGCTCGTTTGCCGAACGCATCGTAGAGGATCGTGACCCGGTCGGTCGTCGGATCGGCGCTCGCGCTCAACGGGACGGCGGACAGCCCAAGCGCCGCGGCCAACAGACAGGTGGAGACTTGCATGGACCCTCCCCGGGTCAGGCTTCGTCGGCCGGCTTCTCCTGCGGTTCGACCTGGTAGCCTGGCCGTCCCATGGCGGCGAACGTGAGCTTCTTCCCCAGCTCCACTCCGGGCTGGTCGAACGGATTCACACCATACCATACACCGGCGTAGCCGGTGGCCAGCTGGAAGAACATGATCAACTCGCCGAAGGTCTGGGCGGAAAGCGCCGACAGGCGCACCGTGCAGTTCATCCGGCCCATGCGGGCCAGCGCGGCCGACGTGGCCTCGTACTCGGCCCGCAGCAGCTCGCCGAGCGAGTGCCCGGGGAGGTACGCCAGATCAACCGGAAGGCCGTCCCGTGACGGGATGGGCAGATCCACGCCCAGGTCGTCCACCACGACGAAGCTGATCACCTTGTCGTACGGCCCCTCCATGAAGAGCTGCACCTGGCTGTGCTGGTCGGTCGCGCCGATGGCACCCACTGGCGTGGGACCGGCGAACACCGGCCGGCCGTCGCGGTCCACCCGCTTGCCCAGGCTCTCCGCCCAGAGCTGGCGATACCACTCCGCGAACTCACGCAAACGGTCGGTGTAGGGCATGAGCACGTGAATGCGCGCTCCGAGCCCGGTGTCGGCCGCCCAGTGAAGCCCGGCGTACAGCGCGGGCGCGTTCCGCCGCAGATCGTCCGCCGACGCGCGCTCCACCGCGTCGCGGGCCCCGGCCAGGAGGCCCTTGATGTCGATGCCCACGAGGGCCGCGGGCAGAAGACCCACCGGGGAGAGAACGCTGAATCGGCCGCCCACCGCCGGCGGCACCGCCAGCGTCGCGGTCCCTTCGCGGGTGGCGAGCTCGCGGAGGGCGCCGCGCTCCGGATCGGTCGTGAACACGAGGTGACGGAAAGCCGCCTTGCCGAGCGCCTCCTCGAGCCAGGCCCGGACCACGAGATACTGGGCCATCGTCTCCGCGGTGCCGCCCGACTTGCTGATCACGTTCACGAGCACGCGGCGGGGGTCGATCCGCTTGAGCGCGGCGGCGACCGATGTGGGATCGACGTTCTCCAGCACCGTCAGCCGGGGAAAGAACTCGCGGCCCTCGTCATCCAGCTCGTTCCAGGCGGGCGGGCGGAGTGCGCCGAGCAGCGCGCGTGCGCCCAGCGCCGACCCGCCGATGCCAAGCACGAGCACGTGGTCGTGAGCCTGCCCCATGCCCTCGGCGAAGCTCGCGATCTCCTTGACCGTCGGCCCCTGGTCGGTGAGATCGTAGAAGCCGTACTCGCCGCCCGCTCGGCGCTCGCGCACCTCGGCCTGCACCGCGGGGAAACGCCGGGCGAGCTCGTCCAGTCTGGCGCGGGTCAGGCCGTGTTCGCCGTCGAGACCGTCCCGGAACAGCCGGCCGTAGGCAAAGCGGATCACACGACCTCCACGGTGAGCCCGTCGTAGGCGGGCAGGATGCCGGGCGGGAGCTGCGCCTCGAGCTCCGCGTGCCCGGTCTCGTGCGTCAGATGGGTGAGGTAGGTGCGCTCGGCGCCCAGGTCCTGCGCCGTCTCGATCGCTTCGGCGATGCTGAGATGCGTGGGGTGCGGGCGCCACCAGAGCGCGTTGAGCACCAGCACGCGGAGCCCGCGCAGCCGGTAGCGCTCCTCGGGAGGTACCGCCTTCACGTCGGTGATGTACGCGACCTCGCCGAAGCGGTATCCGTAGACCCGGAGGTGCCCATGCGTGAACGCCAGCGGCAGGACGGCGAGCCCCGCGATGCGCGCCGGGCGACCCGGCTCGAGCGGATGCAGCTCGAGGCAGGGCTTGGACGTGCCCTCGTACGCCCCGACCGTGTCGTTGAAGATGTAGTCGAACTGCATGCGCAGGCGCTCGAGCGTCTCGGGCGGCCCGTAGAGCGGCAGCGGCTGGCCCTGGCGCACCGAAAACACCCGCAGGTCATCGATGCCGTTGACATGGTCAGCGTGGGCGTGGGTGTAGAGCACCGCGTCCACCTGCGACTGGCCCGCGGCCACGAGCTGGAGCCGGAGCTCGGGGGGCGTATCGATGAGCACCGACGCGCCCCCGGCCTGGAGCAGCGCGCCGGCCCGGGTACGCCGGTCCCGCGGGTCGGACGAGTGGCACACGGCACACCCGCAACCGATCTGGGGAACGCCGAACGAGGTCCCCGTCCCCAGGAACGTGAGTTTCATTCGCCGGCGAATCCAACCGATGAACCACAAGGAGAGGAAGGACACGAAGACGGCGCGGCGCGTACGGGGATCCGAAGGCTCACGGTGTGCTTTGTGTCCTTGCTCTCTTTGTGGTCCAATCGACTTGTGGTTCAATCGACCAGTCTTCGTCAGACTGCCTCGATCTTGAGCAGGTTCGTGGTGCCCGGCTGATCGAACGGCACCCCCGCCGTGACCACCACCCGCTCCCCCGGCTCGGCCAGGCCGAGCTCCAGCAGCTTGTGGCGCGCGACGGTGAGCATCGAGTCGTAGGTCGGCAGGTGCTCGACCAGCGCCGGCACGACCCCCCAGACCAGCGCGAGCTGGCGGAACGTCTCCGGCTCCGGCGTGACGGCGAAGATCGGCACGCTGGGCCGGTAGGACGCCACCGTGCGCGCCGTGAAACCGCTGCTCGTGAAGCAGACGATGAGCGGCACCGCCATGAGCTCCGCGGCGGCGCAGACCGCGACCGCGATCGCGTCCTCCGTGCGGGTGGGCAGGACGTCATCCTCGCCCCGGCGCAGACGTTCCATCTCCTCCCGGCGGCGGCCCACCGCCATGTCGAACGCGGGGCTCCGCCCCTTGCGATGCTTCTCGAGCTCGCGCGCGATCCGCGCCATGGCCTGCACCGCCTCGAGCGGGAAGTCGCCCACTGCCGTCTCCGCCGACAGCATCACCGCGTCCGTGCCGTCGAGGATGGCGTTGGCCACGTCCGACGCCTCGGCGCGCGTGGGACGCGGATGGTGGATCATCGACTCGAGCATCTGGGTCGCCGTGATCACCGGCTTTCCGTGGAGGTTGGCCTCGCGGATCACCCGCTTCTGCGCGAGCGGCACCTCCTCGAACGGCAGCTCGACCCCGAGGTCGCCGCGGGCGACCATGATCGCGTCGGAGGCCTTGAGGATGCCGGTGAGATTGTTGAGCGCCGTGTCCTTCTCGATCTTCGCGATCAACCGCATCGAGCGGGGGACGAGCCGGCGCACCTCTTCGATGTCCTCGGGCTTCCGCACAAACGACACGCCGATGTAATCCACGCCGAGCGCCACGGCCCGGGCCACCTCCTCCCGGTCCTTGTCGGTGACCGCCGGCGCGCTCACCTCCACACCGGGGAGGTTCATGCCCTTGTTCGGCTTGAGCTCCCCGCCGTAGCGCACCCGGCCCCGCACGCGGTCGCCCGCCACCGCCACGACCTCGACGTTCAGCAGCCCGTCATCGAGGAGGATCGTGCTGCCCTCGCGCACGTCGGCGGCGAGCGCTGCGTAGGTTGTCGGGATGTCGCCGTTGCCCGCCCGGTCCTCCGGCGCAAACACGACCTCCTGCCCCGTTTCGAGCATCACCGGCTCCGGCAGCCGGCCCACACGGATCCGGGGTCCGTGGAGGTCGAGCAGGATCGCCGCGCTCGACCGTCCGCGCCTGGCGGCGATTGTTTCCTTGAGCTGAGTGATCCACCGCGCCCGGATCTCCGGCGTGCCATGCGAGGCGTTGACCCGCACCACGTTCACGCCCGCATCGAGCAGCGCATCCATCTTTTCCGGGCTGTCCCAGGCCGGCCCGAGCGTGGCGACGATCTTCGTACGGCGAACCGCGGTGTGCGGCACTCGGATCCCTTGCAGAAGGAACCCAAGAGTTTAATAGCGGGCCCTCACGACTGCATCACGACCTCGCCGCCCACGACGGTGAGGCGCGCGCGGGCCTGCCGGAAGGCGTCAGGATCGCCGTCCGCCAGCGCGGGATCGACCTCCCACGCCACCAGGTCGGCGTCGAACCCGGGAGCCAACACGCCGCGCCGGTGCGCGACGCCGCCGGCGTGCGCGTTGCCGACCGTGTAGCCGGCGAGCGCTTCCGCGAAGCTCAGGCGCTCCTCGGGCCGCCATCCGCCCGGCGGCGAGCCGTCGAGCCCGCGGCGCGCCATGGCCGAGTAGATGCCAACCCGGGGATCGAGCGGCGCCACCGGCGCGTCGCTGCCGAAGGCCAGCACGGTGCCGCGCGAGCGAAGGGTCCGGAAGGCGTAGGCGCCGGCGCCGCGCGCACCCCAGTGCCGATCGACGAGCGGGATGTCGGTCAGGAGGTGCGCGGGCTGCATCGACGCGACCAGCCCCGCGGCCGCCGCCCGCCCGAGGTCCGACGGGTGGACGCATTGCAGATGCTCGATGCGGTGGGGCAGCGCCACTCCCGGCAGCCCGGCTGCGAGCTCGAGCGCCCGGCGCACCGCCGCATCCCCGATGGCGTGGACCACCGACGCGATGCCGGCGCCGGCCGCGAGCGACATCGCCGCGCGCGCCTGCTCGAGGGTCGAGATCGGAAGCCCGCGGTCGCTCGACCCCTCGTACGGGGCGAGCATCCAGGCCGTTTGCGTCCCCAGACTGCCGTCGAGAAACAGCTTGATCCCCCCGCTGGTCAGCCACTCGGACCCGCGCCCGCTCCGTGCGCCCTCCCGCACCAGGCGCGGAAGCGACGCGACGGGAGGGTGAAACAGCACCCGGAGCCGCAGCAACCCCTCGGCATCGAGCCCGCGAAAGGCGCCCAGCACGTCGTCCGACTCGACATCATGGATGCCGGTGAGCCCCAGCCGATGCGCCTCGGCCTGGGCGTCGAGCAGCGCCGCCCGTAGCAGCTCGGCGGGCGCGGCCGGCAGCGCGGGCAACGCCAGCTCGACCGCTCGCTCCTGGAGCAGACCGGTGGGCTCGCCCGAGGGATCCCGCACGATGCGGCCGCCGTACGGGTCGGCCGTCCGGCGATCGATCCCCGCTGCCGCGAGCGCCGCGGTGTTGAGCCAGGCGGCGTGCAGATCCAGGGATTCGAGGAACACGGGCGCTGCCTGCACCCCATCGAGCGCCTGGCGCTCCGGGGGCTCATTCCAGCCGTTCGCGTCCCATCCCTGACCCAGCACCCAGCCCTGCACCGGCTGCGCCGCCCCGACCCGTCGGACGGCCTCGGCCCGATCGTGGACACCCGCCAGCTGTACGCGCCGGCGGCCCAGGGCCCAAGTCGCGAAATGCGTGTGCCCGTCCACCAGGCCCGGGGTGACCCAGGCGCCAGGCAGATCGAAGCGCGGTGTCTCGGGTGGCAACGCGCGGGCCAGCTCGGCGGCTCGACCGACGGCGCGGATCCGCCCCGTCTCCCACCAGACGGCGTCGACATGGCGGTCGCCGGCCATCGTCAGCACGCGCGCGGCGCGAAGGAAACCGCTGGTCAACGGGGACAAGTCCGGGGGCGGGAGCCGGCGTGCCGGGCGCCCGAATGCATCCGAATCCACATGTGGAAAAGCCGGGGAAGTGCATATCCCCGACCGATGCCGCTAGAGGGCACAACCGACGAGATCACTTCAGAACAAACATGAACACCGTGATTCAAAGTATTACTATTCAGATACCTACGGTAGCACATCTCAGACACGACGTCGCAATGCGACAGTGTCGCTACGCTTGATTTAATTATGCATACGCGCGACTTCCCAACATTATCGACATGCCCTGGTTCCGCATTGGGTCACCAGCCGGTCACGCCGAGTGTCAGCGGCGGTGCGCGCGCTGGACCGCCCGCTCCAGGCGGGTGTATGCCTTGTCGTCCGTCGCGCTGAAGCGGAGATCCCGGTAGGTAACGCGGCCGTCCCGACCGACGACGTAGATCGTGCGCCGATTCCGGTTCTCCCGATCTTTGCTCCCGTACTTCGCCGCCACGTCTTGCGCCCCGTCGCTCAGGAGTCGAAAGGGCAGCCCGAGAGCGGCGGCGAAGCGCTGATGGGTCTCGACCGGATCGGTGCTGATGCCGAGCACCGTGGTGCTGTCGCCAAAGAGCTCGGCGTACCGATCCCGGAAGCGGCTGAGCTGGATGCTGTCGCTCCGGGTGAAATCGCGGGGATAGAAGGCGAGCACCACCACCCGCCCCCGATCCCCCCCGAGGGAATACAGCTGCTCGCCGATCGTGTCCCGGGAGGCCCAGGGTAGCGCGAAATCGGGCGCCTCTTCACCGGGGTCCGGGCCCGCGATGGCGAAGGCGGTCGGGGTATAGCCGGCCTGGGCCGCGACCGGTGGTGCAGCGGCCACGAGTGCCGCGAGTAGGGCGATAGGACGCATCCTGGGCTCCGTTCTCCGTATGAACCGCAGAGCCGCGAATTAGCGCGAAGGCAGCGCGAATACCGCGAATCGTTGCACGAGAACCTCTTTGCTTGCTCGCGGGTATTCGCGTCTATTCGCGTTCATTCGCGGCTGCTGTTGTGACCCGGGCGAGCACCGGCAGCGGATCCTGGTCGCCCCCGCTGCCCGTATGGGCCACGCGGCCGGTGCGGTCCACGATCACGATGAACGAGGTGGTCGGGACCCGGTAGGCCCGGACGCTCGTGCCCTCGGTGTCGTAGAGCATTCGGAACGGCGGCCGATGCTGCTCCGGGTAGCGGCGGACCCGCGCCGCCGACTGGTTCACCGTCACGTTGATGCCGATGAACTCCACCCGGTCGCCGTACCTCTCGCGCGCCTCGCGCACCCGTGGGAGCAGCTCCTCGCAGAGGTCACACCAGCAGCGCAATGCCGCCGTCCTGGGCCTCCGACGGCCGCGGCGGCAGCGCAGTCACAGCACCTGTCCCATCCGGATGAAGTAATACTCGGCCATCCCCAGCAGTACGATGCCGCCGGCCCGCTTGACCCACAGGGTCCACCGCCCGGCCCGGGGCAGCGCGCCGAGCGTCCCGGACACGAGTCCGACTCCCACCAGCAGTGTCGTCATCCCCAGCGAGAACACAGCAGTACAGGAACCGAGTCCGGGCGCTTCGCGTGGCGATGAGGAACGTCCCCACCGCACCGAACGCCGGCGCACCGCAGGGCGCCGCCACGAGCCCGGAGGTGGCGCCGAGGGCGAGGGCGCCCGCCGGCGACCCGGGGCTGAGTCGTCCGGCCCGGTTCACCAGCCGGGTGGCGCCCGCATCGGAATCACGCCCAGCAGGGCGAGACCGAACACCAGGAGCAGTGGCCCATGGCGAAATAGGCCCAGGGGTTTCGAGCTCACCGAACCGAAGATCGGGCCGGTGAGCCCCGCCAGGAGACCCAGCGCCGCGTACCCGGACGCGACGCCCAGGACGTAGGCGAGCGTGAACACCGCCGTTACGCCGGCGCGACCGCTCGGCCGAGCCCACGCCGCTCAGGATGCCCGCGGTGATCGGGATCATCGGGTAGACGCACGGCGTGAGGCTGGTGCCCACGCCGCCGGCAAAGCGGACGGACAGAGCGAGGAGCGGCTGATCGCGGAGCGTGGCCTCGAGGCCGGCGAGGGCGAGCAGCACGCGGGCAATCTAGATGGGCAGAGGGCTGGATGGGCAGAGGCGCCCGCCGTGACGGCACGCTCACGTTCACCGGCGGCACCGGCCGGTTCGCCGGTGCGGGCGGCACGCAGACGATGAACGGCCGACAGACGATCGACTTCACGCAGGGAGCGCCGACGATTCACACCGTGCTCGACCTCCGCGGCACGATCACGCGGCGCAACCCGGACTAGCGGCGCACGGGGGGACAGAAAGGCGCGAGGATGTCGCGGGGGCTAGCGGGAGACCGGCTCACCCGCGGAGTAGCGGGTAGCCACGTACTCCTCGAGAATGGCGAGAAATTCGGCAACGATGCCGTCGCCGCGCAGCGTCGAATGGAGCCGGCCGTCCACGTATACCGGGGCGACCGGCTCCTCGAACGTGCCGGGCAGCGAGATGCCGAGGTGGGCGTGCTTCGACTCGCCGGGACCGTTCACCACACAGCCCATCACGGCCACGCGCAGCTCCTCGACCCCCGGCCGCTCCGACCGCCACACGGGCATCTTCTCGGCCAGGTAGGTCTGGATGTCGAGCGCCATCTGCTGAAAGAACGTGCTCGTGGTGCGTCCGCATCCGGGGCAGCTGGTGACCTGCGGACTGAAGCTCCTGAGACCCAGCGACTGGAGCATCTGCTGCGCGACCTGCACCTCGAGCGTGCGGTCGCCGTTCGGCTCCGGGGTGAGCGAGACCCGGACGGTGTCGCCGATGCCTTCCTGGAGCAGCACGCCCATGCCGGCCGTGCTGGCGACGATGCCCTTCATCCCCATGCCGGCCTCGGTGAGTCCGAGGTGCAGCGGGTAGTCGCAGCGGGCGGCCAGCATCCGGTAGACATCGATCAGGTCCTGCACGCCCGACACCTTCGCGCTGATCACGATCCGGTGGCGCGGCTGGCCGCACTGCTCCGCGAAGGCGGCCGAGCGCAGCGCGCTCTGCACCATCGCGTCCAGGGTGACGTCGCGCGCGTCGGCCGGCTCGGCGAGCCGCGCATTCGCGTCCATCAGCTCGGTGAGGAGCGCCTGGTCGAGCGAGCCCCAGTTCACCCCGACGCGCACCGGCTTCTCGTGCCGGACGGCGACGTCCACGATGGCGCGGAAGTTCTCGTCGTGCCGCTTGGCGCCGACGTTGCCCGGATTGATCCGGTACTTGGCGAGGGCGCGCGCGCAGGCGGGGTGCCGGGCCAGCAACAGATGGCCGTTGTAGTGGAAGTCACCGACGATCGGGACGCGCACCCCGATGCGGTCGAGTCCCTCGACGATCGCCGGCACCGCGGCGGCAGCCGCGTCGTTGTTCACGGTCACCCGCACGAGCTCGCTGCCGGCCTGGGCCAACGCCGCCACCTGCCGCACCGTCGCGGTGACGTCGGCGGTGTCGGTATTGGTCATGGACTGGACCACCACCGGGTGGCAGGAGCCCACCGGGACGTTGCCGATCAGGCAGGTGGGCGTGGCACGGCGCGTCGGTGCGGACATGGTATCGAAACCTACCACGGTCAGGCCCGCGAGAAATCCGCCTGGGCGATCGCATCGAGGTCGGCGGCGCTGAGCGTGAGATCCGCGGCGCGGGCACTGGCCTCGACATGCTCGACCTTGCGCGCGCTCGGAATCGCGACCACCGAGGGACCTTGCGCGACTACCCAGGCGAGCACGAGCTGGTGGGCGGTCACTCCGAGGTCCCGGGCCAGCTGACCCAGCACCGGATGCTGCGGCAGCTTGAGGTTGAGCCGGCCCCCACCGGCGGGACTGTAGGCGAGGAACCCGATGCGCCGGCGGCCGCAGTAAGCCACGATGCCGTCGGCGATCGATTCACGGAAGAACGGGTTCAGCCGGTTCTGGACGGTCGCGATCGACACGATCGCCTCCGCCGCCCGGATCTGCTGCAGCGAGACGTTGGACAGGCCGATCCACCGGATCTTTCCCTCCCGCGCGAGATCCGCGAGGGCGCCGACGCTCTCCTCGAAGGGCACGAGGGGGTCGGGCGCGTGGAGCTGGTAAAGGTCGATGCGTTCCACGCCGAGCGCCCGCAGCGACAGCTCGCAGGCGTCGCGCAGGTGAGCCGGACGCCCGTTCCGCTCCCAGCGACCGTGCGGCCGGGTGAGGCCGCCCTTGGTGGCGACCACGATGCCCTCCCGCCGGCCGCGCCACGAGGCGAGCGCCGCCGCGATCAGGCGTTCGTTGTGGCCGAGATCGGACTCGTCGAGGCAGTAGACGTCGGCGGTGTCGATGAGGGTCATTCCCGCGTCGAGCGCGGCGTGGATGACCCGGATGCCCTGTGCTTCGGGGGGACGGCCTTCGATGGAGAGGTGCATGCCGCCGTACCCGACCGCCGAGACGGCGGGTGCGGCGGGACCGAGCGGCCTGCTAAGCAAGCCCGAGCTGCCGGGTGAGCCGCGCCCATTCGTCGAGCGTGACCACGCCCGTATCCTTGAGCGGGCCCAGCACGGCGAGGATCTCGGTGCGGCTGCCGTCGATCCGGCGGTCCCGCAGCTCGCTGATCATGCGGCTGAAGCGATGCTCGTACTCGTCCGCGTCGAGCTCGCCGCTCTTCCGGCTCGCGCTGAGGCGGGTGAGCTCTTCGGCGACGCGGGCCGGGCTCACCGGCTTGAGCGTGCCACCCTGTTGTTCGGCCGACATTCGGTGCTCCTCGTTGGGTTCCGGGCGGCGTCACCCCGCCTCCCGAGCGGAAGATAGGCGGGGAGGCCGATCCTGCAACCGGCCCCTCGAGGCCCACGCCAACCGCCGAACGAGCCAGAGAATCAGGCTGCCCGCTTCAGTAGATCCGGTTCGGCACCACGCCGCCGGGGCCCCGCGGGGCGGCTCCGAGCGGACCGGAGATGGCGACCCGCACCGCGCCAGGCAGGAGCTGCACGTCGCCGTCGGCGGGGATGGCCACCAGCAGGTCGCGCCCGGTCTTGGTCAGCGCAGGATAGCGGACTCCGACTTCCGCCATGAGCGGCACGAGCAGCGGCTCGGGCAGCGGGAAGCCGTTCACGAGAATGCTCCGGAGATGGAACCGCACGACGCCCGTGCCCGCCGGGCGGAGCACGACGTCCGCCGTGACGATCGACCCGGGATCCAGGAACGCGACGGCGGCCCCCAGCTCGGCCTTCACTTGGGGAGGCAGCTCGTCGAGCCGGCCGCCGATGCGCACGCCGGAACTGTCCACCACGACGTCGAGCGCGAGATCGGAGGGCACCGGGCGCACGCCGAGCCGCGCCACGAGGTACGACGCGAAATCGGCGCCCTCGACGGTCGACTCGCGCCTTGCCCGCTCGACGAACACGGAGTCGACCAGGGCCGCGGCGCGGTAAACACCCGCCTCCGACAGCCGGCCGGCGGGCGTCTGTGCTTCGGCCAGCATCGGCAGGAACAGCACCGCGGAGCCACGGAGAACGCGGAGGGACAACCGCAGCGACGCCTCCATCCCGGTCAGCCGCGGAAGCCCAGCCGGCCCGCCAGCGCCTCGACCAACGCAGGGCTTCCGAAGATCGCGTCCACCTTGCCCGCCGCCCGCGAAGGGCGCACGAGCTGATGGCCGCCGGCCTCCTCGATCAGCACCTGCGTCGCGCGGATGTCCCACACGCTCAGCCCGGGCTCGACCACCACGTCGATCGCGCCGCCCACCGCCTGCACGTGCGCCCAGCAGTCGGTGTAGCCCCGCACCCGCTCGTACGGCCCGTGCAGCAGGCCGTAGAGCTCCGGGCACCCGGCCTCGCGGAACTGCGCGAGGTCGGGTGCCGAGATGATCGCGTCGTCGAGCCATTCGGCCCGGGAGGCGCGGGCGGGCTCGCCGTCGCGGAAGGCGCCGACCCCGCGCGCGGCGCTCACGGTCTCCCCGCTCGCGGGCAGGTGGATCACGCCGACCAGCGCCCGCCCGCTGCCCCGCTCCTCCAGCGCGACGATGGTGCCGAACGTCGGCAGACCCCGGGTGTAGGCGCGGGTACCGTCGATCGGGTCAATGATCCAGCGGTGGGGTGATGCGGCGCCGTCGAGGCCGCCTTCCTCGCCCAGGATCTCCAGCCCGCCGAACTCCGCCGACGCGCGGAGTGTATCGATGACGATCCGCTCGGCCTCGCGGTCAGCGGCGGTCACCGGGGAGCCGTCCGCCTTCGCCTCCGCCCGGAGCGCCGGCGAGCGGAAGGTGGCGAGGATGCGCGCACGCGGGGCGGTCGCCGCGGCAACGGCCAGGTCCATCGCGCGGGCAAGACGGTCGCGGTCCATCGGCTTCCTCGCTGTCCTACACCGTGGCGACGGGGCGCCCGACTGACGCGACGGGCTCCACACCGCAGTTTCGCTGCACCAGACCCGACCGGAGCTCACCATGATGCTGGCGCGACGTTCCCGACCCGTCTACGTGCTCGGCCACTCGCCGGGCGAGCTCGCGCGACTCTCGGCCCAGGCTCGAGTGTACGACGAGCAGACCGAACGCCTCCTGCTGGCCGCAGGTGTCCGCCGCGGCATGCGGTTGATCGACTTCGGCAGCGGCGCGGGTGACGTCGCCCTGGTTGCCGCGCGGATCGTCGGCCCCGCCGGCGAAGTGATCGGCGTCGACCGGGCGCCGGAGGCGGTCGCGGCCGCGCGCGCGCGCATCCGGTCGCTCGGCATCCGCAATGTCCGCTTCGTGGAGCAGGATCTCAACGCGCTCATCCTGGACCGCCGCGCCGACGCGGTGATCGGCCGGCTCGTCCTGATGTACCAGGCCGATCAGGTGGCGGCGATCCGTCGCGCCGCAGCGCAGGTCCGCCCGGGCGGCATCATCGCATTCCACGAGATCGACCTGGGTATCGGGATGGAGTCGGCCCCGCCCCGCGGACTCTGGGACCGGCACGTCGAGCTCGTGCGCGAGACGTTCCGCCGCGGGGGCATCGACGTCCGGAGCGGATTCCATCTGCGCCGGCGGTTCATCGAGGCGGGACTCGCGCATCCCCAGGCGCTCGCGACGGCCGGGCTCGAGGGTGGCGCGGACTCGCCCGCCTGGGACCTGCTCGCCGCGACGGTGCGGAGTCTCCTGCCGATGATGGAACGGCTCGGCATCGCCACGGCGGCGGAGATCGGGCCGGACACGCTGGCGGACCGCCTGCGCCAGGCCGGGGTCGACGCGGGCTCCACCGTGATGGCGCCGCTCCTGGCCGGGGTGTGGGCCCGCCGCTAGAGCGACGCCGCCCACGCGCGGGGGGAAGCGAAGGGCGCTCATCGCGCGGACGTCTCGTCCCGGGTGCGGATCCGGAGGGAGAAGGCCGGGTCGGCCGCGTGGCGGACGGCGCGGTCGTTCACCCGATAGCGGCGTCGCGCATCCTCCAGCGAGCCGCCGCCCTCGATCAGGCCGAGCTCGAGCGCCACCTCGTCCGCGTAGCCGGGCAGCAGCGTCCGCCATCCCGCGGGAATCCGCCCGGGCGCGATCGCGTTGACGTGCTCGACGAGGTTGGACGTGCAGTTGTTGGTGAGCGTGTTGTAGAACTCGGGCCGCCCGGCCAGTGCGTTGGCCCGCTGCACCATGGCGACGAACAGCTCGCGCGCCTTCTCCGGTGAGGCGCTCACCGGGTAGAGATACACCTGGTCCCGGTCGTGCAGCACCCGGCGGAGCAGCAGGTCGCGCTCGTCGGCGATGACGTACATCAGCTCGTAGCGCCGGAACAGACCGGGCAGCACGCCGTAGGTCTCGTCCGCTTCGCGCCGCGCCTCCACCGAGATCCCGACGAACTGCGAGTCGCCGAAGCCGAAGCTCACGAAGCTGTGGGCGGGCACCCGCCAGCGTCCGGAGAACGGGACCAGCACGAACCACACGCTGTCCAGCCGGTCGAGATCGTAGGTCCGCTCCTCGTAGCCCGGCTCGACCCCGCCGTCCGCCCCGTAGCGGAAGTTGCGAACGCCCACGATCCCCACCCGCGAGCCGTCGAAGCTCGCGCGCGGGAGCAGCGCATGATCGGCGCTCCATGCCCGCTCGTTCGACGGGTGGCGCGCGGCCAGCCACGCCAGTCCCGCGAGCGCGACCAGCGAGGCGGCCACGAGGACCAAGCGAGAGGTTTGCATACGGGTGCCACGAATATGCCGAGGGCCCTGGTCGGTGCGAAGCCCTCAGATCCGGCCCGCGCGTACAGCGAGCTTCCAGGCCACGCGGCGGCGGGCGGCAGGATCGCCCCAGGGTTCGGCGAACATCGCGCGGAGTCCGGGCAACGGATCGGCCCCGCGCGCCGTACGGTATGCTCCCACCGCCGACCAGGTCCCCAGGTAGCCAACGAGCTCGTCGAGCGTCCAGTCCGCCGTCATCGCGAACGCGGGCACGGCGAGCTCCGCGAACGGAAACGCAATTCCGCGGTAGCCCGAGTCCACCAGCCCGCGTTCGGGCGGCCAGTACGGCCGCACCTCGTCCGCGAACGCGTCCAGCACCGGCGCCGGGGGGCCCTCGACCCTCGCATCGGCGTAGGTCCAGGCGGCCAGGACCCCGCCCGGCCGGAGGACCCGACGCGCCTCGTCGTAGAACGAGGGCAGATCGAACCAGTGCAGCGCTTGCGCCACCGCGATCAGATCCACCCGCCCGGTTCGAATCGCGCTGCGCTCCGCGGTCGCGGCCCAGGCCGACACGCCGGGCGCGCGGACCGCCGAGCCGATCTGTGCCCGGCTCGCGTCGGTAGCCACGACGCACGCGAAGCGCTCCGCGAGCCCGCGCGTGGCTTGTCCGCTTCCTGCCCCGCAATCCCACGCGAGTGCTCGCGCCGGCGCCGTGTCGCCGAGCCACGCGAACAGCCCGGCCGGGTAGCTCGGCCGGTAGGCCGCATACGCTCCCGCGAACCTGGAGAAGTGCTCGACAGCCCCTCGGTCCGGCATTCGGCTCCCCGGGTCGTCCTGGGCCACGCCTCGCTCCCCCTCGCCCCTCAGCGCGCGCCCACCCGCTCGCGGGGCCCGGCGCGTCGCGGTCCGCAGCGCCACGAAGGAGCC
>JBOHSY010000295.1:0-1446 GCA_050733355.1 Gemmatimonadales bacterium | reverse complement strand
CCGCTCATCTGCTCTTCGCCTTCCGGGTCACCGTGGCGCCTCCCCTCGGCGTTCGTGCGCCGGGTCGGCGGCTTCCACATTGATCACGCTTTCCGCCAGGTCCGACAGCCGCTCGTCGGCGGTTTCCTCTTCATCGAGGTTCTGACCCAGCAGCTCCTGGACCTGGTCGTAGCCGAGCACCTCGGCGTAGGTGGCGACGCAGCCGTAGGAGGCGATCTCGTAGTGCTCGACCCGCTGCGCGGCCGCGATCAGCGCCGCGTCGAGCACGTCGGGGGCAGGGTTCTCGTCCAGGAGCTTCTGGCCTTCGGCGATGATGCCGGCCATGCCCTCGCACTTCCTGCCCTTGGCCGGAACGCCGAGCAGCTCGAACACGCGCTCAAGACGTTCGATCTGTCCCTCGGTCTGCTGGAGGTGCTCCTCGAAGGCGGCGCGGAGCTCGGGGTGATTGGCGGCCTTGATCATCTTCGGCAGCGCCTTGGTGATCTGGCCCTCGGCGTGATAGATGTCCTGGAGCTCGTGGACGAGCAGATCGTCCAGCGACTTGAGCTGCTTCGGCATGCGACTGTCTCCCAAGCGATTCGTGGCGGGCGGTTGAAGGCGGCGCGGATGGCCGCCGGGGCTGGCCCCCACCTTACCGGCGGTATCCTCTGGACACTGTGCGGTTGGTCACCGCAGAGGCCATTTCGAGGTGATCGGCCGGCCCCGGGGGGACCTCGGATCCAGCGGGGTTGCCAGCGCTGGGGGCGACCGTTAGAGTTGGCCGCCTTTCCGGAACTCCTTCTCCAAGTAAGTGTCCGGGGGGATGGCAGTTGCGACCCCGGTCACGGGTTGTGCCGTCGGGGGCGACCGCGCCGGCCGGAGGGGTTGACGCAGGCTCGGCGATTCGGCAAATTATCGGGTTCCGTTGGCATCTCCGTTGGAGGCTCACGGTGCCGGGGCGACGAGTGGATCGCGTTGATTCACTTGACCCTACGCTGCCGAGGGGTTACAATGCAGGGCTGCCGTCCAATTTGTTGGGCGGCGAGCACCCGAGCTCTTTGACAAGTGAAGTGCGTGAGTGTGAAGGGGTGCGGACCCATCTGACCCTGCCCGGTGGCAGAGCCGGCGGGGAAGGGTTCAAGCAACTCTGTCATACGTGATTCGGACGACAAATGGCGAAAGCCAAGTCGTTCGGCTTCGAGCTACATATCGAACACTCATTGGAGAGTTTGATCCTGGCTCAGGACGAACGCTGGCGGCGTGCCTAACACATGCAAGTCGAACGGGGCCGGGGGCAACTCCGGTTCAGTGGCGAACGGGTGCGTAACACGTGAGGAACCTGTCTTTCGGCGGGGGATAGCCGGCCCAACGGCCGGGTAATACCGCGTACGCTCTTCGGGGGGCATCTCCTGGAGAGGAAAGCAGCAATGCACCGAAAGAGAGTCTCGCGGCCTATCAGCTAGTTGG
>JBOHSY010000294.1:0-6100 GCA_050733355.1 Gemmatimonadales bacterium | reverse complement strand
GCCGGAGGCGGTACGGCCGGCGCTCGCCGATGGAGCGGACCCTCGAGCAGCTCGCCACCGCTCGCTATCCCGAGACCCGGCCGCTGCGCCAGGCCGCCGGGGTCGGGCCGCTCACCGCGCTCTGCTACGGGCTCACCCTGGAGGATCCGCGCCGCTTCCCCCGGAGCCGCGCGGGGGGCGCCTACCTCGGGCTCTGTCCGCGGCAGCGCGATTCGGGCGCGGCGCACCCGCCGCGGCGGATCACCCAATGTGGCGACCCCATGCTGCGGCGTCTCCTCGTGAACGGCGCGCACTACATCCTGGGCCCCTTCGGACCCGACGGTGATCTGCGGCGCTGGGGTCTGGCGCTCGCCGCCCGGGGCGGCACCAATGCGAAGCAACGGGCGGTCGTCGCCGTCGCGCGGAAGCTGGCCACGCTGCTCCATCGGCTCTGGGTGAGTGGCGCGCGGTATGAGCCCCTGCGGCCGTCGGTCGCGGCCTAGCAGGTCCGGCAGACCCGGGAGCGGAGGCGGGAGCTCAACCGCCCGGGTGAGGGACGGCGATGGCAGCGGTGATCCGGCCCCAGCCGAGATCGTCCGTCAGATCGCAGCCCTCCGGGCGAACCTCACCCTGCACCAGGGCGCGCCTGCCCTGCGAGTGCGAATGGAAGCACGTCGGTGAGCTCCGGCCCGGCCGCCACGTCGGCCGATTGACAACCTGGCCTTCTCATGGAAGCTGCATGCGCTGGTTAGGCCGCGGGCCGGCTGGTGGCAGCGGCCCAAGGGCAGCCGAGTTAAGTTCGTGCGCATGCCACCGGGACCGGTCCACCACAGCGTCACTCGTCGCATCTGGGGCCAAGCCGATGCCGTCCTGCTGATCTTCGCCGGGGCGGCCGCGGAGTTCGCCCTCAACCGGGCGGTGGACTGGCTGTTCTTCACCGGGGCGCTGCCCCGCAACCCCGTCGGCTGAGTCTTTCGCACCGTGCGCTATGCCCAAAAGATCGCGTTCGCCGGAGGCGCGGCCGCGCACGACGCGCTGGAACGGATTCGGCGCACCCACGCCGCGCTCGAAGCCGCCCGGGGCCAGACGATTCCGACCTGGGCGCATCGGGCGGTGCTCTATATGCTGGTGGCCTATTCCGAGCGCGCTCACACTCTGCTCGAGCGGCCGCTCACGCCCACCGAGCAGCATGACCTCTACGCCGACTTCCGGCGAATTGGCGAAGGGCTCGGCATCGCCGCTCTGCCGGCCAGCTATGAGCTCTGGTGCGTCGATCGGGCCCGGCAGCTTGCCGAGGACCTGGCCTGGAGTGACCAGACGGCAGCGCTCTTCGCGGCCTATCGCCAGCAGCTCGGGCCGTGCCGCTATGCGCTGCTGCGGCACGTGCAAGCCGTGCTCGTGCCGTGCCCGCTTCGCCGGGTGCTCCAGCTGCCGGATCCTAAGCGACTCGGACCCGTGGTGGACGCCTACCGCCGGCTGAGCGCCACCCCGCTGCGAGCGTGGACCCTGCGGGCGCTCATTCCGCGGCGCTATTGGGTAGAGGTCCGCCAGCTCGACGTGCGGGGCTGCGGTCGGAGCGCGGCAGAGATGCTCCCATCAAGGGCGTACCTCGTAGAACGAATTCAGTGGATTGCCAAAGTCCCGGACTGTGAACCGCGTGAAGCCAGCTTCGGCGGTCATCTTTCTGGCGACCGGCTCGGGTAGCCCCAAGGTTCCAAGGCCGGCGCCGCCTTCTTCGCAGGTGCTGCACGCCAGGCAGTCCAAGACCGAGAACGAATAGAGGAGACCAGCCAACGGGTGGGCATAGTTCTCCTCCGGCGTCGGCATCCCGTTGATGTCGACGATCAGCCAAGTGCCGTTTGGCTTGATCGCTGCCCGGATCGAGCGCATCGCCCCGGCCGGGTCGGTCATGTCGTGGAGGCAATCCCATGTGAGGACGAAATCGAAGGATGCGTCGCGCGGGAGGGTGCTTGCCGCCGCGTGATGGAAAACGACATTGCCAAGACCCAACTGGGCAAGGTGTGTGTTAGCGAAGCGCATGGCCAGTTCGGAGCTGTCGTAGCCGTGGAACTCCGAGCTCGGGAATGCCCTCGCCATTTCCAGGAGGGCTTTGCCCGAGCCGCAACCGACGTCGACGACCCTTGCCCCTGCGGCGAGCTTGGGTGCCACGCCGTCCAGGCCCGGGAGGATGACTGGAACGAGGTTTGCCCGCATCCAAGGGCTGCTGAATCGGCTTTCTCCCACGGCATGGTCCGCGCCGAGTTCGTTGTAGGGAACGCCGCGGCCGGTTCGGAAGGACTCGAAGAGCCTCTCCCACCGCTGAAGGAGGGGAAAGATCAGTGCGAAGCCGCCGCCCACAAAGGCGGGGTTCTCCTCGTGCGCGAGCACCGCAGCCTGCTCGCCGGTGAGCTCGAAGCGACCGTCCCCCGCGTAGCGCACCAGCCCTGCGCTGGCTTGCCCGTGGAGCCACTCGCGAACCCACCGCTCGTGGAGTCTCGCCTTGGCGGCCAGCTCTGCGCTCGTCGAAGGGCCTGACTCACTGAGCGCGCGGTAGAGACCCAGCCGATCTCCGAGGTAAACCAAGGCGGAGACTCCGGCCCCGGAGAGATAGCCGATGGCCTTGTCGGTGATCTCCTCGACTTTTTTAGGATCTATCGCTCCCGCTGTCACGTCGTACTCCTTACGCTTCTTGAGCGGCCTCGCGCGAAACGGCCAGAGGGGTCTATTGCCCCAGCGGTTTCGGCGCCATTCTCCGGAGCCCCATATACGCTCGCGTCACCGCCGAGACTCGCCCAAGAAGTCGATCAGCAGTCGGTTGAGCCGATCCGGGCGCTCCAGCGGAATCCAGTGCCCAGCATCCTCGAACAACTCGAAGCGCCAGGGGTCGCTTACGTAACGGCCCGAGGCCGCGATCCGGTCCGCGAGCAACGCGATGTCATGGGCGCCGCAGATGCCGAGCGTGGGCACCCGCACGGACGGCCGGAGCGCCGGTTGGGACACCAGGTCCGCAGGCGCCGCGTTAGCCCGATACCAGTTCAGGGCGGCGGACAGGGCACCCGGGCGGGACAGGTCTTCGATGTAGCTCTCGAAGTCGCCTTGGCCACGCAGCCACTCCCGAAACAGCTGCCAGCCGTCCCGCGACAACGCCTCCTCGGCAATGCCGGCAAACTGGAAGAAGAAAATGTACCAGAATTTCTCAAGCTGCTGCACAGATCTACCAACACCGGGATGCGGGACGGAGATCACGACCAAGCGGTCAACACGCTCGGGGTGAGCTATCGCAAGTTCCCAGGCGAGGACGGCGCCCCAATCGTGCCCGACCACATGCGCCCGCTCGACGCCGATCTCATCTAGGATGGAGAGCACGTCCTGCACGAGGATCGGGAGCGCGTAGTCGCCGATGGCGTGAGGCTTTTGAGATTCACCCCGGCCGCGGAGGTCGGGAGCTACCACGCGGAAGCCCGCGTTCTCGAGCGCGGGGAACTGGTTCCGCCAGAGACGCGAGGTGTCCGGAAAACCGTGCAGCAAGAGAACGGGCTTGCCGCGCCCCTGCTCAACGACATGGAAGGAGAGCCCATTCGCCTGGACGCGCCGGCCCAACCCCATGGCTATCGGTGATCTGCTCGACTTTTCCGGATCTAACACACCCATCGTCATCTCGTCCTTCTCGCTTTTCTTGAGCGGCCTTCTATCTAGCTTCGCGCTAGGACAGGAGCCAGACTATGGCGGGTGACAGCTCGATCGGCCTAGGGTCCACGAGACCGCTCGTTAGCCGGGGCGTCACCCGTCGCCCGTCACGAGCCCGAACAGTTACGCGGGACAGTGAGTCCGCATCATGCAAGGCGGGGCCAGGACGAGCAGTCTCCTTCGGTGAGGCTCCGATGTCCGATTCCCCCGTCTGCGTCGGTATCGATGTGGCCAAGGCCACGCTCGAGGTGGCCGTCCGCCCCAGTGGCGCGCGCTGGCAGGTTGCCAATGACGAGGCCGCCCTCCCGGCGCTCGTCAGCCAGTTGCGCACGCTCGCCCCCACGCTCATCGTGCTGGAAGCAACCGGCGGCTTCGAGCACGCTGCTGCGGCGGCGCTGGCGGCGGCTCACCTCCCGGTCGTGATCGCCAATCCGTGCCAGGTGCGCCACTTCGCCCGGGCCACCGGCCAGCTCGCCAAGACCGACGGGATCGACGCGGCGGTGCTAGCGCTCTTTGCCGAGCGGGTACGGCCCGCCCCGCGTCCCCTTCCCGATGCCGCGGCCCAAGCCCTCGATGCCGTGCTCACGCGGCGGCGGCAGCTCGTGGAGATGCTCACCGCCGAGCGCAATCGGCTCGGCTTTGCCCGGGCCTCCTCCGTGGGGCAGGGCATCACCCAGCACATTCGCTGGCTCGAACGCCAGCTGGGCGACGTCGATCACGAGCTCGGGCAGCTCATCGAGCAGAGTCCCCTCTGGCGCGCGCAAGACAACCTGCTGCAGAGCGTGCCGGGCATTGGGCCCATCGTCAGCCGCACCCTCCTCGGCGAGCTGCCCGAGCTCGGCCGGCTCAATCGCAAGGAGATCGCCGCCCTGGTCGGCGTGGCCCCCCTCGTGCGCGATAGCGGCACGCTCCGCGGTCGGCGCCTGGTGTGGGGCGGGCGCGCGCCGGTCCGGGCGGTGCTCTACATGGGCGCCCTCGTCGCGACGCGGTGGAACCCGGTGATCCGTGCCTTCTATGGGCGCCTGCGGGCGGCGGGGAAGCCGGCCAAGGTCGCCCTCGTCGCATGCATGCGCAAACTGCTGATCATCCTCAACGCGATGGTCCGCACCAACACGCGCTGGCAGGCGCAGCGCGCCCCTGCTTGACAAGACAGTTGCTAACAACTTGCAAATCAGCTGCGCGGGCGCGTGCGCCGAGGCTGCGTCTTCTTCGAAGGCCGGCGCGCCCGCGCGAGCTGCAAGCGCCGGTTAGGTGGCACCGGAGCGACGATCTAGAATCTGCGAGCCCCCAAACATTGTCGATGCGCGGTGGCGCTGAGGCTCGTGCAGTGAGTCAGTCCGAGGAGCCGTTGAAGCGCGCTACCTTAGCGCCTCGGCAAGCGACGGCTCGATGAGCGCGCGGAATAGACCGTCTGCTTCGCGCGCAGGAAGCGGGCTGTCGCTCTCCACCCACCAGTTCAGCACCAGCACGAAGGTCGAGGCAATCCAGCGGACCAGCAGATCCGGGGAAGCCCGCCCTGCAGTGCGGCTACTGCGGCCGAGCGCCGTCTTGACCTCGTCCTCGATGAGCTGGGTGACTGCGTGCTGAAGATGCTCGTGCACCGCCCGTCGCCCCCGGGGCCCCATGGTCGCTTGGCCGGTACGGCGATGTCT
This sequence comes from Gemmatimonadales bacterium, assembly GCA_050733355.1. Lineage (GTDB taxonomy): Bacteria > Gemmatimonadota > Gemmatimonadetes > Gemmatimonadales > GWC2-71-9 > DASQPE01. The sequence continues at coordinate 782 of JBOHSY010000294.1, read as the reverse complement.
CTCGATGTGTTCGAAAATCGGGAGACTGAACCAAACAATGTCCTCCTGCGGCTTCGCCGTGGCTCGCCCCGAACCGCCCAGCTGCGCCGACCGCAGCATGTCGTGGATACAACTGAGCAGCAGCTCGTCCTTATCGGCGAAACGCGTGTAGAAGGTCGACCGGCCAACGTTTGCGCGATTCAAGATCTCCTTGACGACGATATCATCGTAGGGTTTCTCGCGAATTAGCGCGCCGAGCGCCCCACGCAGAAGCGCTTCCGTCTTCTGGATCCGACGATCCTTTGTCCGCTTCTCGTGCACTGGAATCCTCCCTCACGTTCGGCCGTGTCGGACAGAACGACGGGCTTGTCCGCTATCGGACATACCGTCATTGCTGTTCTTCACTCACTGCTGCTCAAACCTATGATACGGCACTACCGTGTCCACAGGCATTCATCGGGTGTCAGCGAGACTAATGTGACGGAGACGAGGGATCGCCACTCTGCGCCGGGAACCAAGGGCCGAGTCCTCCACTCGGCCGCCGGCTACGACCTTCTGGCTTGGCTCCTTTTGCTTGGCCGGGAGCGTGCTTTTCGCGATAGACTGGTGCAGCTCGCGCGCCTCGAGCCCGGCCAGTCGGTGCTGGATATTGGCTGCGGCACCGGATCGTTGGCGATCGCGGCGAAACGGCGGGTCGGGCCCTCTGGCACGGTGCAGGGAATCGACGCGTCCCCGGAGATGCTCGCCAGAGCGAGCAAGAAGGCAAGCAAGGCGGGTGTGGACGTGACCTTCACGAACGGGGT
>JBOHSY010000293.1:0-1767 GCA_050733355.1 Gemmatimonadales bacterium | reverse complement strand
TCTGGCGCAGACCGGCCAGCTCTACGTCGAGGCCGGGGCGGCCGCGCACGGCAAGGTGTACTGCTTCGGGCCGACGTTCCGGGCGGAGAAGTCGAAGACGCGGCGTCATCTCACCGAATTCTGGATGGTGGAGCCGGAGGTCGCGTTCAACGACTCGGATGCCAACATGCGGCTCCAGGAGGAGTTCGTCTCGTACCTCGTGGCCCGCGCGCTGGAGCGCCGGACGGAAGAGCTCAAGGAGCTGGAGCGAGACACCGCGCCGTTGGAGCGAGTGATCGCGCCGTTCCCGCGCGTCTCCTACACCGCCGCGGTCGCGAAGCTCAACACTCGCGGGTCCGACATCCAGTGGGGCAGCGACCTCGGCGGCGACGACGAGACGCTGCTCGCGAAGGAGTACGACCGGCCGGTGTTCGTCTACAACTATCCGAAGCAGGTGAAGGCCTTCTACAGGAAGGAGAACCCGGACGAGCCGCGCACGGTGCTCAACAACGACTGCCTGGCGCCGGAGGGGTACGGGGAGATCATCGGCGGATCGCAGCGCGAGGACGACTACGACCGGTTGCTGGCACGGATCAAGGAGCACGGGCTCGATCCGGAGTCGTATCGCTGGTACCTGGATCTGAGGAGATACGGGACGTTCGTCCACTCGGGCTTCGGGCTCGGGGTGGAGCGCACGGTCGCCTGGGTCACCGGCATCCCCCACATCCGGGAGACTATCGCATTTCCCCGGCAGATCCATCGGCTCTACCCGTAAGCCGGCGGAAGCAGGCGGGAGAGGCCACCTCGCCTTCCCGATACCGTTCCTAAGTGGTATCCTTCGCAAGACTTCCCCGTCGACAACCTGTTTTCCGGAACACGTGAGCGACCTGCACGGACGACTGCGGGCCAATCTCGAGGGACGCTACACGATCGAGCGCGAGCTCGGGCGCGGGGGCATGGCCACGGTCTATCTCGCGCGCGACGTCCGCCACGACCGCCCCGTCGCGCTCAAGGTGCTCCACGCTGACCTGAGCCACGCGCTGGGGCCGGAGCGGTTCCAGCGCGAGATCCGGCTGGCGGCACGCCTTCAGCATCCCCACATCCTCACCGTTCACGATTCGGGCGAGATCCCGGGCGAGGCGGGCACCCCGCCGATCCTCTGGTTCACCATGCCGTTCGTGGAAGGGGAAAGCCTGCGCGACTGCCTGCGCCGTGAGCGGCAGCTCCCGCTGGAGGATGCGCTCCGGATCGCCCGCGAGGCGGCCCAGGCGCTTCAGTACGCGCACGAGCACGACGTCGTGCACCGGGACGTGAAGCCGGAGAACCTGCTGCTCACCCGGGACGGCAACACCCTCGTGGCGGACTTCGGCATCGCGCGGGCGCTCGGGGGCGGCCAGCCGGGCAGTCACCAGACGGCGCTCACCGAGACCGGGATGTCGATCGGCACACCGGCATACATGAGTCCGGAGCAGGCGAGCGGTGAGCGCGCGGTGGACGCGCGCACGGACGTCTATGCGCTCGGCTGCGTCCTCTTCGAGATGCTGGCCGGCGAGCCGCCGTACACCGGCGCCACCGCGCAGCAGATCATCGTCAAACGGTTCACCGACCCGGTACCCAGCGCCCGGGCCGTGCGGCCGAGCGTTCCGGAGCCGATGGACCGGGCGATCCAGAAAGCGCTGGCACCGGTCCCGGCCGATCGGTTCGCGAGCGCAGCGCAGTTCGCCGCGGCGCTCCAGGGTGCGGCCGCAACCCCGGTGTCCACCCCCGCGGTCGCGGCCACTGCGGTGG
>JBOHSY010000292.1:0-1503 GCA_050733355.1 Gemmatimonadales bacterium | reverse complement strand
CCTGCGCATCAGCTGCGGGCGACTGGCCCGCGCGTGCACAAACCTACGGTCCTTACTCTCGCGACGCCGCCGGCGTCGCGCGGGCGGCGGCGCAGGCAGCGCCCGCCAGCTGCATGCGCTGGTTAGGCAGCACCTTCAGAGGAACTTGCGAAACTCCTCGATGGTGAGCCCTGCGTCGCGGACGAGGCCGCCCATCGTGAGCGCGTTGAGGGGATTGTGGCGCGGAATGGACAGGATGCGCACCCCGTCGGTCATGATGATGTGTCCCGCTGGCGGGCAATCCGAAAGCCCGCCTTCTGGAACGCACGGACCGCGTCGAGGTGGTTGATGCCGGGCAGTTTCGCCACGGCTCAGACCGCGACCTCCACCTCCCGCACCTCGGCCCCTTCCGTGAGCTCGGCCGCGACGGCCAAGTACTCGCGGATTGCGTCACGGATGTTCTCCAGCGCCTCCTGCTCGGTCGCCCCTTGCGACCAGCAGCCAGGCAGGCCCGGAACCGAGACGCTGTAGCCTTCGTCGGAGCGCTGCAGCACAACCTTGTATTTCATCGGAGCCTCCTGGATCTCAAGCTAACGCGATCTCGGCGGTGCTGCCTAACGGCTTGCAAATCAGCTGCAGGCGATCATCTAACCGCCCGCACTAATCAACGCTTCCATTGGTTGGCCGCTAGGAGCGCCACGCCCACGAGGAGCTTTGGCCCACCCGGCCTGTCGGCTGCATTTGCGGGTTAGGTGGCCCGCCCAGCGCCGATCCCTCCTCCCGCCCGGCGAGGACCCCGGAGGCCCGGCGCCGCCTCGAGGAGGACCGGCAGCGCGGGCTCATGCGGGGGCGCGGCTGCGGCGCCTCACCCGACCCTAGGACCTGACCCATGGCCGCGCCGTCGGCTGCGGCCCCGAACATCGCGTGGCGCGACGCCCTCTCACCTCGCTCGGAGCGCGCGTACATCGGAACGCTGGCGGCGCCTCACGGAGCAACACCACAACATCACTTCTTGGAGCGTGGCCACCTAACGGATCGCGCATCAGCTGCGGGCGGCAGGCCCCGCCGATACGAACTCTATGGTCCACCGTGGGCCGGCGCTCCGGCCCGCACCAGCGCTCACCACGCCAGCGCCCGTCGGCTGCATGCGCTTGTTAGGCAGCAGCAGGCGCGCCGGGTGGCGCGAGTCTTCGTGCCCGAGCCCATCGCACGGTGAGCACCACCAGAACAACAGGGATCACGGCGTATGCAAGGAGCCACGGGCCCAGCGTGCCCAGCATCGCCCCCAGCACCGTCGGCAGCACGCTCGCTGGCAGGCCAGCCGCGTGTGGCAGCTCAGGCGCGGCGTGCTCGGGTGCTTCGGCCATGCCGAAGGGCGGCGGTGGCACGGAATCGCTGGGCGTCTCTACCCACACCGTTAGCTCGAGCGGCATCCGGGCTTCATGAGGGAGGGGCGAGCCGCTGCTCGTGGTCGCCCAGATCAGCCCGGCTTCGGCCGCGAGCCCGACGAGCCATGCTGCGGCC
>JBOHSY010000291.1:0-8880 GCA_050733355.1 Gemmatimonadales bacterium | reverse complement strand
GAGGTCGCCCGGCGCGGTCCGCGGCACGAAGACGGCGCGCCCGTCGGCGAGCCGGCCCACGCCGTCACCGCCCGCGGCCAGACGGAGGATGCGCACCGGATCCATCTCAGCTCAACGGAGACCGTCCGCCCGCGCCTGGCGCAACCACGCGCTCGGCGCCTCGCCGGGATCCGCCACCGCGGGCCGTCTGCGGCCCCGGGCGGCATCTTCCGCGAGCGCCGCGGCGATGGCGAGCTCCGTCTCACGATCAGGGTCGCGCGCGGGGGCGAGGAGATCGGCGCGTCGGTCGAGAAACTGGATGTCGAGCTCGCCGCGCCGAAACGCCGGATCGCCGAGCAGCCGGCGGTGGAAGCCCTGGTTGGTGGCGACGCCCACGAGCACCAGCTCGTTCAGCGCGCGAAGCATACGGTCGATCGCCTGCGCGCGATCCGGCGCCCACACGATGAGCTTGGCCAGCAGTGAGTCGTAGAACAGGGTGACCTCGTCACCGGTGTCCACGCCGGCGTCCCAGCGCACGCCGGGCCCGCCCGGGATGCGGAGATAGTCCACGCGGCCGGTCGTCGGGAGGAAGCCGTTGCCCGGATCCTCGCTCATGATCCGGCACTCGATGGCCCAGCCGTGCGGCGTGGGCGAGCCCGCCGGGACGCGCATCGGCAGCCCCCGTGCGATCCGCAGCTGCTCCCGGACCAGGTCCACCCCATACACCAGTTCGGTGACGGGGTGCTCCACCTGAATCCGCGTGTTCATCTCCAGGAAATAGAACGCGCCGTCCGCCGCGAGCAGAAACTCGCAGGTGCCCGCCCCGCGGTACCCGACCGCGCGGGCGGCCGCGACCGCGGCGGCACCCATCCGCTCGCGCAGCGCGGGTGTCACCGCGACCGACGGCGCCTCCTCCACGAGCTTCTGATGCCGCCGCTGCACCGAGCACTCGCGCTCGCCGAGGTGCGCGGTTCGATGATCGTCGGCGAGCACCTGGATCTCGACGTGTCGGGGCGCGACCACGAACCGCTCGAGGTACACCGCGGAATCACCGAAGGCCTTTTCCGCCTCGGACGCGGCGGCCGCGAGCGCGGGCCCGAGCTCCTCCGGCGCCCGCACGATGCGCATGCCCCGGCCGCCGCCGCCCGCCGCCGCCTTCACTATGACCGGAAAGCCCAGCTCGCGGGCGATCGCCAGGGCGGCGCCCACATCCCGCACCGGCGCGTTGGCCCCCGGCACCACCGGAACGTCCGCGGCGATCATGCGGCGCCGGGCCTCGGTCTTGTCACCCATGGCTCGGATCGCGCCCGCCGGCGGACCGACGAACGCGAGACCCGCCGCCTCCACGGCTTCCGCGAACGCCGCGCGCTCGGCGAGAAAGCCGTAGCCCGGGTGGATCGCGTCGGCACCGGTGGCGGCGGCGGCGGCGAGGAGCTTGTCGATGGCGAGGTAGCTCTCGGCGGCGGGCGGCGGGCCAAGCGCCACGGCGTGGTCGGCGGCGCGGACGTATGGGCTGGTGCGATCGGCCGCGGAGTACACGGCGACGGCCTCGAGTCCCTCCTCGTGGCAGGCGCGCACGATCCGGAGCGCGATCTCACCCCGGTTCGCGATCAGCACGCGGCGGAGGTCCCTCACGTCAGCGCCGCCGGCGTAAACCGGACTCCGCGCAGCTTGAGCCGGCGGCAGAGCTCGTACACCCGGCGGCGGGCGATCAGCCGGCGCCGGGCGAGGATCGATTTCGGGAGCGGTGTCCGCAGCTCGCCAGCGCCGAAGCACTCGTGGGTCTCGGCGATGTCGGGCGCGTGGTCGAGCACGTCGCGGGCGTACGCGGGGGTAAACGCCTGTTCGGGATCGTCGAACCAGCCGTCCCGGCCGCATCGCGCGCAGGGGGCTTCGCCCGAGATACGGCCGCGGACCATCCCGGTGGTCCCGACGCTCATGGGCGGCAGGGTGACCTCAAAGCGCGCCTCGTTCCACGGCAGCGCGCCGCCGTCCCGGTCGAGCGCGCGCTCGAACGCGATCCCGGTGATCGCCTCGGCGTCCCATGCTGCGCGGAGGTCGTCGTGAACCAGCAGTAGGTCAGCGGACACCGTGCCGAGCACGCCCTTTTTCGGGATCTCACCCCGGCGGAGGCGAAGGGGGCCGAGCGGCCGGAGACCGATGCCGCAGGCAGCACAGGCCGTGCTCCGATCGTACTCGCGCTCGGCACGCGGCTTGGCCAATCCGGAGCTGTGGATCCAGGGAAACATCGAGAGCAGCTCGCAGGCGGTGAGCTCCTTGGGCGTGGGTTTCCAGAACCGGCGCGGCCGCCCCGGCTCGAGCCCCTGGAGGCGCATCGCCGCCGAGAGCGCGAGGAGGGCGTCCTCCGTGGGAACAGCCAGCCGCTGTACGGGGATGCTGAGGTCGAGGGGCTTCACCAGCTGGTCGATCATGCCCGCATCGAGGAGGGCGCGTTGGAATCGTTCGTGCTCCTCGGGACGGACACTCAGCAGCACCTGGAGCGCGATCGGCACGGCTACAGGGGAATGTTCCCGTGCTTCTTGGCCGGATTGCGATCGCGCTTGGTGGCGAGCATGCGCAGGGCGTCGATGAGGCGGGGACGGGTGTCACGGGGGTCGATCACGTCGTCCACGTACCCGCGGCTCGCGGCGGCGTAGGGGTTGGCGAACTTGGCGGTGTATTCGTCGGTGAACCCGGTCGCGGCCGCGGCCGGATCGGCGGCCTTCGCGATCTCCTCTTTGAAGAGGATCTCCACCGCGCCTTTGGGCCCCATCACCGCGATCTCGGCGGTGGGCCACGCCAGATTCACGTCGCCGCGGATGTGCTTGGAGCTCATGACGTCGTACGCGCCACCGTACGCCTTCCGGGTGATGACGGTGACCTTGGGGACCGTCGCCTCGCAGTACGCGTAGAGCAGCTTGGCGCCGTGGCGGATGATGCCGCCGTGCTCCTGGCCCACGCCCGGCAGGAAGCCGGGCACGTCGACGAACGTGACCACCGGCAGGTTGAAGCAGTCGCAGAACCGGATGAACCGGGCGGCTTTCGTGGACGCGCCGATGTCCAGCACGCCGGCGAGTACGGCCGGCTGGTTGGCGACGATGCCCACCGGCCGGCCGCCGAGGCGCGCGAAGCCGACGACGATGTTGTCGGCGAAGCCGCGGTGCACCTCGAGGAACGCGCCGTCGTCCACCACGCGGACGATCACGTCGTTCATGTCGTACGGCCTGGCGGAGCTGTCGGGCACGAGGTCGAGCAGCGCGTCGTCACGCCGGTCGTCGGGATCCTCAGTAGGATGCAGCGGCGGGTCGTCGAGATTGTTGAGCGGGAGGAACCCCACGAGCTCGCGGATGAGCTGGAGGCACTCGGGCTCGCTGTCGCGCGTGAAATGCGAGATGCCCGATGTCGTGCCGTGCACATCGGCGCCGCCGAGTTCGTCGAAGGTGACTGCCTCGTGGGTGACGGTCTTCACCACGTTCGGTCCGGTGACGAACATGTAGCTCACCCCCCGGACCATGCAGACGAAGTCGGTGATCGCGGGGCTGTATACCGCGCCCCCCGCGCAGGGCCCGAGAATGGCCGAGATCTGCGGGACGACGCCGGACGCGAGGGTGTTCCGGAGGAAGATGTCGGCGTAGCCGCCGAGCGAGGCGACCCCCTCCTGGATGCGAGCGCCGCCGGAATCGTTGAGGCCGATGACCGGAGCGCCGTTGCGCACCGCGAGATCCATGATCTTGCAGATCTTCTCCGCGTGCGCCTCACTGAGCGAGCCACCGAACACGGTGAAGTCCTGGGAGAACACGTAGACCAGCCGCCCGTCGATCCGCCCGTAGCCGGTGACGACGCCGTCGCCGGGCACCACCTGGTCGGCGAGCCCGAAATCGGTGGTGCGGTGGGTGACGAACCGGTCGAGCTCGACGAAGCTGCCCTCGTCCAGCAGCAGGTCGAGCCGTTCGCGCGCGGTGAGCTTCCCCTTCGTGTGCTGCTGGGCGATCCGCGCGGCGCCGCCGCCCTGCTCCGCGAGCGCCTGTCGATGGTGGAGCTCTTCGAGGAGTGTGCGCGGGTCTGGCATCGTGGGCTCGAATATAACTTGGGGAACTTGAACCGCAGAGACGCAGAGAGCTACTTCGATCGTCCGCGCTTTGTCGCTCCGCCTGGAGCGATTTCTGATGTGGTGTGCGACCCTCTCGAGACGCTCCTTCGACTATTCAGGAACCGGGATGCCCGTTGGACGTCCAGCCGGATGGGCGCAACAGTATTACCCACTCGGTGATAGGAGCGGCGATTGAGGTGCACCGATGTTTCGGCCCCGGGCTGCTGGAGTCGGCCTACCTCGACGCTATGTGCTGCGAGTTGTCCCACCGGGCCCTTTCGTTCGAACGGGAGATGGAGATTCCGGTCCGCTACAACGGCCAGCTCCCGAAGTCCGGGTACCGGATTGATCTTGTCGTTGCAGGGCTGATTCCAGTCGAACCGAAGGCCGTCGAAAAGCTGCTTCCCGTGCGTGATGCGCGACTACTCACTTATCTCCAGCTCTTGAACATGCCGCTGGGCCTCATCATCAACTTCAATGTCCCCCACCTCGTGACGGGTGTGAAGCGAATGGCGAATCGCTTCTGAACTCTCTGCGCCTCTGCGTCGCTGCGGTTCCTAGAGACGGCACATCGTGACCCGCCGCACCTGCCGCGCGGGTTCCAGGTGGCAGCCGGGAACGGCGGACGCTGATAGCGTGTGGATTCCGATCGACGCCGGCCGACGCCGGAGGAGGCATACATGACCCGAGTGAGATGGATCACGTTGACGGCCCTGGCTGGCGCGCTCGCGTTCCCGCCGGCCCAGGCCGCGGCGCAGGGGGAGGTCGAAGTCGCGCGGGCGGAGCGCAGCTATTCGCTCGCCCCGATCCCGGCAGGCACCGACATCCCCGTCACGCTGGATCAGGACGTGAGGATCAACCAGAAGAACCTCAACGAGACGTTCGACGCGCAGGTGACGCGTGACGTCATCGTGGACGGCGACGTCGCGATCCGCCAGGGCGCCCCGGCGCAGGTCCGGCTCGTCCGCAGCGAGGAAAACGCCGAGCAGGCCACCCTGCGCCTCGCCGAGGTTGAGATCGACGGCGAGATGCGGAGCGTCACCACCGAGAACGCGCGCGCGGACACCGAGAAGGACCGCGCGGGCACGGCGAAGAAGACCGGCATCGGCGCCGCGGCCGGCGCGGTGATCGGCGCGGTGACCGGCGCGGGCGTGCTGAAGGGCGCCGTGATCGGCGCCGGCGGCGGGCTGGCCTGGGGGCTCCTGAGCAGCCGCGATCGCGAGGTAGGCCGCGGGACGTTGCTCGAGTTCGAGCTCAGCAAGACGGTCAACGCCCGCTGACCCGCGTTCCGGCGAGCCGGTGAACAGCACGAGACCCCGCCAGTCGGCGGGGCCTCGGCGCGCGGGGGGGGACCGCCTACGGCTGCGGCACCGGTGCCACGACCGGCTCGGGGTACCCGACCACCGCGAGGACGATCCGGTGATGGATCGGGTCGACCTCGATGACCCGCAGATCCACCGGCTGCCCTTCCTTCACCGCGTCGCCCGGGTTCTCGATGTTGGGCACGCCGAGCTGCGACATGGGCACGAAGCCCTCGATGTCGTTTCCGACATCCACGACCACGCCCTTGTCCATCAGCCGGAGCACCGCGCCGCGGAGCTCCATGCCGATGGGGTAGGTCTCGCCGATACGGAGCCAGGGGTCTTCCTGCGCTTGCTTGAGCCCCAGCGAGATCCGCTTGTTCTCGGCATCGATGTTGAGGATCACGACGTCCACGGCGTCGCCCTTCTTCACCACCTCCGAGGGATGCTGGACGCGCTTGGTCCAGCTCATGTCGGAGATGTGAATCAGGCCGTCGATGCCCGGCTCGATTTCGACGAAGGCGCCGAAGCTGGTCAGGTTCCGGACCTTGCCGTTGATGCGCGTGCCGACCGGGTACTTGAGCGGGAGCACCATCCAGGGATCCTGCTCGGTCTGCTTCATGCCGAGCGAGATCTTCTCCTCGGTCTCGTCCACCTTGAGCACGACCGCCTCGATGGTCTCGCCGATGCTCACGATCTTCGACGGGTGCCGGACGTTGCGGGTCCAGCTCATCTCGGAGATGTGGACCAGGCCCTCGATCCCCGGCTCGATCTCGACGAACGCGCCATAGTTGGTGATCGAGACCACCTTGCCCTGCACCCGGGTACCGACCGGGAACTTCGCCGCGACGTCCTTCCACGGATACGTCTGGAGCTGCTTTATACCGAGGCTGATGCGCTCGCGCTGCCAGTCGATGTCGAGAATCTTGACCTCGACCTCGTGGCCGATCTGCACCATCTCGGTGGGGTGCGAGACGCGGCCGTACGACATGTCGGTGATGTGCAGCAGCCCGTCCACGCCGCCCAGATCGATGAAGGCGCCGAAGTCGGTGATGTTCTTGACCACGCCCTTCCGCACCTGGCCGACCGCGAGCTCCTTCATGAGGTGCTCGCGCTTGTGCGCCCGCTCGTTCTCGAGGATCACGCGGCGGCTCACCACGATGTTGCGCCGGCGCTTGTTGAGCTTGATGATCTTGAACTCGTAGCTCTGGCCCAGGAGCTCGTCGATGTTCGGCACCCGGCGCAGCGCGATCTGGCTGCCGGGCAGGAACGCGTCGACCCCCATGAGGTTCACGACCACGCCGCCCTTGATCTTCTTGATCAGGGTGCCTTCCACCGGCTGGTTGCTCTCATGCGCCACGCGGATCCGCTCCCAGACCCGCATGAAATCGGCCTTCTTCTTGGAGAGGACGACCGCGCCCTCCTGGTCCTCGAGGTGCTCGAGGAAGACCTCGACCTCTTCCCCCTCCTTCGGCCGCTCCTTGAACTCGTCGAGCGACACCGAGCCCTCGGACTTGAAGCCCACGTCGAGGATCACGGCGTTCTCGGTGATGCGGAGGACCTTGGACTTCACGATCTCGCCTTCGGCGATCTGCGACATCGTGCCCTCGTACATCGAGAGCATCTGCTCGTAGTCCTGGTCGGAATACTCTTCGTCGTAGAGATCGGGGCGGACGCGGAGGCCCGTGGGCGACACAAGCGGCTGGGGGGTGGTGGAGTTGTGAATCTGCTGGTCGAGGGTGGCCAAAGGGCGTTCCTTCGTGCGCGCCGCGCCAGGGGCCCAGCGCGGGTCGGGGTTCGAGTTCTATCCGCGACGATCGTGCCGCGGAGTAACCTGTAAACATAGGGCGGCCCGGTGCCGGGAGCAACCCCGTAAACCGCGTGCTCCGACCCGGTTGCGGGACCAGAACTGCGGCCGAGCCGCGCCCGCCCGAGCCCGATGATCCGCTCGAGTGCCGCCGGAACCGAGCTGCGGGTTGGACCGCTCCACAAGTCTCCGTTCGGCAGGAACTTGCGGCGCCGCGTATCCCCGTCGAGGCGGTCTTACGCGGGTGCTGGTGGCACCGGACGGGCAGACCCGGCGCCGTCTCGGGTGTAGGCGCGCGCCCGGGTCACCTCGACGGCGATCCGGCAGCCTCGTTCGATGCCGGTGAGCAGGCTGCTCCGGCGGGGGAACTGGGCGAACAGGAAGCCGGCGCCGTCGATGTCGGCTTCCACTTTCACCCGGTCGCCCAGCGGGAGCACCCGCCGCACGGTGGCGACCCCGTCCGTAGCGCGCCAGAATTTCAGGTCGTACGCCCGGATGATCAGGCGCACGCCGGCGCCGTGCTCGAGCCCTTCCACGGGGATCTCCAACGCGCCGACCTTCGCGCGCGACCCCCGCACGAACCCCTCCAGCACGTTCACCTCGCCGACGAAGCGGGCCACGAACTCGCTCGCGGGGTCATCGAGGATCTCGACCGGCGTGCCCGCCTGCTCCAGCCTGCCCTGGTTGATGATGACGACGCGGTCGGCGAGCACGAACGCTTCCTGCTGGTCGTGAGTGACGAAGATGGATGTCACGTGCACCTCGTCGTGCAGTCGCCGGAGCCACTGTCGGAGCTCCTCCCGCACCCGGGTATCGATGGCCGCGAAGGGCTCGTCGAGCAGCAGCAGGCGGGGTTCCGGCGCGAGCGCGCGGGCGAGCGCGACCCGCTGCCGCTGGCCCCCGGACAGCTGCGCCGGCAGGCGATTCCCCAGCCCATGCAGCCCGATGAGCTGCAGCAGCTCCTGCACCCGCCGGTCGCGGCGGACCCGAGGCTGCTTCCGGACGGCCAGTCCGAATCCGATGTTCTCCGCCACGGTCATGTGGCGGAACAGGGCGTAGTGCTGGAACACGAAGCCTACCTTCCGGGCGCGCGCGTGCAGGTGCCCGACCGGCTCCCCGTCGAATCGCACCGTGCCGGCATCGGCGGTCTCCAGCCCTGCGATGATCCGCAGGATGGTGCTCTTTCCGCCGCCCGACGGCCCCAGCAGCGCGACCAGCTCGCCGGGGCGCACGTCGAAGCTCACGTCGTCCGCGGCGACGGTGGTTCCAAATCGCTTGGTGAGGTGCTCGACGCTGATGCCCATTACAAGTCCCCCTTTCGGCGCCGGAAGCGCTCGAGGATCCGGAGCGGCACGACGCTGGCACCCGCGAGCAGCAACGCCATGCCGTACGCCGCCGCCTCCTGGCGCTCCTCGATGGCTGCATAGATGAACGTAGTCGCCGTGTGGGTCTTGCCCGCGATCGCGCCTCCCAGAACGAGAACGGCGCCGAACTCGCCGAGCGCGCGGGCGGTCGTAAGCGTCACCCCGAGGGCGAGGCCGTGCCGGATGTTCGGAAACGTGACGCGCCAGAAGGCTTGCCGGGAGGAGGCTCCCAGGGTCGCGGCGACCTCCTCGTCGGTCGTGCCCAGCTCCTGGAGGACGTAGCTCACCTCGCGGAGCGTGAAGGGCAGCGTGACGAAGAGCGTGGCGATCAACATGCCG
>JBOHSY010000290.1:0-2698 GCA_050733355.1 Gemmatimonadales bacterium | reverse complement strand
CCGTTGCCGGCGGTGCGGTGGGCTCTTACCCCACCGTTTCACCCTTACCACTCGCGTGGCGGTTTGTTTTCTGTGGCCCTGTCCGTCGCCTTGCGGCGCCCAGGCGTTACCTGGCAGTCTACCCGGCGGAGCTCGGACTTTCCTCGAGCGCCCGAAGGCGCCCGCGACCACCGCGCTCGACCCGGTTGAAATATAGCTATGCGCTATCCGCTATCCGCTATCCGCTATCGGCTATCCGCTGTGGCCGCGGTGACCCCAAGGCGGGCGCAGGCACCGAGCGACGGCGGTGAGCGCGGATAGCGGATAGCCGATAGCGGATAGCGGATAGCCGATCGCTTACTTCCTTTCCCCCGAAACCGGCCCCGGCAAGCACCCGTCTTCCCGGTGATGCTTCGTCGCGCTCAGCTGATAGCCCAGCGCCGCCAGCCGCTCGGTCGTGCGGCCCAGCCGGTGCAGGCCGCGCTCCGCCCGGACGAGCACCGGATGGAGCAGTGGATCGGCGCGATCCCACTGGATGAGCACTGCCTCGTATTCGGCCGCCGCGGCATCCCGCCGCCCTAGGCGCTCGTGCGCCAGGCCGCGCAGCAGCCGCAGCCGGGGCAGCATCCCCCATCGCATGTCGAACTGGCGCACTTCGAACTCGTCCGGCTCGAAGCCAGCCGAGACCCGGAGCGCGCCGGCGTAGTCCCCGAGCGCGTAATGGACCTGCGCGGCGAGCGGACGAGAAAAGACCGTGTACCAGAGGCGGGCGTCCCTGACCAGGCGGAGCGGCTCACCCACCCGGGCGACGAGCAGCCGCGCCGCGGCGGAATCGTGCCGCGTCAGCGCCAGCAGCGCCTCGACCTCAGGCTGCAGCTCTGCCTCGAGCAGCGGCTTGAGCTCCGTGACGGCGAGCGTGTCGCCGCCAGGCGCGGCCGTCAGCAGCCCCACGGCGGCCGAGGCGCCGCTCGCTGCGATGATCCGCTTCGGCACCGCGGCCGCCGCTCCTCGCCCCGCCTCGGCCGCCGTGGCCCAGAGCTGTCGGAGGAATGGGACCGGTCCCCCTACCGCGGCGTACAGATCGCCCAGCATTCGCCGTCCGGTGATCTCCGGGGGCAGATCCCGGTTGAGGCCGAGCGTCGAGTCCATCCAGGTGCTCACCCCGGCGGCGAGCGTGATCACCCGGCGCGCGCCCTCGAGATCGCCGCGGTAGGCGTAGACGTTGGCGGCGGACGCGATCGCCCGCACCAGGCCGGGCCGCGCTTCCGGCCGGGTGAATTGCCCGACCGCCGCCGTATCCAGGGCGCGCTGGAGCTCCGACGCGGCGAGATCGATGCGCCCGGCGGCGAAGTGCACCGACGCCCGCGCAAACGAGAGCTCCGGATAGCGGTCGCCGGCCACGCTGCGAAACCGGTCGATCTCGGCGAGCGCCGAGACCTGATCGCCGGACCGGAGGTGCGCGTCGAGCAGCGACACGTGCGCCAGCTTGACCGTGGGATGCGCGACCACCCAGGCGCGCGCGTCCGCGACCCACTGCGCGCGGGCCCGGGCGACGGCGTCGCGTCGCCCGGGCTCCCGTAGCGCCTGGTTCTGCCCGGCCCCCCTGTCGTGCACCGAGTCGCCGGCCAGCAGCTCGACCGGCGGACGGGACCCGCTCGCGGCCCGCAGGAGATCGGTGACGTGGTGGTACGGCACCGCGTAGGCCGGGTCGATCGCGAGGGCGCGGCGGAAAGCCCGATACGCCTGCGTGGATGCGAGCGAGCGGTTGGCGACTGTGTCGTGGAACCATGACTCGGCGAGGCCGTTCCAGGCCTCACGATCATTCCGGTCGCGCGCGAGCAGCCGCTGATACAGTGCGCGCGCCGTGACCAGGTCCATGCTCTGAAACGCCTGGTAGGCGCTGATCGCGATCCCGAGCGGCTCCGGCAACCCGTCGAGGTGCCGGGAGGCCCGATCGAGCGCGGCGCGCGAGGCGGAGTCGTCGCCGGTGCCGATCCAGCTCAGCACATGGGAGAGCCGGTAGTACGCCAGCGCGAAGGTCGTGTCGATCGCCACGGCTCGCTCGAACTCCGCGGCCGCGGCCAGGAGGTCCCACCGATTCAGCAGCTCCATGCCCGCGAGATACCGGCGGAACGCCTCGACCGAATGGGTGGTCGTGGCGGCGAGCCCGGGGCCCACGGCGTCGGCGGGCGCGCCCGACAGGTCGAGCAGCCGCGCGGCGAGCGCGTCGAACAGCGGCCGGACGTCCGCACTGGGCCGCCCATCCACCCGTGCGACGTGGACCCGCTTGCCGCTCGCCACGTCGTACACCCGCGCGACCAGCCGGAGCGTGTCGCCCGCCCAGCTGAACTCCCCCCGCACGACGGTCCACACGCCGGCATCCCGGGCGACGCGGCGCGCCATCTCCAGCCCGATCGCGTCGCCCGGCTCAAGTCCGTGGCGGGCGAGCAGGTCGTGCAGCCGGTCGTGCTCCACCACGGTGAGGTCGGTCCACTGGGCGAGGTTGAGCCCCAGCATGCTCACGCTGCCGTCGCACAGCCAGGCCAGGGTCCGGTCCTGCTGCAGGTTCTCGAACGGTAGCAGCAGCATCGAGTGCCGCGGATCCACACCGGCCGGCGGACCGCGGCGCGCGAGCCCGAGCCCGGCGGCGAGCGCCGCCGCTGCGACCACGGCGGCGGCCGTGGCGGCGCGCATCCGCCGGCCACCGAGCCGGTTGACC
>JBOHSY010000289.1:0-3521 GCA_050733355.1 Gemmatimonadales bacterium | reverse complement strand
TCGCACAGCCTGGACCAGGGACGCCTGGACGGTCTCACGTTCGCGGCGGGCGTGTTCACCAACCTCACACGCGACCACCTCGACTATCACGGAAGCATGGAGGCCTACCTCGCCGCCAAGCTCAAGCTGGCCGCCCTGCTCGGGGTGAACGGCGTCGCGGTCGTGAGCGCGGACGACGACGCGTGGCGTGCGCTAGGTTCCGCCGGTCGTCGAGTGACGTTCGGACTCCGTCCCGAGGCGGATCTGCGGGCCTGCGACATCCGGCTCGACGCGCGCGGCAGCCGCTTCGCGCTGAGCGGACGGTTCGGGTTCGCCGCGGCCGAGCTGCCGGTGCTCGGCGACTTCAACGTGGCGAACGCGCTGGCCGCGGCCGCGTGCGGGCTGGCGCTGGGGCAGCCGCTGGCGGACGTGGTGGAGCGGCTCGCGACCGCGCCGCAGGTGCCGGGCAGGATGGAGCGGCTGGCGGACCGGCCGTGCGTGGTGCTGCGCGATTACGCTCACACGCCCGACGCGCTCGAGCGCGCGCTCCGGACGCTGCGTCCGCTCACCCGCCGCCGCCTCATCGTCTTGTTCGGCTGCGGCGGCGACCGCGACCGCGGCAAGCGGCCGCTGATAGGGCGGGTGGCGGCCGAGCTGGCGGACGTCGCCGTGGTCACGTCGGACAACCCGCGGACCGAGAGCCCTGAGGCCATCATCGACCAGATCGAGGAGGGAATGGCCGGCGTCCCCCACCTGCGGATCGTGGATCGGCTCGACGCGATCGAGCGGGTGCTCGGCGAAGCCGGGCCCGGCGATACCATCCTGCTCGCCGGCAAGGGGCACGAGACCTATCAGATTGTGGGCACGGAGCGGCGGCCGTTCGACGAGCGGGAGATCGTTCAGCAGTTGGTGAGAGGTGAGAGGTGAGCGGTGAGAGGGATCACGCTCCGGCTACGCCGCCGTGGCACGCCTCGGACGTGGCCGGGGCGCTGGGTGTCCCGCTGACCTCTCACGTCTCACCTCTCACCTTCAGCGAGATCTCCACCGACACCCGCAGGCTCGCGCCGGGGGCGCTGTTCGTGGCCCTCCGGGGCGAGCGCTTCGACGGCCACGATCACCTCGACGCGGCGCGCCGGGCCGGCGCGGCGGCGGCCGTGGTGCGGCGGGGCACCCCCGCGGTGGACGGGCTCCCGCTGATCCCGGTGGACGACACGCTCCGCGCGTACGGCGATCTGGCGCGCGCGCGCCGCGCGGCGATCACCGGGCCGGTCATCGCCGTGACCGGAACCAACGGCAAGACCAGCACGAAGGAGATGCTCGCGGCGGTGCTGCGGACCCGCTACCGCACCCACGCGACCCGGGCCAACCTCAACAACTTGGTCGGCGTGCCGCTCACGGTCCTGGAGGCGCCGGCCGACACTGAGGCGCTGGTGGTGGAGGCCGGCGCGAACGCGCCGGGCGAGATCGCCCGGTACCGCGAGATCATCGATCCGTCCATCGCGGTGGTGACCAACGTGGGCGAGGGGCACGTAGAAGGCTTCGGGTCGCTCGACGGGGTGATGCGGGAGAAGCTCGCGCTCTTGCGGGACGTGCCGCTCGCGGTGGTGGGGGCGACCCCGCCCGACCTCGCCGATCGGGCGCGCCGGCTGGCGCGACGCGTGATCGGCGTTGCCGACGGCACGCGCGAAGCGCGGGTCGAGACCGATGAACAGGGGCGCCCCACGATCGACCTGGGCGGCCGGCGCTTCACCATTCCCTACCCCGGCCGCCAGCTCGCGGCCAACGCGCTGCTCGCCTGGATCGTGGCCGAGGAGCTCGGGCTCGACCTCGACGCGTGCGCGCGCGCCTTCGAGACGCTGGTCTTTCCGGGCGGGCGGAGCGAGCTCCGCCAGGAGGGCCGGCTCACCATCCTGAACGACTGCTACAACGCGAACCCGCCGTCGTTCCTGGCCGCGATCGCGACGGCGCGCGAGCTCCGGCGTGGGCGCCGGCTGGTGTTCGTGGCGGGGTCGATGCGCGAGCTCGGTGCCGAGGCGCCGCGGCTCCACGCACGCATGGCCGAGGCGCTGGTGGCGCTGGCCCCCGATCTGCTCGCGGCCGTTGGCGACTTCGTGCCCGCGCTGGCCCCGCACGCCGCAGCGCTCGGCCCGCGCCTGATCACGGCGGCCGACGCCGACGCGATCGGCCCGCTCGTGGCGGCGCGGCTCGAGGGCGATGAGGTCGTCGTGCTGAAGGCATCCCGCGGGGTGGCGCTCGAACGTATACTTCCGCACCTCCTCGCCCGCGCCCACCGGTCCTGACCGAGGTCTGATGCTTTATCACCTGCTGGCACCGCTCGGCAAGCACTTCATCGTCTTCAATCTCTTCAACTACATCTCGTTTCGCGCAGCCGGCGCCACGGTCACGGCACTGTTGCTTGCCTTCGTGGCTGGTCCGCCGATCATCGCCCGGCTCCGCGCGCGCAAGGTGGGGCAGGTGGTCCGCGCGGAGGGTCCGGCCAGCCATCAGTCCAAGCGCGGCACGCCGACCATGGGCGGGCTCATCATCCTGCTCGCCACCATCGTGCCCACGCTGCTCTGGGCGCCGCTCACCAACCGCTTCGTGCTGGTCGCGATGATCTCCACCCTCTGGATGGGATGCATCGGCTTCATCGACGACTATCTCAAGATCGTGCAGGGCAAGTCGCGCGGGCTCGTGGCCAAGTACAAACTGATCGGCCAGTGCACCTTCGGAGTGCTGCTCGGTCTCCTGCTGCTCGCCTGGCCCGTCGTGCCGCCCGACACCATTCCGCCCACCGCCACGACGCTCCCGTTCTTCAAGTACCTCGTCGTCAACTTCGCGCCGTGGCTGTTCGTGGTCTTCGTGACGCTGGTGATCACGGGCACCAGCAATGCGGTGAACCTCACCGACGGACTCGACGGCCTGGCGACCGGCCTGGCGGGCATCGCCGCGTTCGGCTTCGCCGTCTTCGCGTACCTCTTCGGGCGGGTGGACACCACGACCTACCTCAACCTGTTCTACCTTCCCGGCGCCGGGGAGCTGACCGTGTTCTGCGCCGCGCTCATGGGCGGCACCATCGGGTTCCTCTGGTTCAACGCGCACCCGGCCGAGGTGTTCATGGGCGACACCGGCAGCCTCGCGATCGGCGGGGCGCTGGGCACCGTGGCGATCCTGCTCAAGGCCGAGTTTCTGCTGCTGCTGATCGGCGGCGTGTTCGTCGCGGAGGCGCTGTCGGTGATGGCGCAGACCGGCACCTACAAGTGGTTCAAGCGCACCCGGGGGAAGGAATACGCGGACGCGCACCGCGTCTTCCGCATGGCCCCGCTGCACCATCACTTCGAGAAGCTGGGCTGGGCCGAAACCACGGTCGTGACCCGGTTCTACATCCTGGGCCTGCTGTGCGCGCTGCTCGCACTGTCGACGCTCAAGGTGCGCTGATGATCGAGGAGTGGCGGGCCAGCGGGCGGCTGGTGGCCGTGGTGGGGCTGGCCCGGAGCGGCGTCGCGGCCACGCTCCTGCTCCGCGAACGGGGCGTGCCGGTG
>JBOHSY010000288.1:0-2731 GCA_050733355.1 Gemmatimonadales bacterium | reverse complement strand
CGGCCGGTGGCGGAGCCCAGCCAGGACATGGTGCTGGGCTGCTACTTCCTCACCAAGCTGCCGAGCGGGTTCGAGGAGGACATGCGCCGGGCGGGCGGGGGCAAGCAGGAAGAGGCCCGCCAGCGGCTGTGGAGGGACGCGAAGTACTACGGCACGCTGGCGGAGCTCGAGATGGCGCTCCTCGCGGGCGCGGTCACGTACCACACCGCGATCTGCTTCTGGTACACCCCGCCCCGCGAGGCCGAGGACAATCAGCCGCGCTGGCTCCGGACCACGGTGGGCCGGGTGCTGTTCAACAGCATCCTGCCGCGGAAGGTGGTGGCCGAGCTCGGGTTCCAGGACAAGCTCATGAAGAAGAAGGAGCTGTCGCAGACGGTGCTGGAGAGCTACCGGCGCGCAGGGCTGGCGGAGACGGTCGGGTTCCTCGACCGGCTCAAGGAGTTCGGGTTCGGCTTCGCCACCCGGGGCGGCGTCTCCATCGGCATCGAGGACCTCGAGATCCCGGCGGAGAAGACCGAGCTGCTCAAGGAGGCCGACGACCGGGTCAAGCGGTTCCAGAAGGCCTACAACACCGGCCAGATCACCTTCGGCGAGCGGTACAACAAGGTGATCGACGCGTGGACGCACGCGAACAACGACGTGGCGGAGGCGATGGTGAACTTCATGCGCCAGAGCCGCGGCGGGTTCAACCCGGTGTTCATGATGTTCGACTCGGGCTCGCGCGGCAGCCGGGACCAGATCCGGCAGCTCGCGGGCATGCGCGGCCTGATGGCCAAGCCGCAGAAGAAGCTCACCGGCGGCATTGGCGAGATCATCGAGAGTCCGATCAAGTCGAACTTCCGCGAGGGGCTCTCGGTGCTCGAGTACTTCATCTCGACCCACGGCGCGCGGAAGGGCCTGGCCGACACGGCGCTCAAGACGGCCGACGCCGGCTACCTCACCCGGCGGCTGGTGGACGTGGCGCAGGACGTCACGGTCACCGAGGAGGACTGCGGCACGATCCTGGGCCTCGAGGTGTCCGCTCTGAAGGAGGGCGAGGACATCATCGAGCCGCTGAAGGAGCGGCTGGTCGGGAGCGTGGCGTCGGAGGACATCGTCGACCCCCACGAGCTCGACGAGCACGGTGATCCCCGGCTGCTGGTGCAGGCCGGCCAGCTGATCGAGGAGGAGGTCGCCGACGCGGTGGAGGACGCCGGGATCGAGAAGGTCAAGATCCGGAGCGTGCTTACCTGCGAGGCCCGCCGCGGCGTCTGCCGGATGTGCTACGGCCGCAACCTGGCCACCATGGAGATGGTGGACATGGGCGAGGCCGTCGGGATCCTCGCCGCGCAGTCGATCGGCGAGCCGGGAACGCAGCTGACGCTGCGCACCTTCCACATCGGCGGCACGTCGTCGCGCATCGCGGAGGAAGCGGAGCGGCGGGCGCGGTCGGACGGACTCGTGAAGTACACCGACGGCCTGGAGTACGCCGACGTGACCGTCGAGTACGAGGACGGCACCCAGGGCATGAACCGGGTCGTGCTCACCCGCGAGGACGAGTCGGCGAGTGAGGAACAGAAGGAAGGCATCCTCGTCGTGGACGCGAAGGACGCCAAGCGGGTCATCAACCGCTTCCCGGTCCCGGAGGGCGCCATCCTCCAGGTTCGCGAGCACGACAAGGTGCTCCGCGCGGATCCGCGGTTCTCGAGCCCGGGCCAGGAGCGCGGCACCATCCTGTACACCTGGGACCCGTACAACGACCCGAGCATCATCAAGGTCGAGGGCGAGCTCCGGTGGAAGGACCTCGTGCCGGGCATGACTCTTCGCGAGGAGCTGGACGAGGGCACCGGCCTCCGCTCGGTCGTGGTCATGGCCGATCCGGATCGCGAGCTCCATCCGAGCGTGCTGGTGTACCAGAGTAACCGGAAGGACCCGCAGGAGTACACCCTGGCGGAGGGAAGCCGCATCATCCTGGGCTCGCCCACCCATCCGGCGAGCCGGGCGCTGGATATCCCGGACGAGGCCAACCCGTGGAGCACCAGGTACCACGTGGAGGAGCGCCCGATCAACGAGGCCTGGCCGAGCAAGAGCAAGAAGGAGAGCAAGGACAAGACGGTCTTCCTCTCGCCGCCGGTGAAGGTGTCCAAGGGCATCACGGTCACCAACATTCCGCGGCAGGCGTACAAGACCCGCGACATCACGGGCGGCCTGCCCCGGGTGGCGGAGCTGTTCGAGGCCCGCCGGCCGAAGGATCCGGCCACCATCTCCGAGGTGGACGGCAGCGTGAAGTTCGGCGAGATCAAGCGCGGCAAGCGCGAGATCTACGTGTACCCGGCGGGGCCGCAGAGTGACGACGAGGACGCGGTGGAGGCGCAGCTCTACGAGGTGCCGGCGGGCAAGCACCTCCGAGTGCACGAGGGCGACCGGGTGCGCGCGGGCGACCGCCTCACCGAAGGCCCGGTGAATCCGCACGACATCCTGCTCATCAAGGGGCCGCGTGCGGTGCAGGAGTATCTGCTGAACGAGGTGCAGGAGGTGTACCGGCTGCAGGGCGTGCGGATCAGCGATAAACACATCGGCACGATCGTGCGGCAGATGCTCCAGAAGGTGCGCGTGACCGATCCGGGCGACACCGACTTCCTCGAGGGGGAGACGGTGGACAAGCAGACGTTCCGCGACGAGAACGAGCGCATCATCAAGCGGAAGAACGATCCGGCGCAGGCGGAGCCGGTGCTGCTGGGCATCACCAAGG
>JBOHSY010000287.1:0-10276 GCA_050733355.1 Gemmatimonadales bacterium | reverse complement strand
CCCGAACACTTCGTAGAGCGATCATGGCCACTCGTCGCGTCGCCGTCTACGGCGGGCTCGACCAGCCACCGGAACTGCCCGTTCCGCGAGATCACCTTCTCTTCCGTCGTGTACCCCCGTGCCCCGGTAACATCTCCTCTAACCCCGCCCGGACGCTCGGCCCGGGCGCCGTCTCCAGCGGCCGATGGCCGGTTACGGCTGCAAAATGCGTTCTCCCTCACGCCATGGATCGTCGACGGCCGCTCACCCGACGGCCGGGCGGGCCAGCGTAACCTGCGATCAGCGGAGGACACTCATGCCACACAACTGCACAGCGACACCGGTGACCGCACTCCTCCGCGCCGTCGCCGTATCGGTCGGCCTCGGCGCCTGCGGGAATGGCGACCCCAACGATCCGGGACCAGGCTTCGATTTCAGCGGCGACCTCATCGCCTTCCGGAGCGAGCGGGACGGGCCGCCGGAGATCTACCTCATGACTCCCGACGGGGCGGATCTCATCAACATCACCAACAACGCCGCGACGGACAGTGATGCCAACTGGTCACCCGACGGCTCCAGGATCGCCTTCGCTTCGGACCGGGACGGGAACATCGAGATCTACGTGATGAACGTGGACGGCACCGGCGTCAACCGACTGACCAACCATCCGGCCGTGGACAGGCGCCCGAACTGGTGTTCGGACGGCAGCAAGATCGCGTTCCGGAGCGAGCGGGACGGCAACGACGACATCTACGTGATGAACGCCGACGGCACGAACGTGGTCCGGGTCACGAACGATCCCGCGATAGACGACGAGCCGGTCTGGTCGCCGAACTGCTCGAAGATCGCATTCTTCTCCGACCGCTCGGGCAACGGGGACATCTGGGTGATGGACGCCGACGGCGCGAACCCCATCAACCTGACGAACCACGCCGCCTTCGATTGCTCGCCGGCGGGGACCTGGTCGCCGGACGGCTCCAGGATCGCGTTTGTGACCGACCGCGACGGCAACCAGGAGGTCTACGTCATGAACGCCGACGGGTCGAACCCGACCAACGTGACCAACCACCCGGCGGACGACTTTGCGTCGTCGTGGAGGAGCGACGGGGCGCGGCTGATCTTCGACACCGACCGTGACGGGAACTGGGAGATCTACTCGATCCAGCTGGACGGCACCAATCCGGTGCGGCTGACCACGCATGCCGCCGACGACGAGTTCCCGGCGTGGAGACCGTGACGGCAGAGCTTCGCCCGGCCGTCGGCTCACTCTGCCGAGAGGCGTTCGAAAAAGATCCCGGCCCGGCCGGGCGTTTCCACGAAGTGATACCGAACCCAGTCGATCTGCAGCTGCGTGATCGGACGTGCCGCGCAGCGCACCGTGGGGGAAAACTGTGGGGCGAGCAGAACGAGCCTGGGTTGCAGGGAGAAGTTGATCGCCTGCCCTCGATACATGCGGCGAACGTTCGGCACGTTCCGAACGACCCAGTCGACGTGACCGAGCCCGCGAATCAGGAGCTCGTCGCTCGAGGTCGTGTCGAAGTCGATGATCGTGAGCTGGTTCGCTCGATCGAGGGCGAGGAGATCGATCTCGCCGCACGGCGCACAGGCGAGCCCGGCGTCGATTTCCCGGAGGCCGTCCTCCAACGCTGCCACGAATTCGCTCACGGCCGCCGCGACCTGCTCCCGGGTGGCCCGAGCTGCCGGCCGAAGCAGCACGGCGCTCGCGGCTGACTCTTCCCGAGGGAGCGGTCGCCCCGGCCGCCGGACACCGCCGGGGTCGGCGCCCCTTTCGGCGGCCTCCTGCGACAGAAATACGCGCGCGACCTGCTCCAGCCCCCGGCCCAGCGGCCGATCCGATGGGCCGACACCCGGCGGGCCTGCGCCCCCAGGCCTAGGCTGCTCCATCGGCGTCCGCCTCGGCAAGCAGCGATGCGGCGGGCTCCGGCTCCTCGAGCACGAGGAGCGAGTCGTCCCCGCTGAACGGGCTCGGTTCGACTGCCGCGTTCATTGGATCGGTACACCACTGTCCGTCGATCACATAGCGATACCGGTAACGACCCGGTGTCAGCTTCAACATCTTCTTCCAGACCCGACCCACCGGTTCCATCTCGGTTTCCTCGGGCCTCCAGTTGTTGAAATCGCCCGCGAGCTGAACCTGCACGGCATCCGGCGCCTCGACCGTGAACACGACTCCCTCGGGGGTCACCGCCGGCGCCGTCGCGATCCCGGCATGCGCGACGGCGGCGATCGCGGCTTCCTGCAGCAGGACCTCGTTGGCCAGAGCCCGATAGTCCTCGAACCCCGCCGACTCCCTGGCGTACCGGGTGATCGGCACACCGTGGCTCGCCGCCTCGGCCAGCTTGATGCTGTAACGAACGACGGTCTCGAAGTACCGGCCGGCGAGGTGCCGCTGGACATCGTCCACGACGGCCTTCACGAAAGGTGAGCGACCGGAATACAGGGTGACGAGCACGCGGGCCGAGATCCGGTGGCCCGTCGCTCGCTCCAGCATCTCGAAGGTCTCGAGCAGTTTCCCGATTCCTTGCAGCGAGAAGAAGCTCGGATCCATCGGGATGAGCGCTTCGGTGCAGGCCTTGAGTGCGTTGAACGTGAGGAGACCGACGCTCGGCGGGCAATCGACGATGACGTAGTCGTAGCGGTCATCGAGATGGGCGAAGGCCCAGGTAAGGACGTTCTCCCGACCGGGGACCCCGGCGAGCGTCTCGGGGATGGTGCTCAGGAGGATATCGGCGGGCGCCAGATCGAAATTCTCGCCCACCGGCCGCACGACATCGGCGATCGTGGTCTCGGGTCCGCCGGTCTTGACCCGGAACAGATCGTACATCGTTCGGGTGGGAGCGACTTCGCCGACGGACAGACCCAAGGTCGAGTGACCCTGCGGGTCCATGTCCACCAGCAACACCCGTCGTCCCGCGAGTGCGAGAAAGGCCGACAGATTGATCGAAGTGATTGTCTTGCCGCACCCGCCCTTCTGGTTGACGACCGCGATTGTACGCATGGCACCCCCTCATCGGTCGGTTCCTTACGGGGTAGTCCGTCACGCGCCGGCGCGCCGGCATTGCCATTGCTATGCGAAGTGAGTAGTAGCAAAGTCAACTCCACCCGCGGCGTCAAGGGATACCTGCCGTCCCGGCCCGGACTTAGGCGCTCCGGCGCGGCGGCGAAGGGGGGCAACGATCAGCTCCATGGCGCCGTCGTGGCCCTGCCGGCAGCGCTCCCGGCTTCCCGCCCTCATACTGCGTCGAGCTCGAGGCTCACCCCGTCGGGGCCGGCGGCGAGCTCGGTCCCGAATTCGGCCGAGAGCTCCACGATCCGCCGGACGATCCAGTCATGGTCGGCTCCCTGGGCCAGCCGGACTTGTCCGCTCGCAATGTGTACCGGCACGAGATCCAGACGCCCTCCTCCCGCCGGGCCGAGCCGGAGCAGGAAGAGCGCGGAGAGATCGTTCCGGAGCCTGGGATCCGTGGCGTAGTCGTCCAGAAAATCGCCGGTGTCGTAGAGGATGAGCCTGCCGTCGACCACCTCGATTGCCTGGACCACGTGGGCGCTGTGTCCCCAGAAGACGTCCACGCCCGCCCCGATCAGGCGATGGGCAAACTCGCGGAACTCCACCGCGGGACGCGGGCACATGTTGGGCCCCCAGTGGTAGGAGCAGATCAGGAGATCGGCCTGCTTCCGCGCGTCGGTGAGGACGGACTCGACGTACTCCAGATCAGCCGGCGACAGCGAGACGGGGGCGTAGTTCAACCCCGGCGTGGTGTCCCACGCGGCCCATTCCTCCGGATGATCCGCGAACGCAACTACACTGACTGCGCATCCCTTGGCGATGAGCCGGGCGGGCGCGCAGGCCGCAGCCGCCGTCGGCCCGGCGCCCGCGTGGGCGATCCCGGCCCGGTCGAGCACCCCGATGGTCTCGAGCAGCCCTTCCGGCCCGAAGTCACCGATGTGGTTGTTGGCCAGCGAGACGAAATCCACTCCGGCGAGCCGAAGGGTTTCGACCGCGCTGGGCTCGGCTCGGAAGTGGAACGGCTTGGGCTCGGCGCCGAACCAGCGGTTCGCCTGCGCCGTCAGTGCGCACTCCAGATTTACGAGGAAGAGGTCGGAGGACCGGATCAGCGGCAGCACGTCGCCCCAGGGGTAGTCGGCGCCGCAGCGCAGGATGATGTCGTTCACCAGCCGGCCGAGCATGACATCCCCCGCCAGAGCCAGGGTCACACCGCCTGATCGGGAGCAGGGCCAGGATTCGGGCATTCCCGTTACTCAGTTAGGCGGTGGCCACGGGAAGAAGGACGGGGAAGCCAAGAGCGCGAACCGCACGAGACCCGCGGTTTGGGTACGAACCGGAAGCGGTCAGTCACACTCGGCGCTGACGTGCTTCGGGCTCCTGACGCTCAACGCTCCGCCGGTCGCGGCAGGGCGAACCGGATCAACGTCACCCGGGCGCGCGCACCAGCTCCTGGAACCGGGGATTGCTCCGAAGCCGCTGGTGCCGGAGGTCGCGAGCCAGGAAGACCACGGCCATGCTTCCCCGGCCGAGCTCACGCTCGAGCGTATATCGGTCCCGGAGAGGGTCGGCCAGCGCCGCAGGCGCAGCAGCCACGGAGTCCCCGCTGGTGGCGGAACCCGAAAGCTGCAGCAGTCGGAGGTGGGCCGCCAGCGACGGATAATCGCGCAGCTCCTCGAACGCCGAATCGTGCTGCCACCAGTGGAGCCAGGCCGATCCGCGTAGATCCACCCCGCCCGGAACTGGGCAGCGTCGCCAGGCAGGAATTCCTGATACGCGTCGTAGGTGGGCGGCTGGCTCGCCGCCTGAAGGCCCACGAGCCGAGTGTCGAGCCGCAGCGCGAAGCTCACCATGTGGCGCCGTCGGGATCCCTGCGGCAGTCACTTCGGCGATGCCGCCAGCGGCACCCCCGACCTGGAGCCCCGACGCGCTTCCGCCGTTGCACCTTGCGCGTCATCGGCCGGACGCGACGGGCGGTGGATCGGATCGGCCCCGATCGTGCCCACGAGCGTCGTCGGATAGTCGGCGGCGCTCACCCGCTCGAGCTCGGCGCGCGCGTGCTCGAGTCGTCCCGCGACGCCGAGCCGCTCCGCCTCTTCGCGGTGGCCGGCGCGCGACAGGAAGTCGGCCAGGCTCCGCACGTGACGCTCCCAGAGCGTCACGTCCCGCTTCTGCCTGATCAGGAGGCGCTCCCGGTACCAGTCGCTCGCGAGCAGCGCCTCGCGGGTGAAGAGTGCCCGGATCTCCGGGTGGTGCGCGTCTTTCCCCTCGCAGTGCCCGTGCGCCATGATGTGGAGCAGCGCCTTGAGCGGCGGGCACGCGTCCTCGATGGTGCCGTCCGCGAAGTACGCGTCCGCAACCCGCTGCTGCGCCTCCACGATGTTGTCCACCCCGTCGGCGAACACCGCCGGATCCTGGATCTCGGGCTTGAGGATCTCCTCGGTGAACACCGCGGTAGGGTTGTCGAACACCCGTCCGAAGAAGGTGTGCACGAACTTGGCCGTGATCCGCCAGCCGAGCCGGCTCGCGAGCACCTTCTTTCCGGCGAGCTCGTAGTCCTCGAGCTTCTCCAGGTGTCCGGCCTCGATCAGCCGCTTCGGGTCACGCTCGTAGGGGAACAGCCGGCACCAGATCTCGGGAATCAACAGGCTGATGTCGTGGTCCACGCGATAGCGCGGGCCGATGAAGCCCGCCGCCGAGCTGAAGCCGGCGTAGCCGGTGAGCAGCATCGCGACCAGCGCGTTGTTCAGATCCGCCGTCGCCGCGAGCGCGTTGAACGGCCCCTTGGTGAGGGCGCCCTCCGAGCCGGCGGCCGTGGTGCTGGGCGACGTTCCCGTCAGCGAGCACACGTAGTCCATGAACAGCTCGGGCAGCTCCTGGTAGTGGATGGGGCCGTACACGCAGAGCGGCCGAATGCCGTCGCCGGGCGGGTGGTTCCGGCGGCCGGAGAGCACGCTGATCACCGGGAACAGCACCGGCTTGTGCAACGGCAGCCGGCGGTACAGCCTCGCGCCCATCTCGGCGACGTACCGATCGAGCGGGTGGGCGACGTCGGGCCGCACCTGGAGGTAGCGGGGGTTCTTCGTGCGCTTGCCGTCGATGATCCGCGGCTCGGCCGAGCAGATCGAATACCCGCCGTCGGTACGCGCCGCGTTTCTCGCCACGTGGTCGCGCATCGGCGGGGTGAAGGCGTCGTGTACCGCTACCTCCTCGAAGATGCGCCGAGCGTCGTCCCGGGTGAGCGGCTCGAAGTTGGAGCAGAAGAGACCGGGGCGCGCCATGTCCTCTTCGGTCTGGCGGTCGAAGCCGGGGTGGATCGCGTCGTCGGGGCGCTGGAACAGCCTGAACTCGCAGTTCTGCGCCAGCTTCAGGCTCGGATGGCCGTCGTACTCGCCGGGGAGGCCGGCGAGGCGGCGCGCCGGAACCACCACCGACGCGGTGATGTCGTCCTCCATCTGCACCTTGTCGGCCGCGACGAAGTCCTGCCTCAGCTTGTACGTCCGCCAGGCGCCGTTCTCCTCGCGGCCGATCCGAAGGTAGTTGGCGACGAGCCGCCGCCCCCCGTACTTCAGCTCGTGTCCCGGTGCGCCGTTGATGATGTCCACGCTGAAGTGCTCGCGCCAATGCTCGCCCCACTCCGGCCGGTAGAAGCGCTTGATCACGAACACCAGCGCGCGCACGTGGTTCGGGATGCTCTCGAGCCAGGTGTTGTACTCCGGGGTGAACTCCGCGGGGTTGGGCGTGAGCAGCTTGACCACCGAGCCGAGCGAGCGATCCGGGGACAGGATCGACCGCGACGGCCCGCGTCCGTCGCCCGCGCGAGGCTCGGCCAGGCGCGCGTCGTCGTAGTCCCGGTCGAAGATCGCCTGAACCAGCGCCATGTCGTCGTCGAAGCTCCGCACGTGGAACGACCCGGGCAGCACCGCGTCCACGAGGCTCTTGCTGATCTCCGACTTTCCACCCCCCGAGACCGTGCAGGGCTTATGGCAGAACGCGCCCTCCGGCACGGTCCCGATCAGCCGCCAGCTCGGCGCCGCATGGTGCCTGGCCATGCGGATCTTGTAGCCGCTCGGGTGGATGTAGATCCGGCCCGGCAGGAGCTTGAGGTGCTGCTCCCTGCCGCTCCTCGTCCACTTGATGTCCTGGCGCTGGACGTCGATCTCCATGTCCTCCGGCATGTAGTGGATCTCGGGATGGATCGCGTCGGTCGCGTAGCCCGAGTCGTGGAACTTCGCACGCTGCCCCACCAGCGCGAGCACCTCCGAGAACCGGTGGCCGGCACTCACGATCCGCACGAGATCCGGCACGAAGCGGTCGCCCAGGTTGAAGGTCGCGAACGCCAGCGCTCCGCCCGCGTGCTCCTCCTCCGCCAGGCCGAAGAGGTTCGCGCTATAGCCGATCTGGGTCTTGACCTCCTTCTTGCAGTACCCGAAGTAGTTGTCGGCGAGGATCGTCACCATCACCCCGTCCATGCCGCGCGACGTGACCTTGAACGGGCTGCCGTTGTTGTAGAGCTCGCTCTCGTCCGCCCAGCACATTCCCGCGGCGCGCTCGGTCTCGGTCGCCCGGCTCACGTGCGGCAGACCGAGGTCGATCTTCCGGAGGCGGGTGAGGTGCGGCGCCAGGATCACACAGCCGCTCGTGCCGGTCCAGCCGTCCACGTCGAGCGCGGCGTCGTTGGCCGGGAGGTAGGGATCGCCGGCGTTGCCGAAGATGCTCTCCACGAAGTCCAGGTTCGAGACCAGCCCGCCGGGCGCGAAGAACCGCACCTCCATCCGCTTTTCGGGCGACACGCCCGGGACCGCCGGGCAGACGAGCGGCCGCAGCAGCAGCGAGACCATGGTCTCGACCGGCTCCGCCCAGTTGGCGGTGAACGGCAGGCGCAGGAGATGGGCGGGAGGCCGGAGCGCCTCCTGGAGCAGCCGGAGGTAGGCGAACAGCGGCACCCGCAGCTTGTCGCTGGGGATCGGCAGGGCCCCCTCGGCCACATGGAACACGCCCCGGGTCGTGCGGCGATCGTTGATCGGGTTGTGGAGCACGCCGTTGTCGAGGCGATAGCTCGAGACCAGCTCGTTGCGCCAGACATCGGCGTCGACCGGTAAGGAAAGCTCGCGCGCGAGCCCGTAGTGATCGAGGATGAGCGTCTCGCCGGGGAGGCGGACGGGGTCGGGGAAGGCGGCGGGCGACAAGAGCCCGTTGAGGTAATCCTGGACGCGCTGGTCGGCGGGGCAGAGGTGCTCGGAGAGGAGCCGGGTCTGCTCCCGGTAGCGGGCGAAGAGGTCGCCCGCCAGGTGGAGCACGTCCTGGTCGCCGGTATCCACCGGAATCGGGACGCCCATCGCGGCGAGCTTGAGCAGGATCGAGCGGATGGCCGTGCGCCGCTCCGGGAGCCAGACGCTGCCATCGGCCTTGAGGCCCACCGACCGCTCGAGCTCCATTCCCTGCCTCCGCGTGCACGTTCATGCGACCCTTCGCATGAACGTCTCCCCCGGCCGCCGATCCGTCAACCCAGCGACGCAGGAGCAAGGGGAGATTTCCCTCTCCCTCGCGCGGCGGTGACTTCGATGCGCTGCTCGCGGTGCTCGACCCGGACGTCGTGCTCCGGGCCGACCGCGCAGCGGTGCAGGCGGGCGCACCGGGGGAGGTCCGCGGTGCGGCGGCCGTGGCCGGCACCTTCTCGGGGCGTGCCCGGGCTGCACAACCGGCGCTGGTGAACGGAGCGGTTGGACTGGTGTGGGCTCCGGGCGGACGGCCGCGCGTCGTGTTCGGCCTCACGATCGCGCGCGGGAAGATCGTCGCGATCGACCTGGTCGCCGACCCCGAACGCCTTCGCCAGCTCGACCTGGTGGTCCTACACGACTCCGGATGACCGCCTTCTCACGGCGACCAGACCGGTGCGCGGTCCTGGCCCGGCTCGCTGGTGAGCCGGGTCATGCCGGAGCCGTCGGCGTTCATCACGTAGATCTCCCGGTCCCCGTCGCGGTCGGTGTCGAACGCCATGAGCGAGCCATCGGGAGACCATGCGGGCCTGGTGTCGAACGCGTCGAGCGTCGCCGGATCGTTGGTGACCTGGGTGACACCGCTCCCGTCGGCATTCATCACGTAGATCTCGACGTTGGTTCCGTCGCGATTGCTGGCGAAGGCGATCCTGGTGCCGTCCGGCGACCACGCCGGGTGGTTGTCGGGGGCGGCATGGTTCGTAAGGTTGGTGGGACCGGTGCCGTTAGCGTTCATGACGTAGATCTCGCCCCCGGCCCCCACTATTCTGACGAACGTGATCCTCGACCCGTCCGGCGACCACGCAGGGGCAAAATCGAGTTGCGGATCGTTGGTGAGGTTGATAGCGCCCGTCCCGTCGGCGTTCATCACATAGATCTCGGGGTTTCCGTCCCGCTCGCTCACGAAGGCGAGCTTCGTGCCGTCGGGCGACCACGCCGCCTCGTAATCGAACCCGGCCGCGTTGGTCAGGCTCACGGCTCCGGTGCCGTCGGCGTTCATGACGTAGATCTCGCCGTCGGCGGCGCCCTCGCGCGTGAACGCGAGCTCCCGGCCGTCGGGTGACCAGGCAGGGTCGGTGTCCTCATCGGGGTTGTTGGTCAGCCTGACGGCGTCGGTGCCGTCCGCGTTCATCACGTAGATCTCGGGGTTTCCGTCCCGCTCGCTCGCGAAGGCGATGCGGTCAGCCACCGGGCCGGGACCACTCGGACCGTCGCCGTCGCACGCCGGGCTCACGAGGCCCGACAGCGTGAGCGCTACCACCGCGAGCAGGCGCTTCATGGCAGGACCTCCTTCCCCACTCACGGCCTCCACGCCGGGAACTCGTCATCGGCGGGATGCGTGGTCAGGCGAACCGGGTGGTTGGTCACGTTGGTCGGGTTCGACCCGCCGGCGTTCATGACGTAGACCTCGTCGTTGCCGTCGCGCCGGGTGTGGTTTGTCAGGTTGACCGGGCCCGCGCCGTCGGCGTTCATGATCCAGACGTCCCCGTTGCCCGAGCGGGTGGAGTAGAACGCGATCGTCGAGCCGTCCGGCGACCAGTCGGCATCGCTGTCGGCAGCGGCATGGTTGGTGATGTTGATGAGATCCGCCCCATCAGGGCTCATGAGGTAGATCTCCGGCGGCCCGTCCCGCTCGCCGCGGAAGGCGATGAGGTCGCCGCTGAAATCGAAGCTTGGCCCCGGGCCCGGCTCGTTGGGGTGGCCATTCCCGCAGGCGCCGAGGCCGACTCACGCGGCGACGGCGGCGAGTAACAACGTTGCGTGTCTCTCTCTG
>JBOHSY010000286.1:0-21479 GCA_050733355.1 Gemmatimonadales bacterium | reverse complement strand
GTCGGGAGGTGGGGACTCGCGTTATTCCTCGACCAGGGCGGCGCTGGTTATGCGGTGGACTGGGAGGCGGTGCAGGTCGTCGCCGGTGGGGTCGTGGCCCTCGACTACGCCGCCGCCCAGGCGGACGGGGATCAGGACGCGCTGGACCGCGCTGCCGTGGCCGTCGACCATGCCGATCCACACCTTGCTGCGGTCCTGGATGGCCGTTTTGAGCAGCGCCATCACTTCAGCCAGGTTCGCCCCGCCGGAACTCGGCGACACCGGGCGGCTGCGCCTGCTCTCCGCGGCGCGGTCGCCCGCGCGCATGCTGCGCACGATGTCGGCCAGCTGCTCCGGGTCGGCCACCCGCGGGCCCGCGGGCCTGCGCAACGCCCTCGTCGTCGTCTGCACTCGCCTGCCGGTGGGGCGCAGGTCGACGACCTGGCCGTCGACGTCCTCCGCCGCGGGCGCGAACCCGGCGGCCCGCAGGTCGTCGAGGATCTCCAGCAGCGGCAGCGGGCTGATCAGCACGGTCGGCGCGATCCGGCGCAGCCGCAGCGCCGCCGCCGCCGGGTGCGCGGCGACCTCCGCGATCAGCGCCGGGTCGTCGCAGCGCAGGAAGGACGTCGCCGCGCCGCCGCGCAGCCTGCCGTGCCTGCGGGCGACGTCGTCGATCAGGTAGGTAAGGGCCTGCGGAATCGGCGTCCGGGACCGCAGTCGGAACAGTTCATGCAGGTCGGCGGCGATGCGGCCGATGTCGAGGGCGCGCCGGATCGACGTCTCCGACACCCGGTAGACCGTGGCGCTGCCCGACGACTCGACGTCGGCCACCTCGCCGATCTGCGCGGCCAGGTGCGGTTCGAGCACGCCGGGGGCGACGAGGGTCAGGTCGGCCTGCACCAGGAAGTGGTCGATCGGCTCGGGCATCGCCTCGGCCATCCGCTTGGCGGCGGCCGCGGCGCCTTCGTCGAGCAGCGCCCGACCCGGTCCGCTGACCGCGCCGAGCGCGACGATCCCGAGCGCGGAGGCCTCGGTCAGGGTCCAGCGGACGATCTCGTCGCGCAGCCTGCCGCCGCGCCGGGGCGCGTGCCAGGCGAGGACGGTCGCGAGTTCGTCGGGGGAGGCGATTCCGGTGCCGGGCTTGAGGTCGGCGAGCGTGTTCAGCACTCGCAGGCGTTCCAGCGGCGCGACCGGGCGGCGCAGGTCCTCCGACAGCGGCGCGAGGAGCTTCTCCTTGCCGTCGCGCAGGCCGCCGAGGCCGGGCAGCCGCGGCAGGTCGAGCCACGCCGCCGCGAGGGTGGCCCAGCGGTTGGCGGGGGAGGCGGCGAGCCAGAGGTCGGCGTGGTTGGTCGGCACCCACTCGGGGGTCACAGTGTCGGTCTCGGCGACCAGGCTCGCGCCGAACGCCAGCTCCGCGAGCAGCGTCGCCTGCCGCTCGCTGATGTCGAGCGCCTTGGTCAGCCGCCGCACGTCACGCACGCCCAGGCCGCCGGACTTGAGCGTCGCGGCCGGTTCGTCGGACCACATGTGGATGAGGGCTTCCATGTGCCGCAACACTTCGAGCGTCTCACTCGCCGCCGTCGCGTCCACAGTGGACTGCTTGTGCGCGGTCGTGTGCAGGACGGGCTCAGTGAGGGCGCCGGTGCGTTCGCGGCGCACGGCGAGCCCGACCTCGCGGGGCAACTCGACGGTCTGCGCGTCCACCCGCACCAGCAACCCGCGGGCAAGTAGCCGCTGGATCGGCGTTCGTGCGTCGGCGAGGGGAAGGATCTCCGCGGCGTCCTTCGTGCGCCCGACGGGCTGCCCGTGCGCGAGGGCGGTGACGACCTTGCGCTCGTCGTCCTCGATCTCGGCCAGCAGCACGGTCACGTCGACGTCGGTGAGTGACGGTGAGGACCGGCCAAGCCCGCCGGGGTAGAGGCCGCCTGCCTCCCGGGCGGCGGGGACCAGGCTGATCCCGTCGTCGTGGCCCCAGGCCAGGATCATGCCGCGCAGCGTGTCCGCGGCTTCGCTGAGTCGCTCGGGCGGCACGTCGAGCAGGCGGTCGAGCGGGACGGGCTGTTTGTCGGCGCCCGCCGCGAGCAGGGCGTCGAGCACGGCGAGGGTGAACGTGTCGAGTCCTTCGGCCGCTCTGGCCACCGAAGCGCGGGTTCCGGCCCTGGTGGCGAGCACCGTGGTGTCCGCGGGCCGGGGTGTGGCCAGGTCGGGCCGCAGGCGTAGCACCTCCGCCAGCGCCTCGTCGTCCCGGGCGCGCAGCCAATCGATGAGCGTGGTGCTGGACACCCTGACCACGGTATACGGCCCGGCCTTCCGGTAATCTCCGTACTCGCGAAACCTGTTCGCAAGCACCTAGGAGGAGCCGTGGCGAAGGCCGCCAAGAGCCACCGTGTCGACCCGCACTGGTCGGGGGACGACGACCACGGCTCGCACCCGGTCAGTGAGCTCGCCTCGGACCGGCAGGGGGCGCTCTCCCCCTACGGTGACGTCACGTTCCCGCTGGAGACCGTGCCCTACCAGCACCCGGTCACGGAGATCAACAAGACCCGCTGACCTGGTGGAACCCGGCGGCGCTCGCGGCACTGCCGGGGATCAGCACTGCCGGGGATCAGTACTGCGGCTGCTGACCGTAGGGGCCGGGCTGACCGTAGGGGCCCGGCTGCTGGTGCTGTCCGTGGACGTGCACGGCCCACTTGCGCTGGTAGCTCACCATTCCGCGGCTGACCGGCGGCAGGAAGACGACCACCAGTGCGGCCAGCCAGACGATCAGGGCCACGAACACCATCGCCGTCACCTCACCCGCGTGGTGGGTGAACAGGTAGATGAGGACGTAGATGTAGTACGGCGTCACCAGGGCGGCGATGATGGCGAGCAGCCATCGGGCGGCGTCGGCTCCGGCCGCGAAGGCCAACGCGAGCACGGCGACGAAGATCGCGATGAGTAGGGTCACCAGGCGGGGCCACGGCCAGCCGAGATCGATGTTCTCCGGGTCGAACCGCTGGCCGATCGTCGCCACGAAGAGTTCGACGTTCTTCGGCACGAAGCGCGTGTCCGCGGTGATTCCCCCGGTTCCCCCGGTGCCCCCGTCCATCGACCATCCGGCGATGGCGATGATGGCGCTGACCACGGCACAGGCGAGGAACAGCACCGCGCAGATCGCAGCCCCGGTCCTCGACGGTGGTTTCGGACCCCAGTACCCGTAGGGCATAGGTGGGCCGTACTGGAAGCCGGGCTGCTTTGGATATGTCATCTTCTCCCCCTCGACGCGACACCGAACGGTACCGAGCCACCCGTGACGTGCGCCTACTACCCGCCGGTACACCGGCTGTGCCCACGACACCGCGCTAGGCTCGCTCCACTTCCAGACAGCGCCGTCTTCTTTGGAGCCCCGCATGCCAGTCCCCGGTCCCGGCTACTCCATCACCGTCCGCGTGGAGGCGCCCCCTTCGGCGAGTGCGGCGGGGGATCTCGCGGGGGCCATCGGCCGGGTCGGCGGCGTCATCACGGCGTTCGACGTCGTCGAGTCGCACAGCGACCGGATCGTCGTCGACATCACCTGCAACGCGGTGTCGGCCAACCATGCCCGCGACATCACCGAGGCGCTGGAAGTGCTGCCGGGTGTGGTCGTGCGCAAGGTGTCCGACCGAACCTTCCTCATGCACCTCGGCGGCAAGATCGAGGTCAACGCGAAGGTCGCGCTCCGCAACCGTGACGACCTCTCCCGCGCGTACACCCCGGGTGTCGCCCGCATCTGCCAGGCCATCGCCGACAACCCGGACGACGCGCGCCGCCTGACGATCAAGCGCAACACAGTCGCCGTGGTCACCGACGGGTCGGCCGTGCTGGGCCTGGGCAACCTCGGGCCCGCCGCCGCGCTGCCGGTGATGGAGGGCAAGGCGGCGCTGTTCAAGAAGTTCGCGGGCGTCGACGCCTGGCCGGTGTGCCTCGACACCCAGGACACCGAGGAGATCATCCGGACCGTGCAGCTCATCGCGCCGGTCTACGGCGGCATCAACCTCGAGGACATCGCCGCGCCGCGCTGCTTCGAGATCGAGGCCCGGCTGCGCGACCTGCTCGACATCCCCGTCTTCCACGACGACCAGCATGGCACCGCCATCTGCGTCGTCGCCGCGCTCCGCAACGCGCTTCGCGTGGTGCGCAAGGACATGGCCGACACCAAGATCGTGGTGTGCGGGGTCGGCGCAGCGGGCTCGGCGATCATCCGCCTGCTGCTGCGCCGCGGGCCCGCCGACATCATCGCCGTCGACGTCGACGGCATCGTCCACTCCGGACGCGGCGACACCGACGAGAACCTGAAGTGGGTCGCGGCCAACACCAACCGGGAGAACAGGACCGGCAACCTGCACGACGCGCTGGTCGGGGCCGACGTGTTCATCGGCGTGTCCGCCCCCAACCTGTTCGGCGCCGACCAGGTCGCGACGATGGCCGCGGACCCGGTGGTGTTCGCACTGGCCAACCCCGACCCGGAGATCGACCCGCTGGAGGCGCAGAAACACGCCGCCGTGGTCGCGACCGGCCGCTCGGACTACCCGAACCAGATCAACAACGTCCTGGCCTTCCCCGGTGTGTTCCGCGGCCTGCTCGATGCCCAGGCCCGCGGCATCACCGACACGATGCTGCTGGCCGCCGCCGACGCCATCGCCGACGTGGTGGACGGCGACAAGCTCAACGCCTCGTTCATCGTCCCCAGCGTCTTCGACCCCGCGGTCGCCTCCGCCGTCGCCGAGGCTGTGCGCAAAGCCGCGGGCACCTCGCACTCTGGCTGAGGACTAGCATCGGGTCGTGGGTGAACTGAGTCATGTCGATGCCAGTGGCGCGGCCCGGATGGTCGACGTCTCCGCCAAGGAGGTCACCACGCGCACCGCGGTGGCCAGCGGGGTCGTCAGAACCACCGAGGAAGTAGTCGCGCTGCTGCGCCGCGACGGCCTGCCCAAGGGCGACGCGCTGGCCACGGCCCGGATCGCCGGGATCATGGCGGCGAAGAAGACCTCCGAGCTGGTGCCGCTGTGCCACCCGATCGCCATCTCCGGCGTCCGGGTGGACTTCGACCTCGACGGGTCGGAGGTGCGGGTCACGGCGACCGTGCGGACCAACGACCGCACCGGCGTCGAGATGGAGGCCCTCACCGCCGTCGCGGTCTGCGGGCTCACCTTGCACGACATGATCAAGGCCGTCGACCCGGCCGCTGTGCTCGACGCGGTCCGTGTGGAACGCAAGGACGGCGGGAAGAGCGGCACCTGGGTCCGGGGGGAGCAGCCGTGAGCACCGCACACGTCATCACCGCGTCCAACAGGGCGGCCACCGGGGTTTATGAGGACAAGACCGGCCCGGTCATCGTCGCGTGGCTGCGCGACCGCGGCTTCGACGTCCCGGCCCCGGTGGTCGTGCGTGACGGCGCCCCGATCGAGACGGCCCTGCGGGCGGCTGTGGCCGCCGGGGTGGATGTCGTGGTGACCACGGGCGGCACGGGCCTCACCCCGACCGACGGCACCCCGGAGGCGACGCGGGCGGTCCTGGACTACGAGATCCCGGGCCTCGCCGACGCGATCCGGGCCGCCGGACTGCCCAAGGTGCCGACCGCGGTGCTGTCGCGCGGCTTGGCCGGTGTCGCCGGGCGCACGCTCGTGGTGAACCTGCCGGGGTCATCCGGTGGCGTTCGGGACGGTCTCGGCGTGTTGGAGCCGGTTCTGGCGCATGCCGTTGACCAACTGCGTGGTGGCGACCACCCGCGGCCTGCTGAGGCGCATGCCATGGCGCAGGTGCTGCGGGCCGACATCAGCGAGTCCACGATCAGCGTGGAGGAACACGCGGCTCTGGTGGAGCATGCCGCGGCTGGGGCGGTCGTGACGTTCGCTGGGGTTGTCCGCGATCATGACCATGGGCGTGGTGTTCGGGGTCTGAGCTATGAGGGGCACCCCAACGCCAAGGACATCGTCGCGGAGGTGGCGGCCGATATCGCCAAGCGTCCTGGCGTGCGGGCGATCGCTGTCAGCCACCGTATTGGTGATCTGGCGATTGGTGATGTCGCTTTGGCTTGTGCGGTTGCCGCTGAGCATCGGCGGGAGGCTTTCGTGGCTTGCGCTGACTTGGTGGATGAGGTCAAGGCGCGGTTGCCGATCTGGAAGCACCAGTTGTTCACTGACGGCACCGATGAGTGGGTCAACTGTCCCTGACGGTGCTTGGCTCAAATGGAACCGGACCCTCACCGCCGGGGGGTAGCGGGGAGGGTCCGGAGCTGGGGCCCCGGGTGGCGGGGCGTCGAACTGGTTACTTGGTGGCGATCTTCTGACCCACGAGGATCAGGTCGGGGTCGCCGATGTAGTCCTTGTTCTTCTCGTGCAGGGCCTGCCAGCCGCCGGTGACGTTCAGCTGCTTGGCGATCTGCGACAGGGTGTCACCCGCGACGACGGTGTAGTCGCCCGCCGGGTTCGACTTCGACAGCGCCACCGGCGCGGCGGGGGCCGCGACCTTGGGGGCGGTCACCTTGGGCGCGGCCTTGGGGGCAGCGGGCTTCGTCGCGGCCTTCTTGGGGGCGGCGGGCTTCTTCGCGACAGCGGCGGTCGAACCGGCCCGCTTGCCGCAGGTCGGCCACGCGCCGATGCCCTGGCCCTTGAGGACGTTCTCCGCGACGCGGATCTGCTCCTCGCGGGAGGCCTGGTGGGCCATGCCCGACCCGCCGTACGCCCGCCAGGTGCCGGCACTGAACTGCAGGCCGCCGTAGTAGCCGTTGCCGGTGTTGATGCTCCAGTTGCCGCCGCTCTCGCACTGGGCGATTGCGTCCCAGTTGACGCTGTCGGCGGAGGCAGGGGCGGCGACGGCGACCATCGGGGCGCCGATCGCGACGCCCGCGACGATGACGCGGGCGATGGTGCGCTTGGCGGTAGACAGCTTGCGGTGCTTGCCTAGGTAGGACATGTGGGTCTCTCCTCCGCGCCTGCGAGCGGTGTCGCTGTGGGCGGGCCCGACTTCGGCCCGGCCGGGGCTCTCACCCGGCTGCCACGCCTGCGGCGCCGAAGCGCTTCGTCGTGGTCCCTCGCCCCTGTCCGGAAGTTCGCTTTCGCTCGGGGTTGGTTCCCGAGAGGCCGCCGGACAGGACTTGGCGCTACGGACTCCCGGGTACTGCGCGACTGGTCGGGGCCAGCCGAGAAGCGACGGTACGTAACCGGGAGGGGATACGGAAATCACCCACGTAGTGACCGTCGTCACAGTAACGCTGGGCAAACGGGGTTCGATGGCAGCGAATCCGCAGTTCAGCGGGTTACGTTTCGCCGTTATGGTTCCGTGTCCTGGCCGAGATAATTCACGCTCGGTGAGGTTTGGCTCACGTCGATTCGGCGTGTTGGGCCGTTGGTGAACTCAGCCGCCGGCGAAGGGCGGGAGCACGTCGAGCACCGTTCCGTCGCTCAGCGGAATCGCTCGGTCGCGCACCGCGACACCGTCGAGCAGGAAGCTCGACGCCAACAGCACCCTGGAGAGCGCCTCGCCGTGGCGGCCGGACAGCTCGTTCAGCACGTCGGCGACCGTGGCCCCGGCGGGGAAGCCGAGGATCTCCTCGGGCACGCCCGCCGCTGCCCGCGCCCCGGCGAAGTACCGGACCGTCGCTGTCGTCACGTTCATCCCCCGATTGCGCTCATCGGCCGCAGCGGCTGCGCGAAGCCCGCGTCGTTGATCTGGTGCCCAGCGAGTTTGGCCCACATCGTCGCCCGCCACAGGTCGGCGATCTCCGCGTCGTCGGCCCCGGCCCGCAGCGGGCCGCGCAGGTCGGTCTCCGTCTGGCTGAACAGACACGAGCGCAGCGCGCCGTCCGCGGTGAGCCGGGTGCGGTCGCAGTCGCCGCAGAACGGCCGGGTCACCGAGGCGATGACGCCGACCTCGGCGGGCCCGCCGTCGACCAGCCACCGCTCGGCGGGCGCCGCCCCGCGCGGGCTCGGGCTCTCGGTTAGCTCGAACTCTTCGCGAAGCATCTCGAGGATGCGCTCGGCGGTGATCATCTGTGTGCGCTTCCACCCGTGCTGCGGGTCGAGGGGCATCTGCTCGATAAACCGCAGGTGGTAGCCGTGGTCTACGCAGTACCGAAGCAGCGAGGCGGCTTCGTCGTCGTTGATTCCGGGCAGCAGGACCGCGTTGACCTTGACCGGCGTCAGCCCGGCGTCGCGCGCCGCGGCGAGGCCGTCGAGCACGTCGGAGAGCCGGTCGCGGCGGGTGATCTCCTGGAACCGCTCGGGCCGCAGCGTGTCGAGTGAGACGTTGATCCGGTCGAGCCCGGCGTCGACCAGCGCCTGCGCGCGGCGCACGAGCCCGATGCCGTTGGTGGTCATCGAGATCCGCGGCCGGGGGGAGAGGGCGGCGGTCGCGGAGATGATCTTCTCGATGCCTTTGCGCAGCGTCGGCTCACCGCCGGTGAACCGGACGTTGGTGATGCCGAGGGTCTCCACGGCGATGCGGATCAGCCTGCCGAGTTCGTCCTCGTCGAGCATCTCGCCGCCGGGCATCCAGGCGAGGCCTTCGGCGGGCATGCAGTAGGTGCAGCGCAGGTTGCAGCGGTCGGTGAGCGACACCCGCAGGTCCGCGGCGACCCGGCCGAACCGGTCGATCAACGCGGGGTTGTCCGGGCGTGGCGCACTCGACGTGCCGGGCATTGCCGGAAGTCCCAGATCAACCGCTGTCACCCGATCCAGGGTAGTCGCGATTTCACCGAATGGGCTGATGTGCCCGCTATCTGAGCACGACCGCCAGACCGGTGTCCAACCGCGATTGCGGGCAAAATTGTCTTATCGAGACGCGACTGCGGCCACTAAGCTCTGTTCATGCCGTACTTTCGGTTATCAGAAGCAGCCCGCCTGCTGGGCGTCAGTGACGACACTGTCCGCCGATGGGTGGACGCCGGACACCTTCGAGCGGACTCCGACGCGGCCGGGCGCAAGGTCGTGGAGGGCTCGGTGCTCGCCGAGTTCGCCCGCACCCAGGCCCGCGAGATCCCCGACCCCACCGCCGGTGGGCGGTCGGCGCGCAACCGGTTCGTCGGGTTGGTGACCGAGGTGGTGGCCGACAAGGTCATGGCCCAGGTGGAGATGCAGTGCGGCCCGCACCGGGTGGTGTCGCTGATGAGCGCGGAGGCGGTCCGGGACCTCGGCCTCCAACCCGGCGTGCTGGCCGTCGCGTCCGTCAAGGCCACTCAAGTAGTCGTGGAGACGCCATGATCAAGCCCGTGCTCGTCGCGGCGGTCCTGCTCGCGGGGTGCGGCGCCAGCGCAGGCTCGGCTGAGACGACCGTGACCGTGTTCGCCGCGGCCTCACTGACCGAGTCGTTCACCGCCATGGAGAAACGATTCGAGGCCGACAACCCCGGCGTCGACGTGCGAATCAACTTCGCGGGCTCGTCCGCGCTCGCCCAACAGATCGCCAACGGCGCCGACGCCGACGTCTTCGCCGCCGCGGACGAGGCGACGGTGGCTCGGGTCGCCGACCGCTTGGAAAGTCCCGCGGTGTTCGCCACCAACCACCTCACCATCGCCGTCCCGCGCGGCAACCCGGCGAAGATCACCGGCCTCGCCGACCTGACCCGCCCAGGCGTGACCGTCGTCGTCTGCGCACCCCAGGTCCCCTGCGGCGCGGCGACCCGGAAGGTCGCCCCGGCCCTGCGGCCCGCGAGCGAGGAACAGGACGTGAAGGCGGTGCTGACCAAGGTCGCGGCGGGGGAGGCGGACGCAGGCTTGGTCTACGTCACCGACACCCGCTCAGGAAAGGTCGACGCGATCGACTTTCCGGAGTCGTCGGCGGCCGTCAACAAATATCCGATCGCGCTCACCAAGCAGGCTCCCAACGCAGCCCTCGCCCGCCGCTTCGTCGACCTGGTGCTGAGCCAGACCGGTAAGAACGAGCTGGTCAAAGCCGGTTTCGGCACGCCATGACCGAGCCATCCACCGGCGGCGCCGTGATCCGGGCAGCGGGCCGGGGGCCGTCGCGGGTTCCTGGTGTGCTGTGGGTTCCGGCGGTGGCGGGTTTGGCCGTCGTGGTGTTGCCGTTGGTCGGGTTGCTTGTTCGCGCGGATCTGCGGAATTGGGTTTCGCATGTCACCAACCCCGGGGCGTTGGCGGCGCTTGAGTTGTCGTTGCGGACGGCGGCTATTTCCACGGTTCTCTGCTTGATCCTCGGTGGTCCCCTCGCCGTCGTGCTCGCGCGCGCGCGCGTTCCCGGGGTGCGGGTGTTGCGGGCGGTGGTGTTGTTGCCGTTGGTGTTGCCGCCGGTGGTCGGTGGGCTCGCACTCCTTTATCTCCTCGGCCGTTCCGGGTTCGCCGGTCACGCGCTCGACTTGGCCTTCGGAGTCCGCGTTCCCTATTCGACCGCCGCCGTCGTCATCGCTCAGACCTTTGTGGCCATGCCGTTCCTGGTCGTCGGGCTCGAAGGGGCGCTGCGGACCGCGGGGGAGCGCTACGAAGCCGTCGCCGCGACCCTCGGGGCGCGGCCGTGGACGGTGTTCCGCCGGGTCACCGTGCCGCTCCTGCTGCCTGCCATCGGCTCCGGCGTCGTCCTTTCCTTCGCCCGTGCCCTCGGTGAGTTCGGGGCCACGATCACTTTCGCGGGCAGCCTCGAAGGGGTGACCCGCACGCTCCCGCTGCAGGTCTACCTGCTCGGGGAGACCGATGTGGACGGTGCGATCGCCGTATCCCTGCTGCTCGTCCTGGTCGCTATCGCGGTGATCGTCGTGGCCCGCCCGCGCGCTGTGGAGCGGGTGCCATGACCGGGGTGCGCGCGGAATTCGTTGTGACCCAAGGGGATTTCCGGCTCCAAGTGGACCTGCGCACCGAGCCGGGCGAGGTGATCGCCGTCCTCGGGCCCAACGGCTCCGGCAAGTCCACCCTCCTCGACGTCCTCGCCGGCCTGCGCCGGCCCGATACCGGCGTGGTCACCGTCGACAACAAGACGCTGACCGACACCGCGCGCGGCGTGCGGGTGCCGCCGCACCGTCGGGGCATCGGCCTGCTCGCCCAGGAGGCACTGCTCTTCCCACACCTGACCGCGCTGGCGAACGTCGAGTTCGGACCGCGCGTGCAGGGCAAGGACCACACCACCGCCCGCCGGTGGCTCGACGACGTAGGCGCCGGGGACCTCGCCGACCGCAGCCCCCGCGGACTCTCCGGCGGTCAAGCGCAGCGGGTCGCGCTGGCCAGGGCGCTCGCCGCCGACCCGGTGCTCCTCTTGCTCGACGAGCCGTTCGCCGCGCTCGACGTCGACGCCGCCCCTGCTCTGCGCGGTGTGGTCCGCCGGGTCCTGCGCGACCGCGCCGCCGTGCTGGTCACCCACGACCCGCTCGACGCGCTCGCCATCGCCGACCGGATCGTCGTGCTCGCCGACGGGAAGGTGGTCGAACAGGGCCCGACCCGCGAGGTGCTGTCCCGGCCGCGCACCCCGTTCACCGCCCGCGTCGCCGGGCTCGACCTGGTCGCGGGCACCGCCTGCCCGGACGGGCTGCGCACTGCGGACGGCGCCCTCATCGCGGGGTCCGGTGGCGCCGCGATCAGCGGTGAGCCCGCAGTCGCGGTGTTCCGGCCCGCCGACGTCGCGGTCTACACGGAACGGATCCACGGCAGCCCGCGCAACGTGTTCGAGGCGTCGGTGACCGCGATGGAACCCCACGGCGACGTGGTGCGGATCCGGGTCGCGGGCGGTCCACCGTGGGTGTCCGGCCTGGCCGCGGACCTGACCGTGGGCGCAGTCGCCGAACTCACACTCGAGCCCGGATCTCGCGTCTACCTCGCGGTGAAGGCGACCGAGGTCCGCGTCCACCCCGCCGTGGCCGATCCGGCTGGGTAGCCTCACGGCATGACCGGGCCCTGGACGTACCTCATGGACATGGACGGGGTGCTGGTGCACGAGGAGCACCTCATCCCCGGCGCGGACGCGGTGATCGCCGAGCTCACCGCGGACGAGACGCCGTTCCTGGTGTTGACCAACAACTCGATCTACACCCCGCGTGACCTGCGGGCCCGCCTGCTGCGCACTGGGCTCGACGTGCCGGAGTCGTCGATCTGGACGTCCGCGTTGGCCACGGCGAAGTTCCTCGACAGCCAGCGCCCCGGCGGTTCGGCGTTCGTCATCGGCGAGGCCGGGCTGACCACCGCGCTGCACGAGATCGGCTACACCCTCACCGAGCGCGACCCGGACTACGTGGTCCTCGGCGAGACCCGCACCTACAGCGTCCCCGCGATCACCCACGCGATCCGGCTCATCGTCGCGGGTGCCCGCTTCATCGCGACCAACCCCGACGCCTCCGGCCCCAGCCGCGACGGGCTGACCCCGGCCACCGGCGCCGTCGCCGCGCTGATCGAGAAGGCCACCGGCCACGCACCGTATTTCGTGGGCAAGCCCAACCCCCTGATGATGCGTTCCGGCCTGCGCTCGCTCGGCGCGCACTCGGAGAACACGCTCATGATCGGCGACCGGATGGACACCGACGTGCTCAGCGGCCTTGAGGCGGGCCTGCGCACGATCCTCGTCCTCACCGGCATCTCGGACCGGGCCACG
Source organism: Gemmatimonadales bacterium (assembly GCA_050733355.1). Lineage (GTDB taxonomy): Bacteria > Gemmatimonadota > Gemmatimonadetes > Gemmatimonadales > GWC2-71-9 > DASQPE01. The sequence continues at coordinate 8,958 of JBOHSY010000286.1, read as the reverse complement.
GCCGAACGGTTCCCGTTCCGCCCGACCCGGGTGATCGACTCGATCGCCGACCTGGTGGGGCAGACGAAGGACCCCTTTCCGGCGGGCATAGAAGGATGATCAGCGGATATCTTCGCATCGTGAGCGAGGCTCGCCTATCGTCGGACCGTGCAGGAAGAAAGATCCGTGCCGCGCACGTACGTCGTCGGTGACGTCCACGGGCACCGCGACGAACTTCTCGACGCGCTCCGGTCCGCGGGACTCATCGACGACGCCGGCGCCTGGGCGGGCGGCGACGCGCACGTGTGGTTCCTGGGCGATTTCGTCGACCGCGGCCCGGACGGCATCGGCGTCATCGACCTGGTCATCCGCCTCGCCGAGGAAGCGGACAAAACGGGCGGCAAGGTCGAGACGCTGCTCGGCAACCACGAGATCCTGCTGCTCGGCATGCACAAGTTCGGCGACACCGAGGTCCCGTCCGACTTCGGCCCCCGCAGCTTCGCGCGCAGCTGGGAGATGAACGGCGGCATGGTGAGCGACCAGGAGGCCCTCACCGACGACCACGTGTCGTGGCTGCTCGACCGGCCCGTCCTCGCGCTCGTCGGCGACCACCTGCTGATGCACTCCGACACCCTCGAGTACCTCAACTGGGGCCCGGACATCGACGCCATCAACACCGCCGTCGCCGATGTCCTGCGATCCGACGACCTCGTCGACTGGTGGGAGGTCTGGCGCCGGATGACGACCCGGTACGCGTTCCGCGGGCCACATGGGGAACAGGTGGCCGACGACCTGCTGGCCGCCCTCGGCGGGAGCCAGGTCGTGCACGGGCACAGCGTCATCGCCGACCAGGTCGGCAGGCTGCCGGTGGAGATCGATGGTCCGCACGAGTACGCGGGCGGCAAGGCACTGGGTGTGGACGCCGGGGTGTTCGTGGGCGGGCCGTGCCTGGTGGTCGAGCTTCCGTGGAAACCGGACTAGGCGACGGACTTCGGGTTCAGCGCGACCACCAGTTCAGCGTCCAAGGCGATGGCCAGCCGCTCAAGCACGGGGATCGTGGGAACGGTCCCACCCGCCTCGAACCGTGCGATCGCGGGCTGGGTCATCTCGGCCGCCTCAGCGAGCCGCGATTGAGTCCACCCGCGTGCTTCCCGCATCTCCCGCACCGCTTTGCCAAGCTCGAACGCCAGCCGCACCGCCTCATACGCTTCGGCCGCGCCCGGCTCCGCCATCCGCCGATCACGAAGCCCGCGCCAGTCCTGGTCCGACACCCGCCTCACTCCTCCGCCGTGTGTTCCTGATCGACACAAAGCCGCAACGCCTGCCGAGCCCGACTGACCTCGCGATCTTCCCGCATCCGAGTCTTGCGAAACGCGGTAAGCAACACGATCCGTCGTCCTGGGGCTATCCAGTAGGTCACCCGAACGGCAGACCCGTCGAGGTGGAACCGGAGTTCCCGAAGCTTGCGATCGAGCTGACGTGTGTACGGCTCCCCCAAAAGTGGGCCATGTTCGGCTAACAGATCGATGTGGAAGGCCGCTGTGGCGAAGTGCGCCGTGGACAGCTCGTCCAGCCACTCTCGAATCTCAGATTCGAGTTCGACGGTACCCCGGCTCATACCATCAATGCTATAGCAACGCTGTGTTCGTACTTCGCTACACCCTGTGGTAGGTCCGTGCGCTAGTCCACCGGCACGATCCGGGCGCCCAGCGGCACCAACGACACCGGGATCATCTTGAAGTTCGCGATCCCCAACGGGATCCCGATGATCGTCACGCACAGCGCGATCCCCGTGACGATGTGGCCGATCGCCAGCCACCACCCCGCGAACACGATCCAGATGATGTTGCCGATCACCGACGGCGCGCCGGCGTCCACGCGCGGTTCGATGGTGCGTCCGAAGGGCCACAGGGCGTAGTTGGCGATCCGGAACGACGCGAGGCCGAAGGGGATCGTGATGATCAGGACGCAGCAGAGGATTCCGGCGAGGACGTAGCCGATGGCCATCCAGAAGCCACACAGCACGAGCCAGATCAGGTTCAGGATGAGTCGCACAAGGTCAATCCTCCCGCACTCTCCCTTTGGAGATGTGCACGCCGCGCGTTTGTGAGGAGGATGGCTCGAATGAGCCGAGAGGAGCGCGTCGCCATGGGTCAGCCGAGTTACGCCTCAGGGACCTCCACCGTGCCGTTGCTTGGCGACACGATCGGGGGAAACTTCGACCGGACCGTGGCCGCCCACCCGGACCGTGAGGCCCTCGTCGACCGTGCGTCGAACCGCCGGTGGACCTACCGCGAACTCGCGAACGAGGTCGGCGCTGTCGCGCGGGGGCTCATCGAGCTCGGTGTCGGAAAGGGTGACCGGGTCGGGATCTGGGCGCCGAACTGCGCCGAGTGGGTGTTCACCCAGTACGCGACGGCCAAGATCGGCGCGATCCTGGTCAACATCAACCCCGCCTACCGGGTCCACGAGCTGAAGTACGTGCTCAACCAGGCGGGCATCCGGACCCTGGTCGCCGCGCCGGAGTTCAAGACCTCCGACTACGCGGCGATGATCGAGCAGGTGCGTCCCGAGTGCCCGGCGCTCACCGACGTCGTGCTCATCGGCCGGGACTCGTGGGACGCGCTCGTCAGCCACGACGGCGACCTGCCCGAGATCGCCCTCTCCGCCGACGACCCCATCAACATCCAGTACACCTCCGGCACCACCGGTTTCCCCAAGGGCGCGACCCTCTCGCACCACAACATCCTCAACAACGGCTACTTCGTCGGCGAGCTGTGCGGGTACACCGAGCAGGACCGGATCTGCGTCCCCGTCCCCTTCTACCACTGCTTCGGCATGGTCATGGGCAACCTCGCGGCCACCTCCCACGGCGCCTGCGTCGTCATCCCCGCGCCCGCCTTCGACCCGAAGGCGACGCTGGCCGCCGTGGCCGAGGAGAAGTGCACCTCCCTCTACGGCGTCCCGACGATGTTCATCGCAGTCCTGGCCGAACCCGGTGTCGACGAGGCCGACCTGGGCGCGCTGCGCACCGGGATCATGGCCGGGTCGCCGTGCCCGGTCGAGGTGATGAAGCAGGTCGTCGAGCGGCTCGGGATGGCCGAGGTGACCATCTGCTACGGCATGACCGAGACCTCCCCGGTGTCCACCCAGACCCGCGCCGACGACAGCGTCGACCGCCGGGTGTCCACGGTCGGCCGGGTCCACCCGCACCTCGAGGTCAAGATCGTCGACCCCGAGACCGGCTTGACCGTCTCCCGCGGTGAGCCCGGCGAGTTCTGCACCCGCGGCTACTCGGTGATGCTGGGCTACTGGGAACAGCCCGAGAAGACCGCCGAGGCCATCGACAGCGCCCGCTGGATGCACACCGGAGACCTCGCGGTGATGGACGACGAGGGCTACCTCAACATCACCGGCCGCATCAAGGACATGGTCATCCGCGGTGGCGAGAACGTCTACCCGCGGGAGATCGAGGAGTTCCTCTACACCCACCCGGACATCCTCGACGCGCAGGTGATCGGCGTGCCGGACGAGCGGTACGGCGAGGAGCTGATGGTCTGGGTCCGCATGCGCGAGGACGCCCCGCCGCTGACCGTCGAGTCGCTGCGGGAGTTCTGCACGGGCAAGCTCGCGCACTACAAGATCCCGAGGTACGTGCACATCGCCGACGAGTTCCCGATGACGGTCACCGGCAAGATCCGCAAGGTGGAGATGCGCGCGGAGTCGGTGAAGCTGCTCGGCCTCGAGTCCGCGGCGGCCGCCAGGCACGCCTGAGGGTGACCGCGTCCGCCGCATCCACGAAGTCGTGCGTTGACGCGGCCAAACCGGCTACCCCCACCGCCCCGGGGTGGCCTAGGCTGGACAGACGCGTCCTGGGTACGCCCTGGGGCGCGTCTGTTTGTGTGGAGGTGACCGTTGTGCCGACCGGAAAGGTCAAGTGGTACGACTCGGAGAAGGGCTTCGGGTTCGTCACACAGGATGGCGGCGAGGACGTCTACGTCCGGTCGTCAGCCCTGCCGGCCGGGGTGCCGGGGCTGAAGGCCGGCCAACGCATCGAGTTCGGCGTGGCGGACGGTCGCCGTGGGCCGCAGGCGCTGTCCGTGCGGCTGCTGGACCCGCCGCCGTCGGTCGTGGAGGCCCGCCGCCGGCCGGCGGAGGAGCTGCACGGCCTGATCGAGGACATGATCAAGCTGCTGGAGGCGAAGGTCCAGCCGGACCTGCGCCGCGGCCGCTACCCGGACCGCAAGGCCACCAAGCGGATCGCCGACGTGGTCCGCGCCGTAGCCCGCGAACTCGACCCGTAACCCCACCTCCCGCGAGTCCAACACTCCCGACCCGCGAGTCCAACACTCCAGACGCGCGAGTCCAACACTCCAGTCCGCGAGTTCCCAACTCGCGAACGGGACTCGCGGTCGTGAACGGGTGGGACTCGCGGTGTCCGAGCGTTGGACTCGCGGTGTCCGAGCGTTGGACTCGCGGTGCCGGAGCGTTGGACTCGCGGGGTTGGAGCGTTGGACTCGCGGGGTCAGGCCGGCTCGACCTGGGCTGACCAGACGCCGCGGGTCACGGCCTCGGGGCCGGCGTCACCCTGGATCAGCTTGCCGCCAGCCTGCTTGACCTCGACGGTCTGCAGCTGGTCACCGGCCCCGGGCGCCTTCGCCTCGAAGGAGTCCTGCTTGCCGGGCCCGAACGTGGCCACGGTCTCCGGCTGCTTCTGCACGCCGGCCGCGGTGCGGTACTGGATCACCACCGACCACGGGGTGTCCGCGACCTGTTCGGGCACGCGCACCCGAACCGGCGTGCCGGGCGCGGCCTTGAGCGTGACCTGGGCGGTGGTGTCGCGCTTGCAGTCGGAGATCTCGACGTCGCAGTACAGGTACGGCTTCGCGGAGACCTTCCCGGCGGCCACCGTGAAGTCGACCCGGGGCGGCGGGGGCGGCGGCGCCGGCGGGGACGAGCAGCCGGCCAGGCCGACCACCACCGCGGCGAGGACGAGCGTGCGCACGCCGCAGAGACTACGTGCGCTGGTCCGGCCCCTCCCGCACGGCCGGGCTCGGCGTGAAGCTCCGGGGCGCGCCCGGCCGCCACGGGCGGACCGGCCGCTGCCCGCCGAACCACGGCAGCAGGGACTGACCGCGCCGGGTCAGCATGGTCTGCAGCAGGCCGAGCGCGAGCAGGACCGAGATCACGAGGAAGCCGACCCAGAACGTCGCCGGCAGCAGGATGCCGATGGCCCCGCCGAACACCCAGGCCAGCTGCAGCACGGTCTCCGAGCGGCCGAACGCCGACGCGCGGGACTCCTCGGGCAGGTCGTCCTGGATCACCGCATCGAGGCTGTTCTTGGCGATCGCGCTCGCGGTGGCGCCGATGAGACCAACGGCCGCCGCGGTAGCGATGCCCGGCATGAGCGTGGCGACCATGGTCGAGACGAGGCTGCCGATGATGCAGCCGAGCACGACCTGTTCGGGATGGCCGAGGTGCGTCCGCGCGCCGATCCCGTTGCCGATGAAGCTGCCCGCGCCGGCCGCGGCCGCGATAACACCCAGCAGCAGGAGCTGCTTGAACGCCTCGCCCTCGTTCTGCGCGCGCACGGCGAAGGCAGCGAACATCATGAGGAACCCGGTGAGCAGCCGCACGGTCGCGTTGCCGGACAAAGCGACCACGACGTTGCGGCCCATGGGCTGTCGTCTGGGTTTCTCCGGGTGGGCCGACAGCGACGCGGGCACCTCGCCCTCGGTCACCTCGACCCAGGCCGGGATCCGCATGGCCTGCAGGGCGCCGACGACGCAGATCAGCGCGGTGAACCAGAGCGCGCCCGGCGAGTCGAAGATCTGCAGCACCAGCGCCGCGAACGCGCCGAACACCGCCCCCGCGAGCAGGCCGAACACGGTGAGCCGCGCGTTGGTCTTGGCGAGCGTGATCTCCGGCGGCACGACCCTCGGCGTGACCGCCGCCTTCAGCACCGTGAAGGACTTGGACAACACCATCTTCCCGAGGGCGGCCGGATACAGCAGCCAGGTGTCGAAGTTGGCGGCCATGATCACGCACATCAGCGCCTGGCCGATCGACGCGGCGCACATGGCGAGCCGGCGGCCACGCTGGATGCGGTCGAGCGCCGGGCCGATCACCGGCGCCACCAACGCGAACGGCGCCACCGTGATCAGCAGGTACAGCGCGACCTTGCCCTTGGAGGAGTCGGTGCTCGCGGCGGAGAAGAAGAGCGTGTTGGCGAGCGCCACGGCCATGGCCGCATCGCTCGCGTAGTTGAGCATCGTGGCGTAGGTCAGCGCGGTGAGGCCGGACTTGTCGGCGCCGTCGGCGTTGGCGGCGCGGCGGAACGCGCGGATGGCGTTGCCGCTGAGCTGCCGGCCGCGAATCGCGGCGACCCGGGTGACGGTCAGCTTCTTGGGGTACTGCGGTGCGGCGGCCGGGCGGTCGGCCTGCTGTGCCGCGCGGGCCTCCTCGGGGTAGTCCTGGGCGTAGCCGTCCGGGCCGTAGGTCTCCGGGGGCGGCGGTGGCTGCGCGGGCTGCGGTGGCGGTGGGGTCAGGTGGCGGCGCGGCGGCGGGACGTCCCGCCAGTTGCGCGGCGGCGGTGGTGGCTGGCGCCGGACCGGCTGGGTGCGCCGGTGGTCCTCGGACTGGTACGGGCTCGCCGCGGGGATGGCGTCGGTCAGCGGCTCCTCGCGGGGAGGTGGCTGCTGCCTCGGGGCGGGCTGCTCGTACGGCTCGGTCGGCCGGTGACCGATGGGAGGCTGCTGCTGACCGGTCCACCTACGGCGCCGTTTACGGCCGGAGCGGCCACCCTTGCCGCCCGGCTGTTGATCACCGGCACCGGATCGAATCACGTTCCCATCCTGCCGTAAGTCGGGCTTGTTTGAGGCCAAGACGGCTCGCGCGGTCAGGGGATGCTCAGTCTCGGTCGGTGACAAACCTCACCCGGAACATCGCCGGCCACAGCTTGCCCGTCACGAGGAACTCGTCGGTGCCGGGGATCGCGGCGATCCCGTTGAGCACGTCGGCGTCCGCGCGGTCCTCGGCCGGGAGCAGACCGGCGAGGTCGACGGTGGCGGTGACGGTGCCGCTGCCCGGGTCGATCCGCACGATCCGGTCGGTCCGCCAGACGTTGGCGTAGACGGCGCTGTCGACGCACTCGAGCTCGTTGAGCTCGGTGACCGGCCGGCCCTCGGCGTCCTTGACGCGCGTCTCGCCGGTCTCCGCGAAGGTGGCGGGGTCGCGGAAGGTGAGCCGGTCGGTGCCGTCGCTCATGACCAGCCGGTCGCCGTCGTGGCACAGGCCCCAGCCCTCCCCCTCGTACCGGGCGCGGCCACGCTCGGCGAGCGTGCGCCGGTCCCGCTCGATCGCGACACCGTCCTGCCAGGTGAGCTGCCAGATGGTGTCGCCGACGACCGTGATGCCCTCGCCGAACAGGTCGTCGGGGAGCGCGGTCTGCTGGCGGACGCGTCCCGTTTCCGGGTCGGTGGCACGCAGACTCGACTGGCCCTCGAGACCGGTGCCCTCGTAGAGGATGCCGTCGTGGATCTCCAGGCCCTGGGTGAAGGCGTTCGGGTCGTGCGGGCGGGTCTCGAGGACCTCGGCCCGCAGCCGGGCGCCGGCGTTCGGTTCGGCCGGCGGCTCGTCCGCGGCGGGTGCGCAGGCCGCGAGGGAGGCGGCGAGGAGCGCGGCGGCGGTGGCCGGAAGAGCCCTCACGGGACCAGCCTTACATGAGTTGGGGGGCGGTGCGGCACAATCGTGCACGATGAGTGCCACGGAGCCCGAGCTGCGGGACCCCGCCCTGGTGGGTGAGGTCGACCTCGCGCGCGCGGCCGCCCAGGAGGAGGCCGGGGACGAGGAGGTCGGCGGACACGTCGGCGCCGAGATCGAGGGCGAGACGGCGGTGACGCACCTGTTCGAGGCGGCGAAGCCGGGGTACCACGGCTGGCGCTGGGCGGTGACGGTGGCGTCCGCCGGCGCGTCCACGGATGTCACGGTCAGCGAGGTCGTGCTGCTGCCGGGCCCGGACGCGCTCGTGGCGCCGGACTGGGTGCCGTGGGAGAACCGGGTCAAGGCGGGTGACCTCGGGGTGGGCGACCTCCTGCCCACGGCGCCGGACGATTCGCGCCTGGTGCCGGCGTACGTCCAGTCGGACGACCCGGCGGTGGAGGAGGTGGCCCGCGAGGTCGGCCTGGGGCGAGCGCGGGTGATGTCGCGTCCGGCGCGCACGGAGGCGGCGGCGCGGTGGCAGCACAGCGAGTTCGGTCCGCGGTCGGACATGGCTCGTAGCGCTCCCGCGCACTGCGCGACATGCGGTTTCTACCTGCCGTTGGCGGGCTCGCTGAGAGCGGCGTTCGGCACGTGCGGCAACGAGATCTCACCGGCGGACGGCCACGTGGTGCACGCCGAGTACGGCTGCGGCGCCCACTCGGAGGCGGAGGTCGAGCAGGTCTCCCCGGTCCTGGTAGCCAACCTCATCTACGACGACGCTCAGTTGGACGTCGAGCCACTGCCTCAGGACACCACGGCCGCCGAGCCCACCGCGCCGACCGAGGCTCCGGCCACTCCAGCACCCGACACGCCGGCGCCCGCCGCGGAGGCCACTGCCACAACCGAGACTCTGGCGCCCGAGACCGCGGAGACCGAAACCGCCGAGACCGAGGCAATGGCGGCCGAGGCAATGGCGGCCGAGGTGCCGGCGGCCGAGGTGCCGGCGGCCGAGGTGCCGGCGCGCGTGATGGCCGCCGCCGCGCGGTGGCTCGTGCGGGCCGCGGACCTCGTCAACCGCAAGGGCAAATCGGTGGGCGTCCGCCTCGTGCGCTACACCGGCAAGAGCCCGTACTTCATCCATCCCAAGCACCTGGTCGCCACGCCGTGGCACGACTGGTACGCCGAGCACCTCACGCCCTCGGACGTGGTGCTCGACGTCGGCTGCGCCCACGGCGCCCACACCCTGGTGGCGGCCGCGCGCTGCCGGCGCATCTACGG
>JBOHSY010000285.1:0-31608 GCA_050733355.1 Gemmatimonadales bacterium | reverse complement strand
GAGCAGCACCGCGTCGGGCGAGCGGCGGGTGGAATCCGCGACCAGCGGCGCGAGGATGGCGCTGGCGCGCCACGGCAGACCGCGCTCCAGCGCCACAGTGGCCGCCGCGAGCGCGGTGTCCGGCACCGGAGCGGCCGGGCCGGCCGATTCCGCGGCAACGGCGACCGCCTGCGCGGGCAGCGTCGCGGGCGCCGCGCCGAGCGCGAAGAGCAGGAGCGATGAGATCACGCGGGAAATCTCGCCACCCGGCCGGGGTCACGGCAATCCGACCGGGATTCCGCCGTTGCTGTACCATTCCCGGATGACCGACGAGCGCGACCGGGTCCGCATCGACAAGTGGCTGTGGGCCGCGCGGTTCTACAAGACGCGATCGCTCGCGACCGAGGCGGTGGCGGGGGGCAAGGTGGAGGTGAACGGCGAGCGGGCGAAACCGGCGCGGCTGGTTCGGATCGGCGACAACGTGGCCGTCCGACAACCTCCGTTCGACTGGCGGCTCACGGTACGGGGACTCGCGGCGCGCCGCGGGCCGGCGAGCGTCGCGCAGGGCCTGTACGAGGAGACGGCGGAGAGCCGGGCCGAGCGCGAGCGGCTGCGGGAGCGGCTCCGGACGGCGCAACCGCTCTTCGGGTACCAGGAGAAAGGAAGGCCCACGAAGAAAGACCGGCGTCAGATCGATAGGTGGGAAGGTAGGCGATAAAGGCGGTACGGGCGGTACGGCGGTACGGGCGGTACGGGCGGGAAGGAGTGTAGGACAGGTACCAACTCCCCGACCGCCGCTACCGCCGCGACCGACTTACCGCCCCCGTCACCTCATGTTCTCGACATGTTCTCGACCATCGCGGCCGCGAACCCACTGGTGGACAGGAGCGTTGCCCCACTCATCAACCTCTCGAAGTCATAGGTTACCGTCTTTCGACCAATCGTTCGCCCGAGCGACCGGACGATGAGGTCCGCGGCCTCGTTCCAGCCGAGATAGCGAAACATCATCTCGCCGGAGAGGATGACCGAGCCGGGGTTCACCTTGTCCTGCCCGGCGTACTTGGGCGCGGTGCCGTGGGTCGCCTCGAAGACCGCGTGCCCGGTCTCGTAGTTGATGTTCGCGCCCGGCGCGATGCCGATGCCGCCGACTTGCGCGGCCAGGGCGTCGGAGATGTAGTCGCCGTTCAGGTTCATGGTGGCGATGACGCCGTACTCGCGGGGGCGGGTGAGGAACTGCTGGAGGAACGCGTCGGCGATGACGTCCTTGATCACCAGGCCGGCCGCGGTCCGCATCCACGGGCCGCCGTCCAGCTCCGCGGCGCCGAACTCGTCGCGGGCCACCTCGTAGCCCCAGTCACGGAAGCCGCCCTCGGTGTACTTCATGATGTTGCCCTTGTGGACCAGCGTCACGCTCTCGAACCCGTGACGCGCCGCGTGCCCGATGGCGGCGCGGATCAGCCGCTTGCTGCCTTCCTCTGATATGGGCTTCACGCCGACGGCGCTGGACTCCGGGAACCGGATGCTCTGCGCCCCGAGCTCGCGCCGGAGAAAATCGATCAGCGCACGTGCCTCGGGGGAGCGGGCCTTGTACTCGATGCCGGCGTAGATGTCTTCCGTATTCTCCCGGAAGATCACCATGTTTACGTCCTCCGGCCGCTTGACCGGCGACGGCACGCCGTCGAAATACCGCACCGGGCGGACGCAGGCGTACAGGTCGAGCTGCTGGCGGAGCGCGACGTTCAGCGACCGGAAACCGCCGCCCACCGGGGTGGTGAGCGGCCCCTTGATCGCGACCAGGTGATGCGAGATCGCCGCCAGGGTATCGTCCGGCAGCCAGCTGTTCATCCGGTGCTTGGCCTTCTCGCCGGCGTACACTTCGAACCAGACGACGCGGCGACGGTCGCCGTAGGCGCGGCGCACCGCCGCGTCGAAGACGAGCCGGGACGCGCGCCAGATGTCGGGGCCGGTGCCATCGCCCTCGATGAAGGGAACGATCGGCGCGTCCGGCACGACGAGACGTCCTTGGCGCAACCCGATCGGCTCGCCGTCGTCGGGAGCGGCGAGGTCCTTGTAGGCGGGCATCGATGCGGTGGTCATGAGAGGCAACGCATGCAGAGGTGTCATCCTAACTTAGCCGCGGGCCGATGATCGGCAACGGCCGGCCGGAGCGAGCCGCCGCGGTGATCGCCGGCCTCTATCAGGCGTACATCGACGAGTTCGCCGGCGTGACGCGGCGCGCCCGCCGGCGGTTCGAGACCCGCGACTGGCGCGGCACACAGACCGACGCCGCCGCCCGGCTCGCGCTCTATCGCCGGTTTCTCGACCAGTGCGAGGCGGCCCTGCGCGAGCGCCTCGGCGGCTCGGCGGGCGACCGCGCGCTCTGGGTCCGCGCACGATCCGCGTTCGCCGGGTTGATGGAGGGCCGGGACGATGTCGAGCTCGCCGAGACGTTCTACAACTCCGCGACCCGGCGGGTGCTCGGCACCGTCGGCGCGGATCCCGAGATCGAGTGCCTCGGGTTTCCGGCCAGCGGGCCGCTCGAGCGCGCCGCGGCGGCGGTGTACGACACCTGGCGCGCCGAGGGGAGCAGCCGCGAGGCGCTCTGCGCGGCCCTTCGCGGCTGCAACTGGGCCGCGGGCTACGCCGACCTGGAGCGTGACGCCGCGCGCGGCGCCGCGCTGATCGACGGCCGCCTCCACGAGCTCGGGTGGCGCGGCGGGCGGCTCGCTCTCGACGTGCTCCGCGCGCCGTTCTACCGGAACAAGGGCGCGTATCTCGTGGGCCGCGTCCATGGCGCCGACGAGGTCGTCCCGCTCGTGCTCCCGCTGGTGCACGGGCCCGGCGGCATCTCCCTCGACGCGGTGCTGCTCACCGCCGACGAGGCGAGCATCGTGTTCGGGTTCAGCTGGTCGTACTTCTTCGTGGACGCCCCGCATCCCCGCGGCGTGGTCGGGTTTCTCCAGTCGATCATGCCGCACAAGCGGGTGGACGAGATCTACACGTCCATCGGATTCAACAAGCACGGCAAGACCGAGCTCTACCGGAGCCTCATGCGTCACCTGGAGGGGCCCGACGCGCGCTTCGCGTTCGCCGAGGGCGACGAGGGCATGGTGATGGGCGTATTCACGCTGCCGTCGTTCAACGTGGTGTTCAAGATCATCAAGGACGTTTTCGGCGCGCCCAAGCAGACGACGCGGCGCTCCGTGATGGCGAAGTATCACCTCGTCTTCCAGCACGACCGCGTGGGGCGCCTGGCGGACGCGCAGGAGTTCGAGCGGCTCGAGTTCCGGCGGCGCTGCTTTCCGGACGAGCTGCTCGCATACCTCCAGCGGGTGGCGGGGGAGAGCGTGCTGGTGGACGGCAAGCGGGTGGTGGTGCGCCACTGCTACACGGAGCGGCGCGTCACGCCGCTCAATCTCTTCGTCCAGCACGCCGACGCGGCGCCCGCGCGCGACGCCATCCTCGACTACGGCAACGCCATCAAGGACCTCGCCGGCGCCGACATCTTCACCGGCGACATGCTGCTGAAGAACTTCGGCGTGACGCGGAACGGGCGGGTGATCTGCTACGACTACGACGAGCTCTGCCTGCTGCGCGACTGCCGCTTCCGCCGCATCCCCCCGCCCCGCTCGCTCGAGGACGAGCTCGCCGCCGAGCCGTGGTTCCACGTCGGAGAGCACGACGTGTTCCCGGAGGAGTTCGCGGCCTTTCTGGTGCCCGCCGGGCAGCTGCGCGACGCCTTCCTCGCGGCGCACGCCGACCTGCTCACGGTGGAGTTCTGGCAGCGCACCCAGGAACGGCTGCGCGGGGGCGAGATCTTCGACTTCTATCCGTATCGCCAGAGCCGCCGGCTCGTCCGGACCGGAACCACATAGCCGCGAATGCCGCGAATGACGGCGAACGGCCGCGAATACATCAACAACCGATCTGTTGTCCAGTGGCGCTGATTCGCGTTCTTCGCGTTATTTCGCGGCTGCTGCTACCGTAAGTCAGCGGAAGAAGCGGAAGAAGGTGGCGAAAACGCGGCGCACCCGCGGCGTGAGTTTCCCCCGGCGCCACGTATCCGCGGCCTTCCGGAACACCTCGGCCTGGGTCGGATACGGATGGATCGCGGCCCCGATCCCGCCGAGGCCCACCTTGTTCACCATCGCGACGGTGATCTCGCTGATCATGTCGCCGGCGTGCTCCGCCACGAGCGTGGCGCCGAGGATCCGGTCCGTGCCGCGCTTCAGGTGCACCCGGAGGAAGCCGTCCTCCTCGCCGTCGAGCCGGGCGCGGTCCACGTCCTCGAGCGGAAGCGTGAGCGTCTCCACGGCGTGACCGGCCGCACGGGCGCCGGCCTCGTACAGCCCCACGTGCGCGACCTCCGGACTGGTGAACGTGCACCAGGGCATTACGAGCGCGCTCGCCTTCCTGCGGCCGAAGAACAGCGCGTTCTGGATGGCGTAGCGCGCCTGGAAGTCGGAGTTGTGGGTGAACTGGAACTTCCCGTTGATGTCGCCGACCGCGTAGATCCGCCGGTTCGAGGTGCGGAGCCGGTCGTCCACGCTGACGCCGCGCTTGTCGTACCGGACGCCCGCCGCCTCGAGGCCGAGCCCCTCGACGTTCGGCGCGCGGCCCACCGCCACCAGGACTTCGTCGGCCTCGATCTGTTCGGCCCGGCCCCCCCGCTCGGCGTGGACCACTCGCTCCGGCCCACGCCGTTCCACCCGCGTCACTTTCGCGCCGTGGAGGAGCCGCACGCCCTCGCGCTCCATCGCTCGCTCGACGATGGCCGCCGCGTCGGCGTCCTCCCGCGGCAGGATGTGCCCGGAGCCGTTGAGCACGGTCACCTCGCACCCGAAGCGCGCGAAGCTCTGCGCCATCTCGCAGCCGACCGGCCCCGCGCCGATCACGGCCAGACGCCGGGGCAGCTCGGTGAGCGAGAAGATCGTCTCGTTGGTCAGATAGCCGGCGTCCTCGAGCCCCGGGATCGGCGGAGCGGCCGCGCGGGCGCCCGTCGCGATGATGGCGCGGCGGAACCGGAGGACCGCGCCGTCCACCTCGACCGCAGCCGGAGAGATGAACCGTCCGCCGCCCAGGAACACGTCCACGCCGAGGTCGCGGTACCGCGGCGCGCCGTCGATCCGGCTGATGTCGGCCCGGAGCCGCCGCACCCGCTCCATCACCGCTCCGAAGCTGCCCTCGCCGCCCACGGCCGGGCCGCCGAACGCCTCGTGCGCGGTCGATGCCTCGTGCCAGGCACGCGCGGCCCGGATCACTCCCTTGGAGGGCACGCAGCCGACGTTGAGGCAGTCGCCGCCCAGCAGGTGCCGCTCGACCAGCGCGACCGTCGCGCCGAGACCGGCGGCGGCCGCGGCGCTCACGAGGCCGGCCGTTCCGCCGCCGACCACGACGAGGTGATAGCGCGCCTTCGGCGTCGGGTTCCGCCAGTCCGGCGGGTGGACGTTCGCTTCCAGCCGGCGGTTGTGCTCGTCGGGCGGCGACACCAGGGCGGTAGGCTCGTTCACGATGCGGCTATCGGGCCGGATGCCGAGTGCCATCCGTGGCCTCCCGGAGCGCGCGGCGGGCGGTGCGGGTCACGACGGTAGTGACGACCACCGTGGCCGCGAGCCCCAGCCCGAGCACCGCGTAGTAACCCGGCCCCCGGGCTGGCGCCGCCCCGCCCGCGAGCGCCACGACGTCGCCGGCGAGCTTGCCGGTGTACACGTAAAGGATCGTACCCGGCAGGATGCCCACCATCGCCAGCAGGTAGTCCCCTAAGCGCACCTGGGTGAGCCCGAGCGCGTAGTTCAGCAGATTGAAGGGAAAGACGGGAGACAGACGCAGGAGCGTCACGATCTTGCGCCCCTGCTGCGCGATGGCCCGGTCGATCGCGGCGAAGCGCGGATTGCCCCCGAGTTTCCGCTCGACCGCCGACCGCGCCACGTAGCGCGCGATCAGAAACGCCGCCGCGGCACCAAGCACCGCCCCCACGAACACGTACAGCACCCCGCGGGTCACGCCGAAAATGGCGCCGGCCGCGAGCGTGAGCAGCGACCCGGGGATGAACGCTACGCACGCAATCACGTACCCGGCGATGAAGGTGATCGGTCCCCATGCGCCGAGCGAGTCCACCCATGCCGCGAACTGCGGTACGTAGCCACCGGCCGCACGGCCGAGCGCGATCAGCGCCCCAAGCCCCAGCACGACCAGCAGCAGGCGAGCCGCCCGGTGGCGCGGGGTGGTGGCGGCCTCGGCCGAGCCAGAGACGGACATCGCGATCTCGGTCGTGCGGTGGGTGGACATGCGTGCGCTCCTCGGGCCGGGAGCATGAACGCGGCGACCGGGGAATCGGTTCCCCGATGGAAGGTAGGATGGGCTATGGGCTATGGGCTATGGGCTATGGGCTATGGGCTGTAGATCATCTCTTGCGCCGTCCGGAGTCGCCGCGCACCATCAGACGAGCGCCGGTGGAGTCGGCATCCATCTGCAGCACCTCACGACCCGAGTCGTCGCGGATCCTGAGCCGTGCCCCGGCGGAATCGGCGTGCAGCTCGACCACCGTGTCGCCCGAATCGTTGTCCACCCGAATGATCGCCCGGCCCCCCGGGCGCGCGGCGGACCGCTGGGAGTCGAACGAGACGAACTCGCTTCTGCCCTCGCGCCAATCGTCCACCAGGCGGGCCGGCAGGAAGAACGCCCGCACCACGCCGCCGGGCTCGAATCGCACCTCCCCGAACGCCGTGAGCGAATCGGCCAGGGAGTCCGCCGGCGTGGCGCAATGGAAGTTCGGGCCGTGGGGCTCGACGGCGGTCTCCTGCATCGTGAGCAGGCACGCGGAGAGCAGATCGTCGGTGGCGGGCGAGCCGCGCTTCCTGACCACCAGCCCGACGCCGGAGATTCGCTTGGGCGCGTCCCGGCGGATCTGGACTTCCTCGATCCTGCCCAATCGCTCGCCATCCACCTGGAAGGGCATGATCGCCAGCGGAATCGTGATCGGGTCGGTCGAGCGCGCCAGCGCATCCACCTTCGCTACGCCTTTGCGGTATATGGTGATAGCGGTCATTCCCAGGGCGAACACCACGAGGGCGCCCAGAGCGATGCGAAGCCAGTACCGTTGCATGAGGCACCTCGGAGCCGGAACACGAACGTCACGCGCAAGGCGTTCCAGGGAGAAACGAGATCGGTGCCTCCTTTGTTTCAAATCGACCTGAACGCCGATCTGGGCGAGGCGTCCGGGCCGTGGGAGCTCTCCCCCGACCGCGAGTTGCTCGGCCTGGTCTCGTCCGCCAGCATTGCCTGCGGATCTCACGCGGGCGACCCGATCCTGATGCGCCGGACCGCAGCCGAGGCGGGACGACTCGGCGTTACCGTCGGCGCCCACCCCGGGTATCCTGACCGAACCGGCTTCGGTCGCCGGGACATGAACGCGACACCTGCCGAAGTGGGCGCGTACGTCGCCTACCAGGTCGGCGCGCTGATGGGTTGCGCCGCCGCCGAGGGTGTCCGCGTGCGTTATGTCAAGCCGCACGGCGCGCTCTACAACCGTGCGGCCCGCGATGCCGCGGCCGCTCGCGCGATCGCCGACGCGGTGCGCGCGGTCGATTCGTCGCTCGCCATCCTCGCCCTCGCCGGCAGCGCGCTGGCTGACGCCGCCCGCGCCGTCGGGCTTCGCGCCGTGCCCGAAGCCTTCCTGGATCGCGGCTACGCTGACGACGGCTCGCTCCTCCCGCGCGACCGCCCCGGTGCCGTCATCGACGATCCCGATGCGGCTGCGGAACGCGCTCTTCGACTCGCGCGCGACGGCGCGGTCGCGGCCGGCGACGGCTCGATGCTACGCATTCAGGCCGAGTCGTACTGCGTGCATGGCGACGGGCCGAACGCGGCCGAGCTGCTCCGGGCCGTCCGGGCCAGACTCGGGGCCGCGGGCATCGCCATCGCGCCGTTCATCCGATGACCGGAGGGATGCGCGCCAGCGTCGGCCCGCTCGGCGACCAGGCCGTGCTTCTCACGCTGGACGGCGACCGGGAGCGGTGCAATCGCAGGATCGCACGGCTCACCGCGGCGCTGCTCGCCGAATCCGGGACGGAGCGGTCCCGCGCGATCATCGATGTGGTCCCCGCGATGGTGTCGCTCGCAGTCTTCTTCGATCCCCGCCTCGTCGCTCCCGACGTGGTGGAGCGGCGGCTGCTCGCGTGCGCCGAGCGGGTGGAAGACGCCGCCGCCGAGGACGCGCCGCTTCGGGTCCACGTCGTGCCGGTCCGGTACGACGGCCCCGATCTCGCCGAGGTCGCCGAACGGCTGGGGCTTCTGCCGGACGAGCTGGTCCAGCGTCACGTCGGGCGAGAGTACCGGGTGCGCTTCCTCGGGTTCACGCCGGGATTCGCCTATCTGGGCCCGCTCGATCCGTCGCTCGTGCTCCCGCGCCGCGCCGATCCGCGGCGCCGCGTGCCGGCGGGCAGCGTCGGGGTGGCCGGCGACCAGACCGCGATTTATCCGCTCGAGACGCCCGGCGGTTGGCATCTCATCGGGCGGACCGAGCTGCGCCCCTTCGATCCCTCCCGATTTCCTCCCAGCTTGTTCGTCGCAGGGGATCGCGTGCGCTTCGCGCGAGCCACGTCGTGATCACGGTGCTCCGGGCACCGCCATTCGCGACGGTGCAGGACCTCGGGCGGTTCGGCTATCGCGGGAGCGGGGTGCCGCCGGCGGGCGCCATGGATCCGGCGGCGCTCGCGCGAGCAAACGCTCTGGCGGGCAACCCGGCGGAGCTGGCGGCCATCGAGTGGGGCATCGGCGCCGGCCGGCTTCGGCTCGCGCCCGGGCTCGACATCGGGATGGGCGGCGCGGATCCCGTGGCTCGGCGCGAGGGCGACAGCCTCACGATCGAGGCGATTCGGGGCGGTGCGTGGCTCTACATCGCGGTTCGGGGCGGCATCGATGTACCCGAGGTGCTGGGCAGCAGGTCGACCTACCTGCCCGGCGGCTTCGGCGGTGTCGAGGGCCGGGTGCTCCGATCGGGCGATGTCTTGAAGGCGGGCGAGGGCGGGAGAGGGCGGGAGAGGGCGGGAGCGGGCGGGAGCGGGCGGGAGCAGGCGGGAGCGGGCGGGCCGATCGGCATCGTTCCGGGGCCCGATCGCGCGATGCTCGACGATGATGCGTGGGCGCAGTTCCTGGCGGCAGAGTGGACGGTGTCGCGGGCAGTGAGCCGGGCGGGGTATCGCCTCGAGGGTCCGGTCCTGCCCGTCGAATCACCGGACGATCTGCCCTCCGCCCCGGTCTGCCCCGGCACGGTGCAGCTGCCTCCCGGCGGGCAGCCCATCGTGCTCATGCCCGATGGGCCGACCGTGGGAGGCTACCCCAGAATCGCGGTGGTGGTCAGTTGGGAGCTGGGTCGGCTCGCCCAGCGGCGGCCGGGCGAACCGGTGCGGTTCCGGTTAGGGTAACGCCGTTCGCCGCGAAGACGGCGATCGCCTCTTCGCCGGTCAACGTCTCTCGCTCGAGCAGCGCGCGGGCCAGCGCCTCGAGCGCCGCGCGGTGCAGCTCCAGCAGCCCCTTCACACGGGCGTAGAGCGCTTCCACGATCTCCTTGACGTCGCGGTCCATGGACGCATGGCTCTCACCGCTCAGCGGCGCCCCGTGTACGTCGTGGGCGATGAGTCCCGTGGTGCGGCCCATGCCCAGCTGGTACACCATCTCGCGCGCGATGCGGGTAGTCTGCTGGAGATCGCTCTTCGCACCGGTCGTCACCAGCTCCGGACCGAACACCAGCTCTTCCGCCGCCCGCCCGGCCAACCCCTTGAGGATCTGGCTCTCGAGATAGCGGCGGGAATGGAGGTGCTGGTCGGCCGCGGGCGAGAAGAACGCGACCCCCATCGCCTGGCCGCGGGGCTGGATGGTCACCTTGTGGAGACCGTCCTCGGGGCAGCAGAGCACGCCGGCGAGCGCGTGACCCGCCTCGTGCACCGCCACGACCTGCCACTCGCGGTGGCTCGCGCGGAAGCCGGTGCGCTCCTTGCCGAGGAGCAGCCGATCGCGCGCCGACTCGATGTGCCCCCACGCGACGATCTCGGCGCCCTGCCGGGCCGCGACGATCGCCGCCTCGTTGACGAGATTGGCGAGGTCGGCCCCGCTGGACTGCGGCATCAGCCGGGCGAGACGGCCCAGGTCCACGTCCTGCGCGACCGGCACCGAGCGCTCGGTGACGTGCAGGCGGAGGATCGCCTCCCGTTCGTCCACGCTCGGCAGGCCCACGGCGACGGACCGGTCGAACCGCCCCGGCCGGAGCAGCGCCAGGTCCAGGTCCTCGGGCCGGTTGGTCGCGCCGATCACGAGCACGCCCTCCCGTTGCGAGAAACCGTCCATCTCGACGAGCAGCTGGTTGAGCGTGCGATCGTCCTCGTTGTGGCTCCGGTTGTTGCCGCGCCGCGAGCCGAGGGCGTCGATCTCGTCGATGAAGATGACGCCGCCCCGCTTCCGTGCCTTCCGGAACAGCGCCTTGAGCCGCGCGGCGCCCAGGCCGATCAGGAACCCGGTGACCTCGGAGCCGGAGATCGCGAAGAACGGCACCCCGCCCTCGCCCGCGACGGCGCGGGCCATGAGGGTCTTGCCCGTACCCGGAGGGCCGTACATGAGCACCCCCTTGGGCACCCGCGCGCCGACCTTGTCGAATTTGCCGGGCGACTTGAGGAACTCGACGATCTCGCGCAGCTCGGCGACCGTGCCGTCGTTGCCGGCCACGTTCGCGAACGTAGTGGCGGAGACGGCCTCGTCACCGAGGGCGCCCGCGGCGCTCTGACCGTTCAGCCCCCGGCTCACCAGGTAGCCCAGCACGACGAAGCCGGCCAGGATCACGAGCAGGTTGATGATCTCGATCCGGCTCTGGCGGCCGCGCTCCGCGAATTCAACTGAAACGCCGACGGCTTCGGCCCGGCGCAGCACTTCATCGAACGCGGCGGAGGTGTACACCACGCGGAACAGGCTGTCCTGTCCGGTGGAGCGCCACCGCCCCCGGATCTCCCGGCCAGGCTCGATCTCCAGCGAGGTGACTCGTTGTCTGGCCAGGTCGGACAGCAGCGTGGAATAACCGACCGACCGCGGCGCGGGCGGCTGGCGACTCCGGTGAACCGCGAACGCGCCGGCAAGGGCGAGAACGAGGGCCGCCGCGACCAGCCACGGGGCGAGAGAACGAACGGTGAAGCGCCGGCGAGAACGGCCGTTCTTGGAGGACCGCATACGGCTACCGTGCCTGCTGGTACGGCGTGAAGGGGAGTGCGAGGACGCGGGGGAACGCGGCTTGCGCTGCAACATGCGAGCCATGTCGGCTCGCCGGACGACCCGCCTCTTCGGCGGCCGGACGCCTCTGAGATTGCCAGAAAGGTGTTGATCTGCATGATAGTAGACCTCCACAGCCATCTCGTCCCGGCAGTGGACGACGGGGCGAGCTCAGTGGACGAGGCCCTCCATGCGCTCCGGGCGCTCGCGGCTGAAGGGGTCGGCGCGCTGGTCACCACCCCCCACCTGCTGTTGCCCTGCCTCGACTCACCGGCCGCGGTGGCGCGCGAGCTCGACCGGCACCGTCTCGCGTTCGACCGGCTCGCAGAGGCGGTCGCGGCGGCCGACCGGACGCTCCCGACCCTTGGACTGGGACAGGAGATCTGGGCGCCCGATGTCGCGAGCCTTCGCCGGGGCCTCGGATGCGCCGGCCTCGGCCTCGGGGCGTCGAGCTATCTGCTGGTGGAGTTCGGGTTCGATCTCGCGGGAGACCATCTCGACGTGGTCGAGGCGGTGCTGGACGCGGGTCACCGGATCGTCGTGGCTCATCCGGAGCGTTATCGGTATCCGGCCCGATTCGATCCACTGGAAACCGCTGCGGCGTGGCGACACGCGGGCGCGCTCCTGCAGGTCAATGCCGGAAGCCTCGGCGGCCACTACGCCCGGTCGAATCCGGGCTCCCAGGTGCTGGCCTGGCGGTTCATCGACCGCGGGATGGCGGATCTGATCGCGACCGATCACCACGCCTCGAATCGGCCCGTGTCGTCCCGCGAGGCGTGGGACGCCGTGGTGAGCCGCGCCGGCGAGGAGGTGGCACGCCGGCTGATGATGGAGACGCCCGGAAGGATCGTGCGGAACGAGCCGGTCGAGCGGAGGGCAGCCGCCTAGTCCGTCCGCGGCTCCACGGTAAGGGCGGCGATCCGCTCTCGCGCGGCGCGCACACGCGGCTGGAGGTCGGGGTCGGCGTTCTTCCAGAGGTCCACGAAACGCCCGTAGAAGTCCAGCGCCTGCTGGCGGTCGCCGCTCTCCTCGTAGAGCCGGCCGAGCGCCCGGTACGCCTCCGGCCGGTGTATGGGTTCGAAGATGTACCACAAGAGACCGTCGGTCGGGTGGTCGACGTAGCTCCGGTACCTGGCGATTGCCGAATCGCGCCTGCCCGCCAGATCGAACGCGTGGCCGAGTTCCGGCTTGGCACAGGCAAGGCACCCGCGAGAATCAGCCAGGCGGAGCGCGGAGAGCGCCGCGTCGTAGCGCCGTCCTGCTGGGCGATGGCCGCCTCGGTGTAGTGATCGAATGTGGCGTTGTACCGGAAGCGCGGATCCTGGGCTGCCCACGTCTCGGCAAGCAGCTGCTTCGCCCGTGCGGTGGCTCCGACCTTCGCATACGACCAGGCCAACACCCGGCGCGCCCGATCGGTCGGCGCGTATGCTCCGGCCGATAGCGGCGGGCACCGGCGTCCAGCCGCCGAACCGCCCGCTCCGGGTCACCGCGGATAAACGGGTCCATCCAGGCCAGCTGACTGGTCCACAAGAGGGCGGTCGACCGATCGCCGCGTCGGGCGGCGCCCTCCGCTATCTCGTCTCCCAGCCGTTCGGCCTCGCCGAGCCGGCCCTGCACCGCGGTGAGAGCCGCCAGCCAACCCTTGACCGTCCGCTCGTAGTCCTGGTCCGCCGTCTCCGCCAATACCCGCCGCGCCGTCGATTCGGCTAGGGCGAACCGGCCCGTAATCGCCGGCAGCATGATTTCGGCCGCACCCACCAGCGGGTGGGCGCGGAACCCCGCCCGCATGGAGTCCAACGCCAGTTCCGCCTCGGGCAGCCGCCCGGCCTCGCCCAGCAGGGCAACCAGCGCGATGCGAGGGGTCATCTGGCTCGGTGCCGCCGCCACCGCACGGCGGATGGCGTCCAGGGCATCGGCGGATCGCCGCTGATCCAGATACACCACGGCGAGGTTGTTCCACCCCAGCCAGTTCCCGGGATCCGCCTCGGCGGCCGCACGGAGGGCGACGGCAGCCCGGGCGGGATCGTCGTCTACAGTCATGTAGAACGTGCCTTCCGTGAGATAGCGCTCCACCTCGGTGAGACGGTCCCGGTGGCGCATCGCCCGTTCCATGCCGTCGACCACGCGGTCCTGTCGCTCGCCACGATTGCTGAGCACGACCGCCAGCTTCCGGTATGCCATGGCGAACGCGGTGTCGAGCGCCACGGCCTCCTCGAGGAGCGCGAGGCCGCGCTTTTGGTCGCTTTCGCCCCCGTAATCGAGCAGATCGAACGCGCGGGTGTACTTGCGGAGCGCCGGCAGCGACGCCGTGGTAACCCGCTCGAGCGGCGGTGTCGCCTCGACACCGGCGGCGTAGAGGTCCGCCCGGTGGTCGACGTGTGCGTCGCCCGCGGCCTGCTCCGGCGCCATGTACGCCGGGGCGCCAAGCGCCAGGCCGGTGCCGGTGAGATTCGGGTCGGCCACCGCGGCGCTCAGTGCCTTGGCCACCCCGAAGTCTGCGACCAGCGCATGGGTGCCGGAGAACAGGACGTTTTCGGGCTTGATGTCGCGGTGGATGATTCCCTGCGCGTGTGCATGCTCGAGCGCGTCGAGCACCTCTCCCAGCACGCGCAGCGCGTCGGGCACCGGGAGCTCCCCCTCGCGCCGGAGACGGGCCCGGAGCGATTCGCCCGCGATGAACGGCATCGTGTAGTAGAGGAGCCCACCGGCCTCCCCCGCCGCGAACAGCGGGACGATGTGCGGGTGCTGGAGCGCCGCCGCGAGCTGCACCTCGCGGCGGAAGCGCTCGGCGCTCAAGCCCGCGGCGAGCTCGGGGCGGAGCACCTTCACCACGACTCTGCGACCGAGCGCCAGCTCTTCGGCCAGAAACACGACGCCCATACCGCCCGTGCCGAGCTCGCGCTCGACCCGGTACGCCGACCCGAGGGCGGTCTGGATCCGCTCCCGTAAGTCAGACATGGGAATCCCGAGGGGAGAGTTCAGCCGACGACGTACGCTTCCATAGCAAAGTACTCCGCCAGCCCCAACCGGTCGAGCAACGCCGCCGTCTCTTTATTGCGCGCCTCGACCCGCTGCCAGAACTCGCGCTCGTCCGCGCCGGGGAACGGCGCCGAGTCCTTCTGCGATTGATGCTTGAAGATCGCCTGGATCTTGAGCCGGAGCTCCTCCTGCGAAAGCGGCACCAGCCAGGTCGCCTCCGCCACGTTCCATTCCTGCCACGCGCCGCGATAGAGCCAGACTTCCGGCCGAGGATTATCCAGCGCCTGGTCGATCGCCTCCTTGCACTGCCGGTGGGTGCCGTGCGGATCGCTCAGGTCGCCCGCCACGAACACGATCGACGGCCGGACCTCGCGCAGCAGGTCGCGGACGATGCTCACGTCGGCCGGGCCGATCTCCTCCTTGCGCACGGTCCCGGTCCGGTAGAACGGCAGGTTCAGGAACCGCGCGTTGGCAGCTCCGAGGCCGAGCGTCTCGATCCCGCTCACCGCCTCCGCCTCGCGGATGATTCGCTTCACGTCCTGGACCTCGGAGCTGTCCACCTCGCCCGGCCGCTTCGCCGCGAGGAACCCGCGGATCCGCTCCGAGAGCCCGCCGGCCGCACCCGTCTCCCCGTGCCGCTCCCGCGCGAGCCGCTCGAGGAAGTCTACGTACCGCCGGACGTCGTGATCGAACACGGCGATGTTGCCGCTCGTCATGTAGGCGACGGTGATCTGGTTGCCGTTCTCGATCAGCTTGCGCAGCATGCCGCCCATCGAGATGACGTCGTCGTCCGGGTGGGGCGAGAAGCAGACGATGCGCTCGCCGCGCGGGAGCTTCGAGCGGCCGCGGATCTTGGCGCCGAGCGCGTTGAACACGAGGCCGTTGACCGCGCCGGCCGAGCCATGGCGGGCGACCAGGGACGACAGCTGACCGTCGGCGTAGTCGCGATGAGTGAGCTTGAGAATCGCCTTCCCGGTTCGCTCCGACAGCCAGATCACCGCGCGCGCCGCGAGCTCCGGCGTCCACTCCACCTCGTCCACCAGCCACGGCGTGGCCACGCGGGTGAGCTCCGCCGCGGCTGCGCGGTCGAGATAGAACGTGGTGTTCGGGTGCTCCTGGAGGAACGTCGCGGCCACTTCGACGTCCACCTCGCCCTCGACCGCGCGGCGGACGATCGGCGCCTTGTGCTCGCCGGTGGCGAGGATCGCGATCTCGCGGGCCTGGAGAATCGTGGCGACGCCCATCGTCACCGCCTCCATCGGGACGTTGTCCTCGCCGAAGAAGTCGGCGGCGGCCTCCCGGCGGGTGATCAGGTCGAGGGTGACCAGCCGGGTCCGGCTCGCGCGGCCGGAACCCGGTTCGTTGAATCCGACGTGACCGGTTCGGCCGATTCCCAGAAGCTGGAAATCGACTCCGCCGTGTCGGGCAATCGCCGCCTCGTACTCGCGCGCCGCGGGCTCGACCCCGTCGCGGGGCACCGTGCCGTCGGGGATGTGCACTTGGTTCGCGGGGATATCCAGGTGCGCGAACAGGTGCTCGTGCATGAACCGGTGATAGGACTGCAGGTCGTCGGGTCGCATCGGCCAGTACTCGTCGAGGTTGAACGTCACCACGCTGGCGAAGCTCAGTCCCTCTTCCCGATGCCGCCGGACCAGCTCGCGGTACACCCCGATCGGCGTGGACCCGGTGGCGAGCCCCAGCACGAGCCGTTGGTCCCGGGCCTGCCGCTCGCGAATCAACGTCGCGATGCGATCGGCCACCAGCCGCGCGATGGCACCGTATTCCTCGACGATCACGGTCCGCAGGCGTTCGCGCGTGGTGGACATGGATCCCCTGTGGCTGTGATGACCTGAACACTAGTAGGTTATCCCCACCGTGCCTCACGACACGACCGCTGCCGTGCAGCTGGAGCAGGTGTCGAAGACCTACGGCTGGGTGCGGGCCGTGGACCGCGTCTCGCTCCGGATCGCCCAGGGAGAGTTCTTCTCCATCCTCGGCCCCTCCGGCTGCGGCAAGACCGCCTGCTGCGTCTGATTGCCGGCTTCGAGACGCCCGACGGCGGCGGCCATGTGCGGCTCTTCGGCGAGGTGGTCGACGATCGCCGGCCGTACCAGCGGCAGGTCGGCATGGTCTTCCAGAGCTACGCGCTCTTTCCGCATCTCTCGGTGGAGCGGAACGTAGCGTTCGGACGCGAGGAGCGGCGGCGGCCGCGCGGGGAGATCGCGGGCGCGACTCTGGAACGGTGACGCGGCGCAGGCCCGCGCCGACCAGGCGGCCATCGAGTTCACCCTGCCGGCCGAGGGCGGGTCGATCTGGGTGGACTCGCTCGTGCTCACCCGGCAGGCGCCCAATCCGCGCGCCGCCCACGAGTTCATGAACTACGTCCTGCGCCCCGAGGTCGGCGCCGCCATCTCCGAGGCCACGGGGTACGGAACGCCGAATGGCGCGGCGTTCGAGCTCCTCGAGGATCCGGTGCCCTCTCCATCGGCGGACGAGCCGGGACGCCTCGAGTACGCCGCCGACCCCGGCCGGGCGACGGCGCTGTGGGATCAGATCTGGACTGAGATCAAGGCTGCGTGAGGTAGGAAAACGGGCGGCGTGGGCCGGATCACGGCGCGTTCCGGGCCGATTAGGCAGCAATCAGCATGCGCCGTTGGCCGCTGCTCCTGCTGCTCGCCGCCTGCGGAGGCGAGGACGACGCACCCGACACGGCGCTCGCGCCCGGCGCGGGCGACTCGGTCGTCTGGGGCGAGGACCGGGCGCGCCGCGTCGCGGGCACCGCGGATCGGCTCTTCCTCGAGCGCCTGCTCGACCACTATCAGGGGCTCGAATATCTGGCGGAGAGGGTGCGGCGGACGTCTAACGGCTCGGCGGTGCGCCGCGACGCGTGGCGTTTCGAGCGGCGGGAGGGCGCGGAGCGGGAACAGGTGGATGCGCTGCTCCGGGAACGGTACGGCGAGCGGTATCTGCCGCGCGTCCCCGAGGAATTCCGGGCGGCCGCCGCCGCGATTCGCGCCCTGCCGCCGGAGCGGCAGGCCCGGGCGCTGCTGGCGTTCGTCAGCGAGCACCACCGGGAGGATGTGGCACGCATCGACAGCATCCTCCCCGCCCTGCAGAGCCCGCAGGTGCGCGAGTTGGCCCGGGAGCTTCGCCGAGACCCGCGCCGCGACCTGCGGGTGTTCGCCCGAAGGCTGGCGCGGGACTGATAGCGAAGAGCAGCAGAGCCGAGGAGCAGTCAGCTCTTCTGCTCTTCTATTCGAGTCTCACCCGCTCCACCCGCCTCGTCTTCGACCGCGTGTTGTAGAGCCGGAGGCTCACGATCTCTCCCGGCTTCGCCGCGCCGAGCGCCCGCCGGAGCTCGGCCGGCGACGCGACCGGCTTCCCCTCCACGGCCAGGATGACGTCGGGCCCGCCGTTCCGGGGCCCGGCCACCTGCTCGAACGCGGGGCCGCCCGCTCGCACGTCGGCGACCAGCACGCCGCGAAGCCCGTCGGGCAGCTCGAGCCGTTGCGCCGTCGCACGGTCGAGCGGGGCGACCTCGATGCCGAGCGTCGCCACGGGGGCCGCGTCGCCATCGTCGCCGCCCGGCGCGGGACCTCGTCCCTCGTGCGCGAGGGCGCCCGGGTTGTCGACCCGCTGGAGCGGGATGGAGAGCGTCTTCCGCACGCCGCCCTTCCGTGCCACCTCGATCTTCACCGTCTCGCCGGGTTTCCGGAACGCGATCCGCTGCTGGAGCTGGCTCGTGTACTCGACCGGCTTGCCCTCGATCGCGATGATGATGTCGCCGGCCTCGAGCCCCGCCTTCCGCGCGGCGTCACCCGCCTCGCTGAAGTCCTGCACCAGCACGCCGCGGATCTCCGGCAGCCCCACGTATTCCGCGTCGTTCAGCGTGGCGTCGCGCACCAGCACGCCCAGCGCCGCGCGGTCCACGCGTCCGTTGGCCACGAGCTGATCCATGACGCGCCGGGCGAGATTGATCGGTACTGCGAAACCGTAGCCGGCGTAGAACCCGGTCTGGCTCGCGATGGCGGTGTTCATCCCCACCACGTCGCCGCGCACGCTCACCAGCGGTCCGCCCGAGTTGCCCGGATTGATGGCGGCGTCCGTCTGGATGAAATCCTGGATGCTCCGTTCGGTCCGGCCGGGAAGATTGAGTGAACGACCCTTCGCGCTGATGATGCCGGAGGTGACGGTGAAGGTGAGGTTCTCGCCCAGGGGATTGCCGACCGCCAGCACCCACTCTCCCACGCGGGCGGCATCGCTGTCCCCCAGGGGCGCGGGCGTGAGATCCTGGGCGTCGATCTTGAGTACGGCGACGTCGGTGGCGGCGTCGGTGCCGACCAGCCGCGCCTTGTACTCGCGCCGGTCGAGGAGCCGCACGGTGAGATCCTTCGCCCCATCCACGACGTGCGCGTTGGTCAGGATGTAGCCGTCGCGAGTCACGACGAAGCCCGACCCCGATGACCGCTCGTAGTCCTCGCCGCCGGGATGATTGGGGAAGAACCGCTCGAACCCGGGCGGCAACTGGAGCTGCGGGCGCCCGCGCGCCTCGGTTCGCCCCTCCGCCCGGATGTACACCACGCTCGGCTTCACCCGTTCGGCAACGGAAGCGAAAGCCTCGCTGAGATCCGACAGCCCTGGCGCGACGTCGCCCGCGATGCCCGCTCCGCTGCCGAGTCGGGTGACGACTGCCTGGGGCGAGGCGGGCTCCTGGGCGACGCTCCGGAGCGGGAGGTCCAGAATCCCGGCGAAGAACACTCCGATAGTGAAGGCACCGGCGGCGATGCCGCCGACTGCGAAAC
This sequence comes from Gemmatimonadales bacterium, assembly GCA_050733355.1. GTDB lineage: Bacteria > Gemmatimonadota > Gemmatimonadetes > Gemmatimonadales > GWC2-71-9 > DASQPE01. The sequence continues at coordinate 12,595 of JBOHSY010000285.1, read as the reverse complement.
GGTGTGAAAGGCGACTGGCCATGCGGCAGGCTTCTCCTTTGATCGAATGCTCGGAAACTCAGCGACGGCTTTGCGGTGGACCCAGAGAGCAATGCGCTGGAACGCGGAATAGTTGCACCCAACCTCCGCCGTCCTTGACGAATTCGAAGCGGCAGTTATATTAGTAACGACGTTATCTTACATGACGATAATGCCAGTTTCCAATCGTACCCTGAGCCAGCGGGTTCGGCAGGCCAGCCGGACCCGGCGAGAGGCCGCCCGGTCCTCGGTCCGGGAGGCTCTGCTCCGGGCCGCCGGCGAGCTCTTGCTCGAGGCGGGGTACGACGCGTTCTCGCTCCGGAAGGTGGCCGAGCGGGTGGGCTACACCGCCACCACGATCTACCGGCATTTCGCCGACAAGGACGCGCTGCTCTACGCGGTGACCGACGAAGGCTTCCGGTTGTTCGCCGCCCGACTCCGCGGCGCCGGGGCCGGCGTGCCGGACCCCTTCGATTCACTGGAGGCCATGGGGCGTGCCTACATCGATTTCGGGCTCGAGCACCCGGTCTATTACCGCGTGATGTTCATGGAGCGGCCGGACATGCTCTGGCGTCGCTCCGCCGACCGCCCCGGCTCGCGGATGGAAAGCTTCGGCGTGCTGCGAGCGGCGGTCGAGGCGGCCGTCGCGACCGGCCGCACCGTCGAGGCGGACGTTCTGGCGATCAGCAACGCGCTCTGGGCCCAGACGCACGGCGCCGTCGCGCTCGCCCTGTCCATGCCCCACATGCCCGCTCGCCAGGCTCGCGCGTTCGGCACGCTTGGCGTCGGGGCGATCGTGCGGGGACTGCAGCGCTCATGACATGTTTTCATAGCACTTTAAATTAACACTGTCATTATAATGATCATCGCAAACATGAAATCGTTGCTCGCCCTGTCCTCCGCTCATCCTGCCCTTCAGGCGGTCGGCGTCGCGTCCTTGATCGCGCTCGCGCTGAGCCTCGCCGGCGTGTTCCTCGACCCCCGTGTCATCACCGGGGCCCCCACAGGCGCGCAGCCGGCCGAGATCGCCACGCTGGGAGGCCCGACGACGCGCGGTGCGCACACCGTGGGCGCGCCCGACGGCGGCCGCGGCTTGCCGGTGACCGGCTGGAGCCTCGAGGCAGGGGACCTCCGCGTTTCCCATTACCTCGGAATGCACGGCATGCAGGCGCTCCCGCTCCTCGCCGTCCTGCTTTCCCGGCGCCGGCCTGCCCTTGCGGAATCGAAGCGCCGAGCGTGCGTGACCCTGGCGGCGGCGAGCTACGCGGTGCTCACCCTTCTCTTCTGGCAGGCGATCCGCGGCCAATCCGTTGCGGCGCCGGGCACCCCCACCCTCATCGCCCTCGGGCTGTGGCTCCTGGCCAGCGCACTGGCCGCGCGGCGCGTTCTAGCGTCGCCCGCAATGACCACCATCTCCAGCCCTGACACCAGCGCGTCCCATGCCTGAAGCAGCTGAGAAGATCTTCGGAGCAGCCAACCTGATCGCGGTGAGCGGCTGGGCCGCGCTCGCCTTCGCGCCGAAGTGGCGGCACGCCGTGGTATTCGCCGGGCGATTCGTTCCCGCTCTGCTCGGCGTGCTCTATGGGGGGCTGATCGCCGCCCGCTTCGCCCGCGGGGAGGGCGGGTTCGGGTCGCTGGCCGACGTTGCCGCCTTGTTCGGCGACCCCTGGTTGCTGTTGGCAGGCTGGATCCACTACCTCGCCTTCGACCTCGTCGTCGGGGCGTGGGCGACGACGGACGCACGCACGCGCGGTGTGCCGCACGCGGCGGTGCTTCCCTGCCTCGCACTCACGTTCCTGTTCGGGCCCGTCGGATTCCTGCTCCATCTCGGTCTACGGCGTGGCCTCGCACGCGGTTAGTGACCGGCTGTGATGCTCACCGCCATCACGGACGTGACAACGGCCGCAGAGCGCCCCCGCGGATCCTGGCACCTTTCGCGGCTCAACGACGGTCGGGAGTGGCGCCATGGAGCCGGAATAGGGAAGCCGCAGCTTGGTGCTGGTGATCGACGGCGACAGCGACAGTCGTCGTGCCGTCCGCAGGATGCTGAGCAACCTCGGCTTCGACGTCGTGCAGGCCTCGAACGGTCTCGTCGGGCTGGAGTTGATCCAGCGCCTGCCCCGGAACTTTCAGTTCGTGCTGACCGACCTCGACCTCCCCGGCGTACCCGGGGCCGTCATCATGGAGACGCTCCGGCTCTTCCGGCCGGAGCTCCCGGTGCTATGCATGGGTGAGGGAAAAGCCGTCGGCGTGTTCGCCGTGCCGGAGCGATGTCTCTCCAAGCCGCTCCGAGCTGAGGAGCTGCGGCCGCAAGTTCAGGCGGTGTTGGCCGACGCCCCGCGGTGGGAGCCGGGACCAGGCTGGGCGACCGAGCAGGCGATGCTCCGGGCTCGCGCGCGCTACGCCGAAGGAAAGAGTCTGGTGGATGCCGCGCTGGAGCTCGCGCGCGGCTATCGGGAAGAGTAGCGGCGCCTATAGATCGCCGGGCCGCCGCACCTCACTGCTCTCGCCGTTCGGCCGGCGAACGCCGTGCAGTGCCCGGCGAATGATCTCGAAGAGCTCCTGCCGGGTGAACGGCTTCGCGAGGAAGAGCACGTTCGGATTTGCGAGCCCCTCGCGCACCAGCACCTCGGCCGGATGCGCGGACATGAACACGATGCGCGGCTCGGGCCACTGCTCCCGAATGAGGCGTACCAGATCCACGCCGTTCACCTCGCCCAGAACGACGTCCACGAGCACCAGGTCCACCCGGCCCCGGGCCATCTCCAGAACTTCAAGCGCTTCCAGGGCACTCGCCGCCTCGAACACACGAAAGCCCGCCTCCGACAGCAGCCGGAAGGCGAGTTGGCGCACGATGCCCACGTCATCTACGACGAGGGCAGTCTTCGCACCGGGAAACCGAGTTGGCGTGTCGTCGTGCTCGTCCATCAGGGCGCCGGGACAGGTCAGCCCAAGGTGTGGTGTGGACCGCAGCGCCTCTGTGACGGGGCGCACACCGGGGCCGCGGCCCCGGTGTCTCCTGCCACCCGCGACGACGCGTCAGACTTCCGCCGGTACCGCCGGCGTGACCGCCGCCTCGTCCCGCTCCCCGGTGCGGATGCGGTGGACCTGCTCGACGTCGACCACGAAGACCTTGCCGTCGCCGACCTCGCCCGAGTGCGCCGAGCCGAGGACGGCGCGGATGGTGACGTCCACGAAAGAATCCGACACCCCGATCTCCAGCCGCACCTTCTCCTGGAGTGCCACCTTCACCGTGGTGCCGCGATAGGTCTCGACGTGCTCGGTCTCGCCGCCATGGCCCATGACGCGGGTGACCGTGAGCCCCCGGACCTCGGCGCGGTAGAGTGCCTCGAGCACCGTGTTGAGCTTGTCCGGGCGGATGATCGCGATGATGAGCTTCATGGGATCTTCCTCCGGTTCAGCGGGTGGCCGTCTGCGGCGCCAGGGCAGCCGCAGGCGAGGGCGACGCGATGGCGTCGGGCATGACGAGGATGGACCCCTCGCCGCTGGAATACGCTTCCTCGCCGTGCTGCGACACGTCCATCCCGAGGCCTTCGTTGCGCTCCCTGGCGCGGAGCGGCGCGACCAGCGCGATGAGCTTGAGGATGACGAACGTGCCCACGCCGGCATAGATCAGCGCGGTGGCCGCGCCCAGCGCCTGCACGCCGAGCTGCCCGGGGTTGCCCGCCAGGAGGCCGTCGTTGCCGGCTGCGTTCCACAGCTTCTGCGCGAACACGCCGGTCAGCAGCGCGCCCGTGAGCCCACCGATGCCGTGCCCGGCGAACACGTCGAGCGAGTCGTCGAGGCGCGTGCGCGAGCGCAGCACGATGACGAAGTAGCTCGGCACGGCCGCGATCGCGCCGACGGCCAGCGCGCCGCTCGGGCTCACGAAACCGGCGGCGGGCGTGATCGCCACGAGGCCGACCACGATCCCGGTGGCGCAGCCGACGGCCGTCGCGTGGCCGGTGCGGAAGTAGTCAAGCAGCACCCAGACCACGAGGGTGGCCATCGGGGCGAGGAACGTGTTGGTGAACGCGAGCGCGGCGAGCTCGCCCGCGGATAGCGCGCTGCCCCCGTTGAAGCCGAACCAGCCGAACCAGAGCAGGCCCGCGCCGAGCAGCGTGAACGGCACGTTGTGCGGCACGATGGCCTGACGCCCGTAGTCCTTGCGGGTGCCGAGAACGGCCGCGGCGACGAGAGCCGAGACGCCGGCGTTGATGTGCACCACCGTCCCGCCGGCGAAGTCGAGCACGCCCCTGGTCATGAGGAAGCCGCCGCCCCACACCCAGTGCGCCACCGGGGCGTAGACGAGCAGGATCCAGAGGACGATGAACGCCAGGTACGGTCCGAACCGCATGCGCTCCACCACCGCACCCGAGATCAGCGCGGCGGTGATGATGGCGAAGGTGCCCTGATAAGCCATGAAGAGCACGTGCGGGATGGTGCCCTTGGCCTCCAGACCGACCCCCACCAGCCCCAGGTTGGCCAGGCCGCCGAGCAGCGGCGTCCCTTCGGCAAAGGCGAGACTGTATGCGATCCCCGCCCAGACCACGCCCACGGCGCCGAGCGCCACGTAGCTCATCATCAGCGTGTTCAGCGAGTTCTTCGAGCGGACCAGTCCGCCGTAGAAAAAGCCGAGCGCGGGGGTCATGAGCAGCACGAGCGCTGTTGCCACCAGCATCCAGGCGGTATCGGCCGGCACCACGGCGGGCGCCGCGGCCTCCTGGAGCAGGGGCAGGAATAGAGTCGGCACCGGTTCGCTTCCTTCGTTGAGGGTGGGGGCAGCAACCCGACCAAACGTCGCCGCTGACCCCCACAGGTTACTGCAAGAACCGCCGGCCCGCAATAGTCCCGCACCAGAATTTATGCAGAAAGTGCAGAAAATCGTTGTCATGGATGCAGAAATCTAGCCGCTTACTGCATCTTGAATCAGCATAACTGCCGGTATTGCAATGTTATCCGGTCAGGAGAACGGAGACGGAACCTCCCGGCTCGGACGAGCGTCGAGCGCGCGGCGGACCGCATGCGCGAGGGCCAGCGGGGAGAACGGCTTCGGGAGGAAGCGCACCGACTCCTCCACCACCCCGCGGCGGAGCACCACGTCCGCCGTGTAGCCCGACATGAAGATCACTCGGAGGTTGGGCCGGCTTTCCAGCAGCGACTCGGCGAGCTCGCGCCCGCCACCGCCCGGCATGACCACGTCGGTGAGGAGCAGGTCGATCGGACCATGGTGTCCGGCGGCGTACTCGAGGCCGGCCGCCGCGCTGTCGGCTTCGAGCACGGTGTACCCGGTCTCGCGGAGTGTCCGCGCCGCGAGCAGCCGGACCAATGCGTCGTCCTCCGCCACGAGGATCGTCTCGGTGCCTCGCGGCAGTTCCGCCCGGCTCCGCTCCGCGACGGTGGACAGCTCGCCGGGCGTGCGTGGCAGGAGCACGGTCAGCACCGCGCCCCTCCCGGGCTCGCTCTCGACCATGATGTGTCCGTCTGCCTGCTTTGCGATCCCATAGCACATCGCCAGCCCCAACCCGGTGCCGGCGCCCGGCGGCTTGGTGGTGAAGAACGGCTCGAAGATGTGGGCCAGGACCTCGGGGGTCATGCCGACGCCCGTGTCGGAGACCACCAGGGCCGCGTAGTCGCCCGGGCGCACCTCCGGCTGCCGGCGCGCATCCTCGGGGCTCAGCACCAGGTTGCGGGTGTGGACCCGGAGGGTGCCGCCCGCCGGCATCGCATCCCGCGCGTTGGCCGCGAGGTTGAGGAGGACCTGCTCGAGCTGGCCCGGGTCCACCCGTACCATCCAGAGCGTCGGCTCCAGTTCCGTCACCACCTCGACGTCCTCACCGAGCAGGCGCCGGAGCATCGGCTCCATCGCCGAGACCGACGCATTGAGGTCCACCAGCGTGGGCACCACCATCTGGCGCCGCGCGTACGAGAGCAGCTGCGACGTCAGGGCGGCGGCGCGGCGCGCCGCCCGCTCCACCTCGTCGATGTCGGCGCGCACCGGCGTGTCGGGCGGCAACCCGCGCTGGGCGAATGCGAGATAGCCGATGATCGCCGTGAGCAGATTGTTGAAGTCGTGCGCGATCCCGCCCGCCAGGTTGCCGATCGCCTCCATCTTCTGCGACTGGATGAGATGGCGCTCGACCCGGCGCCGCTCGGTCGTGTCCTGGGTGATCCCGATGAGGCGCACCGGATGCCCGGCTTCGGCCGGGTAGACGTGTCCGCGGAACTCGGCCCAGCGGTCATCGGCCGGGTTCGCTCCGGTGCGGAACTCCACCTCGAAGCCGGTGCCGGCTTCGACCGCGCCCTCGATGGCCGCCGCCACGCTCTCCCGATCGGCGGGATGCACCCGACCGAGCAGCTGCTCGAGCGAGGTGCGATCCGACGGCGCGGCGGCCGATGGGCGGACGTCCGGCTCGAGATCCACGACCCAGGTCTCCATGGCAGCCGCCTCGACCGCCAGGCGGAGCCGCGCCTCGCTCTGGCGGAGCGCGTTCTGCTGGGCCTCGACCGTCCCGACCATACCGTTGAAGGCGTCGGTGAGCATCCCGATCTCGCCCTCTCCGCGGTGCGGCACCCGCAGCCGGTAGTTGCCGGTCCGGCTGATGGTCCCGGCGGCTTCGGTGAGCGCGAGCAGCGGCGTGGAGACCGAACGGCCCAGCATGCTCAGCAGAAGTCCGCCGGCGGTGACGAGCGCCACGGCGACGACGACGGCGATGATCCCGTACTGCGGCAATCGCTGCCAGAGCGGCGGAACATCGTACTGAAGCGTCAGCCACCCGATCCGTTGCCCGTCGGACTCGAGCGGCTCGACGAGCAGGAGCCGGCCGGGGAGGAAACCGGCTCCGGGCGTGAGCTCCGGGGCCGTGGTTTCCACCGTCGAGCCGGGCCGGGTGTAGCCGGCGAACAGGCGTCCGTCCGGAAGCCAGAGCCGTGCGCTCCGAACCTCCGTCCGGTTCTTGAGCGTACCGAGGTCTTCGGTCGCGGCGCGCGGGTCGTTGAACTGGAGGGTCGCGACGGTGTTCACGCGGACGATCTCCGCCTGGGTCCGGGCGTCGCGCAGCACGCGGGGGCGGAACGTGGTCAGTTCGTAGCTGACCACGGCCACGGCGGCGAAGAACACACCGACCGCCGAGGTGAGTGCAATCAGCAGCGCCACCTTCTGGCCGATGGGCCGATCGCGGAGCGGCCGCACCTCAGGGAGTCCCCCGCTGTGGGTACAGGCGGGTGGCGAGCGTGAGCACGCGGGAGCTGATCCGGAGCCCGCCGGCGCTCACTGCCTCGACGTTGATCTCGAACCGCACCGTCTCCCCGACGATCACGAACCCGATCATCCCCCCGGCTTCGGCGAAGGCGGCTCCCTCACCCACGGTCAGCGTCTGCGCTTCCTTGAGCGCCACCAGCCAGGCCTCCCGGACGGCGTCGGTGGTCTGCCCGATGAAGGCCACGTGGCAGGCATCGCCCGCCGGCCGCTCGGGCCGGAGGACGCGAAGACGCCGGCCCGCGGCGCGCCGGCCCGCCACCGTCCGGTCGAGCACGTCGCCAAACGGATCGCGGCCGACCACGCACAGGTTCAGCGGGGCATCCGGCTCCAGGAAGACACTCGGAGGCCACTCGACGTAGCGGGTGAAGTTGAGCAGGTAGGCGGCCTTGACCCGATACTCGAGCCCGCCGGGCGGCGCCTGGGCGGAGGCCCGTCCGGCAGGCGCCAGGGAGCAGGCGACCGCCGCGGCGCACCGCACGAGCAGCCCGGTGGCGCGGACGCGGGTCAGAACCGCCATTCGAGCTGGAGCTCCGCGCGCCGCTGGATCTCGCGCTGAGGCAGACCCGGAAACTCGGCATGGCGCGGCGTGAGAAGGTCCCGGCCGACGAGCGCGACTGTCAGCTCGGGCCGCAGGGCCCACCCGAGCCGCGCGTCGGCCTGGAGGTAGTCGGAGATCGGCGGGCTCGCGAGCTCGCCCACGTAACGGAAGCTCGCGTCGAGCTCCACCCCCCGCGGCAGCGCGATCGAGGAGCGCAGCGCGCCCTGATGCCGGGGGTTGAAGCCCGGGTTCACGTTGGGAGTCGAGCCCGGGGCGGCGCTCGGGTCGAGGCTCACGCCCATCGCCAGAAACGTGTAGCTGCCCCGAAGCAGCACGCTGCTGGCGGGCCGCCAGATCGCCGCCAGCGTTCCGCCATACGCGTGGCCGCGCAGGTCGTTCCGCACCTCGAACGGCTGCACGCCGAAGCCATCGGCAAGCGTGACCGGCAGAGGGGAGACGGATCGCAGCCGATCGTACCAGTGGTAATAGACCGACAGGTCCAGCGAGACCGGTGGGGCGGGCTCGGCGCGCCAGCCGAGCTCCAAGGCGATCAGTTCCTCGGAGTCGAATTCCTCGTTGCCGTCGAACCGGACGAGCGTGGGCGGCGTCCCTGGAACGACCTGGGCCCCGACCCGTACGTCCGCGTCGAGGCGCGATGGAATGCGCACCGCGCGCGAGACCGACGACCAGATCGTGTGCCGCGATCCCGGCGTCCAGAGCAGGCGCACATTCGGTTGCAGCTCCGCCCCCGAGAAGTCGTTGCGCTCCAGCGCGGCCCCGAGGGTGAAGTACCAGCGGTCCCGCGCGAGCGTGATCTCGTCCTGCGCGAACGCCGTGACCAGGTGCGTGCTGCGGGCGTTCGGGACCAGGCCCGTCGTGAAGGTGCCGGAGATCGTGTCGGCGTTGAGGCGGTAGCCCACCCCCCAGAGGAAGTCGTGCCGGGCAGCGAGCGGAAAGCGGTGCTGAAGATCGAGGTCGAGGGTGTTCACGGCCACGCGTCCGAACGAGGTCGGGATCTCGCGGATCGCGCGGTCGAAATAGACCTGGAGCCGCAGCTCGTGCGCCTCGCGGAACTCGTGGGTCCATCGGCCGAGCAGGTTTGCGCCGCGCGCGTCGAGCTCGTCCTGCAGCACTTCAGTGAACGGAGGCGCCGGCACCGCCCGGGTCACGACCTGTCCGCCCGAAGCCGTGTAGACGTCGCCCTGCAGCGTGAGCCGGTCGTTCGGCGTCGGGTCGATATCCAGGCGGAAGCCGCCCTGCCCCTGCTGCCAGTCGTCCTCCCCTCCGTCTCCGCCGGCCAGGCGTGAGGGGGCGCGGTCCACGAACCGCCCGTACACGCGGAGTCCCCCCGTCGCGCCGAGGTCCAGGCCGTAGCGGCCGGTGGCGGTCAGGTGCTGCGCCGTTCCGCCGCGGATGCCGAGCAACCCGCCGCGGGTATCGGTCGCCGGACGCGTGATCACGTTGATCACGCCGTTCACGGCGTTCGAGCCCCAGAGCGTCGCGCCCGGGCCGAGGATCACCTCGATGCGCTCCACGTCCGCGAGCACGAGGTCCTGCACGTCCCAGAAAACACCGGCGAACAGCGGCGAGTAGATCGCGCGGCCGTCCAGCAGGACGAGGAGCTTGTTGGGGGACTGCTCGGCGAAGCCGCGGGACGTGATCGCCCAGCTGCGGGCCGAGATCGCCGCTGTCTGCAGGCCGGGCGCGAGCCGGAGCGCGTCGGGAAGCGTGGTGGCCCCCGTGCGGCGGATGTCGTCCCGGGTGATGACGAACACCGCCGCGGTGGCACGGGCCGCGGCCTCCAGCCGGCGCGAGGCCGATGAAATCCGGATGCGGGCGAGCTGCTCGATGTCGAGGTCGGCGAGTGAATCGGCCGGGGGTCCAGGCTCCTGCGCCGGCAGCCGACTGGCCGCCGCCAGCGCGGCGCCCGCCAGCGCGGCGCACGCCAGCGCGAGGCGCAGTCGAAGCGTCCCTCGGGGAATCACGCGTTGCCGAGCAGTCGGGCGATCCGGCGGGCCAGCTCGTCTGGGTCGAAGGGCTTTCGCAGGAAGGCGGATCGGCGGTGCGACGGGTCAGCCTCCCCGGAAGCCTCGACATCGTATCCCGAGATGTACAGGACGGGAATTCCCGGCCACCGCTCCTCCAGCCGCCGGCCGAGCTCCGGACCGCCCATGCGAGGCATCCGGATGTCGGTGATCACGAGGTCGAACGGGGCGCCCTCGGCGAGGGCCAGATCCAGGGCCTCCTGACCATGGCGAGCCGTCCGCACCTCGTAGCCCGACTCGACCAGCATCCGCTCGAGCATCGCGCGCACGAGGGCATCGTCCTCGGCCACGAGCACGCGGGCTGGAGCAGTGCGACGCCCCGGTTCTTCCCCCGGCAGCGGCGCGGGCGGCCAGGCGGCGGCAGCAGCGGCGGCGAGCAGCAACATCGTGGACAAGGAACCTCCGAGACACGGCGGACGGCGACTGCGGCGGGGTGCGGAAGTCAGCACGCCAGGGACTGACATGCTAGAAACTTGGCGGGCGGAGTCAAGTGCGCGGCGCCGCCTTGCCTGGACCCTTGACGGGAGTCAGTCTTCGAGGATGCCCCTGACCAACCTTGGGTGGTGGATCCGGACGCGATCGTAGTCGGCTCCGGACCGAACGGGCTGGCCGCGGCCATCGTCCTCGCCGGCGCCGGTCTGCGGACGGTGGTCCGTGAGGCCCAACCCACCGCGGGGGGTGGGCTTTGCTCCGAGCAGCTCACGCTGCCCGGGTTTACGCACGACGTGTGCTCCGCGGTACACCCGCTCGCCCTGGCCTCGCCGTTCTTCCGCTCGTTGCCCCTGCGGCCGGACCTCGAGTGGGTCCAGCCACCGGCGGCGGTTGCCCACCCGCTCGACGACGGCTCGGCAGCAGTGCTGGATCGTTCGCTCGACGCCACCGCGACGGCGCTCGGCGCGGGCGGCCGCGGATGGCGCGCGCTGCACGCGCCGTTCGTCCTCGGGTGGGAAGCGCTTGCCGGCGATGTGCTCGCTCCGCCGATCCGGATGCCGCATCATCCGCTGGTGATGGCGCGATTCGGGCTCAAGGCGGTACGTTCGGCCTTGGGCGTCGCGCGAACGGCGCTCGAGGGCACCGCGGCCCGCGCGCTGTTCGCCGGCAACGCGGCGCATTCGTTCCTGCCGCTCGAGACGCCGGGCACCGCGGCGTTCGGGCTGCTGCTCGGGGTCGCGGGGCATGCGGTCGGGTGGCCGATCGTGCGGGGCGGCTCGCAGCGGCTCGCCGATGCCCTCGTCGCCCATTTCCGGTCGATAGGCGGCGAGATCATCGCCGGGGCTCCGGTGACGCGCATCGAGGAGCTCGGCCAGCCGCGGGTGATCGTGTTCGATCTCACGCCGAGGCAGGTGGCCAGGATCGCCGGTCACCGGCTCCCGGCCCGCTACCGGCGGGCGCTGGAGCGGTACCGCTACGGCTCGGCGGCGTTCAAGGTCGACTGGGCGCTCGACGGTCCGGTGCCCTGGAAGGCGCCGGGGTGCGCCCGGGCCGCGACGGTCCACCTCGCCGGCACGCTGGAGGAGGTCGCGGCATCGGAAGCGGCGCACGCCCGCGGCGAAGTCCACGAGCGGCCGTTCGTCCTGTTGGTGCAGCCGACGCTGTTCGATCCGTCTCGCGCCCCCCCGGGGAAGCACATCGGGTGGGCCTACTGCCATGTGCCGAACGGATGGACCGTGGACGTGACCGACCGCATCGAGCGGCAGGTGGAGCGGTTCGCCCCCGGATTCCGCGACCGCATCCTCGCTCGGCGCACGATCACCCCGGCGGACTTCGAGCGTCGGAACGCGAACCTCGTGGGCGGAGACATCAGCGGCGGGATGATGGATCTCCGGCAGGTCTTCGCGCGGCCCGTGGCTCGGCCGGTGCCGTACGCGACGCCGCTCAAAGGCGTCTATATCTGCTCGGCCGCGACTCCGCCGGGCGGCGGAGTGCACGGCATGGGAGGGTACCACGCGGCGCGAGCCGCCCTCGCCGCGCTCCGCACCTGACCGGGAACGGGCGTCGTCGAGCCGCTTTCCAACCTGGACGCCAAGCTGCGGGTAGAAACCCGAGCCGAGCTCGCCCGGCTGCACCGGCGGCCTCGAGCCGCGCGGGAGCGAGCTGCTGGTGCAGCTCAGGCTCGGCGCCGGGGGGGCCGGGTCGGAGCTTCGGGTGATCGCACCACCCGAGCCGCCGATCGAACCGGAGCGGGTGGTCGGGATCGGCTTCGATCCAGGGCGGCTGCACTGGTTCCACGCCGCGGGTCGGCGTGTGGCCTGATCATCCAAGACTTTCGACAGGTTCCCAAATCGGGGATGATCATTCCCGATTTGGGAACGCCCCTTTGATGTCCTTGGGGTGCAAGCGGGTGGCGCGCTAAAGGTCCCTTCCGCCGAGCGTTGTTCGGAGCTGCTCGAAGTTGTCGAGCGCCGCGTGCTCCTCAAGGATCTCGGCCGCGATGACGTCGGGGTCGGGAAGGTTCTCCGAGGCTTCCAACGCTTCGTCTTTCAGCCAGAACATGTCGAGACTCGCCTTGTCGCGAGCGACCAGCTCGTCATATGGATAGGACCGCCACCGACCATTCGGGTTCTCCGCGCTCCAGGTCTCCGCCCGCTTCCGCCGGTTCTCGCCTCGTAACACTTCACGAAGTCATCAAGGTCGCCGCGGCGCAGCGGATTGGTCTTCAGCGTGAAGTGCTGGTTGGTGCGCAGGTCGTAGATCCAGAGCCGCTCGGTCCACGGCTTCTCCGCTCCGGGGCGC
>JBOHSY010000284.1:0-3529 GCA_050733355.1 Gemmatimonadales bacterium | reverse complement strand
ATCGTGACCCGCGCCGGCACCCCCGAGCCGACAGTGGGGCCGGCCGACGGCCGGATCGAGCCGACCACCTCGATCGGCTCCAGCGTGAGCACCGTGTCCCGCCGGGTGGAGTCCGGCGTCTGCGCGGCGAGGGGCACGGCAAGGCCGCACAGCACCAGCGACCAGCGGATCAGACGCATTCCGAGCGACTCCAGGACTGGTGGGGTGTTGCCGAACGGCGGGAGATCAGCGCAGGAGCCAGCCCGAGCGCGTCCGCTCACTGGATTCCTCATAGAGCGCCACCATCATCACGCGGTCGGGCGGAACGCCGACGATGAGTAACCCATCGTCGTCGGGTCCACCCCCATCGAAGTCGAGGCAGCAATGCCGCGTGGTGACGAGGTCGGCGGCCGCCGGGTCGAGCAGCGTGGGCTCGGAGCCGCGCGAGAAACGCAGCACGTCCCCCTCGGTGTAGCTCCGGGAGCGGTCCCGGTCCTCGTAGATCGCGAGCCGCCGGACTTGCTCGTTGCGCCGCGCGAGGACCAGCACGCCGTCGTCCGGCTCGACTCCGCCGTCCAGGTCGTAGCAGCAGCGGTCCACCGTCACGACCCTGCCCTTCCAGCCGGCCCACACCACGAGGAGCATGGCCGCCGCCGCGGCCGCCAACCAAACCCGGGCGCGCCTCGGCCATGCTCGCTTCGGCGTCGCCGGAACGTCGCTTCGAGCGGCCCGGCCCTCCAGCTCCGCCGCGAACGCGTCCCGCGGCCGGAAGCGGATTCCCGCAAGCGCGCGATCCAGCTCCCGCAGCTCGTCGGACGGCTCGAGCTCGTCAGGGCCGCTCATCGAGGTCACCAAGGGCGGCTTTCAGCCGCTTGAGCGCACGCCAGAGCCGCGTCCGCACGTTCGCTTCACTGATGCCGAGCATCTCCGCGACCTCGCGGCCGTCGAGATCACTGCCGTAGCGGAGGCTGACGATCTCCCGATCGGCATCGCCCAGGCCCGCCAGCGCGTCCAGCAGCCGGCCGACGTCCTCCTTGCGGAGCAGGCGCTCCTCGGGTGACGGGGCATCCGCGACCAGATCCCCCATCGTACCCAGCGGTACGTACCGGCGGACCCGGACGCGACGCCGGTGGTCCTGGATCAGGTTACGGGCGATTGCGATGAGCCACGTTCGCGCAGGGCCCCGGGCCTCGTCGAAGCGTCCCGCCGCCCTGAGCGCTCGCAGGAAAGTGTCGGCGACGATGTCCTCGGCGGCGTCCGGCTCCGCGATCTGGAAGCGGACGTAGTTGTACACCGCCTCGCCGTGTTCCTCGTACCAGAGGCGGCACTGCTCGCGGGGCAGCGAAGACTCCGCTGGCGCGCGATGGGCGGCAAGCGATTTGAAGGAGGGCGGCATCGGTCTCTATATACGCGTGAATGCCGGCAGCGTCACAGGTTGACAATCTCCCCGCACATGTACAGGTTTCCTGTCCAACTACGTAGGGAGACTGCGATGGCGGTCAAGGTGAGCTACAGCCATGCCCGCGACAATCTGGCCGATCTCTGGGATGTGGTCGAGGACAGCCGGGAGGCGGCGGTCATTCACCGGCGGGGCCACGAAGACATGGCGCTGATCCCGGCGGACGAGTTGGCCAGCCTGCGCGAGACGGCCTATCTCCTGCGGTCGCCCCAAAATGCGGCTCGCCTGCTGAGCGCGCTGGCGCGCGCTCGCCAGAACCGCACTACCCCTCGCGAGCTGGCCGAGCTCCGGCGTGAGCTCGGCCTCGAGGAGAGCTGACGGGCCGCGGGGCGCGCCCGCGCAAGCGGGCCGCCGTGTTACAGGATGAGTGCCTCGAGGACCTGGGGTAATGGGTCGACACCAACCGGAAGCTGGCGCTCCGCACACTCGACCTGATGGAGGCCTGCCTGCGAGAGCCCTACACCGGCATCGGCAAGCCCGAGCATCTCAAACAACTCGGAGGCAACGTCTGGTCCCGCCGGGTCAGCGAGACGGACCGGTTGGTGTACGAGGTGTTCGACGACCGCGTGGAGTTCCTCCAGGCCCGGTATCACTACTGAGCCCCTCACGTGGGAACGCCGGACGCCCCTGACGTCGCCGCCTTGGCAGAACGTGGCGGTGTTGGATGACGGCTCGCACCGGCTTTGAGTAGCTACCGCCGACGTTTTACGCCGACCTGCTCGTATTCGAGGCCGCCAGGCAGCGAAGCCCACCACCGATTCGCATTCATTCGCGTTCATTCGCGGCCAACTGCAGTTGACCGCAGACGCTCAGAACGCCGCGAGACCGGTAATGGCCTGGCCCACGATCAGCGAGTGCATGTCGTGCGTCCCCTCGTAAGTATAGACCGACTCGAGATTTGCCAGGTGGCGCATGGAGTGGTATTCGACCAGGATCCCGCTGGCGCCGAGGAGTCGCCGGGACTCCCGGGCGCACTCGGTGGCCATGTTCACGTTGTTCCGCTTGGCCAGTGACACCTGCTCCGGCGTCAGCGTACCCGCATCCTTGAGCCGGCCGAGCTGGAGGGCGAGGAGCTGGGCCTTGGTAATCTCGGTGAGCATGTCCACCAGCCTCACCTGCTGGATCTGGGTCTGCGCGATGGGACGGTCGAACACCACCCGCTGCCGGGCATAGCGCAGCGCCTCGTCGTAGCAGGCCATCGCCGCGCCCACCGCGCCCCACGCGATGCCGTAGCGGGCCTGGGTCAGACACATGAGCGGACTCTTGAGCCCGCCGGATCCGGGCAGGATCGCATCCGGCGGAAGCCGGACGTCGGCCAGGTGGATCTCGCTCGTGTCCGAGGCACGAAGCGAGAGCTTCCCTTCCTGGTCTTTCGCAGTGTACCCCGGCGTGTTGGTCGGCACGATGAACCCGCGGATCGACTTGGTGTCGTCGAGGGCGCCGGTCTTGGCCCACACGATCGCCAGGGTAGCCTGCGACCCGTTGGTGATCCACATCTTGCTGCCGTTCAGCACCCAGCCGCCGGCGGTCTGCCGCGCGGTGGTCAGCATCCCGCCCGGGTTGGACCCGAAGTCCGGCTCGGTGAGCCCGAAGCACCCGATCTCCTGCCCCCCAGCCAGCCGGGGCAGCCAGTGCCGTTTCTGCTCCTCGGAGCCGAGGGTGAAGATCGGATACATGACCAGCGCGCCCTGCACCGAGGCGAACGAGCGGATGCCGCTGTCGCCGCGCTCGAGCTCCTGCATGATGAGCCCGTAGGCCACGCTGTTGAGCCCCGCGCAGCCGTACTCCTCGGGCAGGTTCGCGCCGTAGAGTCCCAGCTCGGCCATGCCGGGAATGAGCTGCTTCGGGAAGCGGCCCTCGATGTACGCCCGGCCGATCACCGGCATCAGGTGCTCGTCCACCCACGCGCGTACGGTGTCACGGACCGCGCGCTCCTCCTCGGACAGGAGCGCGTCGAGCCCCATGAAATCGACGCCCGCGAATCGATCTGTGATCGTGCCCATCACGGCGATCCCGCCTTCCGCGCGGCGGCCGCGCTCAGCCGCTGCCCGGCCGCTTGCCGGCCCGCCTGCCCGCCCGCCGCCACCGGCC
>JBOHSY010000283.1:0-3681 GCA_050733355.1 Gemmatimonadales bacterium | reverse complement strand
GCGCCGCTCGGCGCGATATCCGCGACGAGTCCGAACTCGAGGGTGTTCTCGCCCGGCCGAAGCAGCTCGGCGGGAACGAGGATGTGGCCGTTCCGGGCGGCGCCAGGCGGGAGCGGGCGGCCGTTGGCGACCGCGCGGGTGAGCCGGCGGCCGCGGAAGTCGAGGATTACGTCGGCGGTGTCCGAGCGGCGGAAGCGAACGGTCACTTGACCGACGGCGCTGTCGAGCGCGCTCACGTCGAGCGTGAGGTCGTAGCGGACGTCGCTAATGGTCCCGGCGCGGTGGCGCGCAAGTGTCTGGGAGATGCCGCGGGTGAGAAGGACCGCGGTTGAATCCGGCCGCGAGGCCTGAGCTACTCCGCGCGCCGGCCCGGCTACGGTGAGCAGAAGGGCGAGCACGGAGCGCCCGCGGCGGAGCAGTCGCGGCATCATGCGTGCGGCCGATCAGCGTCCTTCCGCGGAGTAAGGTTCCAGCGCCCGTCCGGCAGCGGGTCGGCGCCGCAGTGGGCCTGGGCGCGCGACCGCACCGGCTCGGAGAGCACCACCACCGCCTCTTCCCCCGCCGGGTTACTACCTGGGGACCCTCGTCCAGCGGCCTGAACCACGCGAGTGAACTGATTCTTGGCGTCCTCGAGCTTCCATCTCCGGGGCACACTGGCTCCTGGCTAGTCGGGTCAAATGATACTAGCCGGTCTGGCTAGGCAGCGCGCTGCTTGGCCCAGCGGTCGCGGGGTGGCGAAGATAGGATTCGGATAAGCAGGTTGAGCAATGATCACCTCCCACCTGGAGTCCGCGATGAAAGCCCCGCTTCAACTCACGGCACTCGCCGTCTGTTGCCTCTCGGCGACCGGCGCGGCGCCGTATCCAGCGGCGCCGGTCTCTGACGCCTTCCGCTCGATTGCGCAGCGCTTCGCAAAGAACCTCGTCGCCGCGGCCGAGGAGATGCCGGCCGACAAGTACGGCTTCAAGCCGACGCCGGCACAGATGAGCTTCGGCCAGGTCGTCCTCCACGTCGCTCAAGGCAGCGATTACATCTGCTCGCAGATCGGCGGGGCACCAGCTCCGAAACGGTCCGAGTTGCCTGCGGGAGTCTCGAAAGCGAAGCTGGTCGGGCGGCTCGAGGAAACCTTCCGGTTCTGCGAGTCGGCGCTTGGCAAGGTGAACGACTCGAACCTGGGAACGAAGGTGCCGTACTTCGGGGAGAGCGAGATTTCCCGGGCGCAGGCGATGTTCGCGGCGGTCGAGGAGTGGGGCGGGCATTACAGCCAGCTCGCCGTCTATCTTCGGCTGAACGGACTCCTTCCGCCGACCGCGAAGGGCAGCCAGTCGTAAGCGCGATAGACCCAGGCGTTGCAGTGGTGGCCCGCCTCGAGGCGAGCCACCTGGTGGATGTGTATTACGAGGCGTGCGCGAGATCCGCGGAGGTGGACTCGCGCGACTGCCCATGCGTGGCAGCTGGATGTTCGGTCCTGCTCGGCTTCGGGCGCATTGCCAGCAGGAGATCGCCGGGCTTCAGGTGCACCGGCCTTCCGGAAACAATGATCGTGCATCGGCGGTGCGCTACGCCGACCACGTGCACCCTCCAGCTGCACCGGTCGGCTTCGCAGGCCGGCAGTTCCTCCGCACCGCCGCCAGCTTCGCCCTCGACGGTGTCGGCCGGGCGGCGGGAGTGGATGAGCACCCTGGCCGCCAGCGCCGCCAGCACGGCGAAGAGAATGGTCTCAGGGGTCAGGACTTCGTTCATCATGATCCGGCAGCTCCGGTGCACGACTGAAGCGCGCGGTCCCCGACCGATGCCCGAGCGTCCGGGCCCGAACTCCGCGTCACCGACAGCGCGGCGGGGGTGGGCCGCAGCGCAGGATTGAATGGGATGTTGAAGGCGACAGCGATCGCCTGGATGGGCGACTCGACTGGTATGTCCTCCCCCACTGTGGTTTCTCCGGTCTCGGCATCGATGGTGAAAAACGCGCTTCGCAACGGCGCGCCTGGGTGCTCTTGCAACAGAACGAGAACGTAGGTATCTCCGATGGGGTTGAACTTCATCTCGCCGCAGGAGAAGACCAGGGCCCCCCCAGCGATTCCTTCCAGGGGCCCCAACGAGGTGAAGTCTCCCTCGTCCGGGTCGCACGATCCGATCACCTCGGCGAGCTTGGCGTCGATCGCCCACAGCAGGTCCTCGCACAGGTCCTGAGGTCCGAGGCGCGCGCTGAGCCCGCGCAGCGGGCCGGCTTTTGCCGTGGCGGCGCCCGGGGGGGTGTAGGCCAGTCCGAGAATCGCGGGTTTGCGCCCTTCGTTCGGGTCTCCCGCGGCGTAACGGACGTCTTTCCCCCGGACCGCGACCCCGTCGTCCGGGTTGATGGACCAGTTGGTGCCCGATTCGGCGGCGATGAGGCGGATGCGCTCGGTCTCCGGATCGAACCCCATCCCGAAGTGGACGTCGAAGAAGCTGAAGATGTGCGGCTCGAACCTGGTGGTGCTCACGGCGGTGGCTACGCCGGTGGCGGCATCGAGGGTGTAGACCCGGCTGTCGTTGCCGACGCCGTACAGCTTGCCGTTGGAGGGACGGAAGTCGATCCCCACGATCCGGTTCAGGAACGGCAGTCCGCTGATGGCTACGGTCCGGGCGATCGTTCCGGGATTGTCCGAGCCGAAGAGGAGCAGCTGGTTGTCCAGCGTGACCGCGTAGATCGCGTAGCCCTCCACGGCGGGCGCCGGGGGCTCGGGGCTGTCGTCGCCCGGCGGATCGTTCTGCGGCGGGTCGGTGAGGCCGCCGCCCCCCTCACCGCAAGCGGCCAGGATAAGGGCGGCGAGCAGGCCCAGTGTCGGGCCGAGCGGGTTCAAGGGTTTCGGGGTCATGTCGCGCTCCATTGGTTGTCGCTACGGGCGCTGGGACTCCATCGTCTCACCGGAACCACGCCGGCGCCTTGTCCGACGCCGGGTGGTTCGTGAGATTCGTGAGCCCCGTCCCGTCTGGGCTGATCACGTAGATCTCCTGGTTGCCATCGCGGAAGCTCACGAATGCGATCTTGTCGCCGGCGGGCGACCAGACCGGTGCCGTCTCGGCGGCCGGGTCCTGCGTAAGGCGGACGACGCCGCTGCCATCGGCGTTCATCACATAGAGGTCGACCGCATTCCCGATGTCATCCCCGTCGCGATTGCTGGTGAAGGCAATCCTGGTCCCGTCGGGGGACCACGCCGGCCACCCGTCGGGCGCGGCATGGTTCGTGAGGTTGGTGATCTCACTCCCGTCCGGATTCATGGCGTGGATCTCGCCGTATCCGCCGAGGATCCTGGTAAACGCGATTCGGGCACCATCCGGCGACCACGCAGGGTCGAAGTCGAGCTCGGCGCTGTTGGTGAGATTGGTGATGCCGGTCCCGCCGGCGTCCATCACGAACACGTCGAAGCCGCCGTTGCTTTCGGCCGCGAACGCGATCCTCGCTCCGTCGGGAGACCAGGCGGGCTCGCCCTCCCAGGCAGGGTCATTCGTGAGCCGGGTGAGCCCGGTCCCGTCCAGGTTCATCACGTACAGATCCGAGTCCTCGGGCTGCTGATCGCGGTCGCTCTCGAACACGATCCTCGAGCCGTCGGGAGACCAGTCGGGGTCGACCTCTCCCGCCGGATGATCGGTGAGCCGGATGAGCCCCGTGCCGTCGGGGTTCATCAGGTAGATGTCGAAGTT
>JBOHSY010000282.1:0-6273 GCA_050733355.1 Gemmatimonadales bacterium | reverse complement strand
CCAGCATGCGCGCCGTCTCGATCCACTCGCCGATGACCCGCTCGGCGTTGGCGAGAGCGGCCTGGTAGGTGGCGCCGTCCGCGGCACAGCCGGGCAGCTCCGGGACTTCGGCGATGAAGGCCTGGTCCTCGGCGCTCCAATAGAGCACGATCTCATAATGGGGCTTACCGGCTGTCAGAGGCGCCTCCCAGATTGTACTTGCGGATGAGTTGCCGGACCTGCTTCACCTGATATGGCTTGGCCTTGCCGCGCCGCGGCTGGAGATTGATGATTTCTGGGATAGCATCGTGGCTGAATATGTGGTGACCGCCGCGGACGCGCTCGCTGAACCCGAGCCGAAGCAGGAGCCTTCGCAGCAATCCGAAGCCGATCCCGGCATCGGCGGAGCCAGCGAGCACCCGCCGGAGGGCGGCATCTGCCGGGGTCACGCTGCCCGGCCCGTACGGGGAATCTCGGGCGTGACACGCCGGTCCCGCAATGCCGCAGGCTGCCTTTCTCCCGATCTGGACGTCGCGGCTCTGAGCTCACTCGGTACGGTGACGCGACGGCCGATCGAACGCCGACAGCCCAAGGAGGTTGGATGAGCGCTGGTCCCCTGCTTCGTATCCGCGCGCGCGGGCCGCTCGCCGTGTTCACCCAGCCCGCCCTCAAGGTGGAGCGCATCAGCTACCCCGTCATCACGCCTTCGGCCGCACGAGGCATTCTCGAGGCTGTGTTGTGGAAGCCTGGGATGCGCTGGCACGTTCGGCGGATTCAGGTGCTCCGCCCCATCGAGTTCATTGCGTTCCGTCGCAATGAGGTGAACAGCAAGACGCCCGCCCCTTCTGCGGCCCTCATGCGTGATGGTGGAGAACCACCGCTGTACTTCGCAGACGACGATCGCGCCCAGCGGAATACGGTAGCGCTGAGAGACGTGGATTACGTCGTCGAAGCCGAGCTGGCGTTGACAACGCGAGCGGGAGCGGAGGACAACCTTACGAAGTTCGCCGAGATGTTCCGGCGCCGGCTGGACAAGGGCCAGCACTTCCATCAGCCGTACCTCGGCTGCCGCGAGTTCCCGGCCGACGTGCTGCCAGCCGATGGTGCTCCCGCCGCGGTGAACGACACGCGCGACCTGGGAATCATGCTCTGGGACGTGGCCTACGGGCCGCAGGGCAACCGGCCGGTTTTCTTCCGTGCGAAGCTCCAGGACGGGGTGCTCGAGGTGCCACCGGACCCGGCCGCCACGCTGGATCGAGGGGACACGGCATGATCCTCCAAGCTCTTTACAGGCTCGCACAGGCAGACCAGCTCCTCCCTGATCCGGATTTCGAGGTCAAACCGGTGGCCTGGCTGGTGCGGGTTGATAGGGGTGGCCGTCTGCTCGGAATCGAGAGCACCCATTCCATTACGGAATCATCGGGTAAGCGGAAGCCGAAGCCGGTGGCGCAGAGCAGACGCATTCCCCGCCAGCCGGCTGGCCGCGCGGGGACGAAGGCGCCGCCAAGCTTTCTGGTCGACAACGCCAAGTATGTGTTCGGACTGGCCACCCTGGACAAACCATTCTCGCCCGCGGAGGGTGCAGAAAAGTCTGGATGGTTTCTCAGGGAGGTCCGGAAATGCGCGGAGAGCACGGCTGATGAGGGTGCGGCCGCGGTGCTGGCGCTGCTGGAAAGGGTCGCCTCCCGCGGTGAGGATGTGCGGCTCCCTGATGGCTGCAGGTCGAACGAGCTGTTCGCGTTCGTCTACGCCCCGGACGTGGACCGCTGCGTCCATGACCGCCAGGCCGTCGTCGAGTACTGGCGGCAGTTGCGACAGGCTGGGGAAGCCGGGGAGAAGGACGTGGGCACCCGCTGTCTGGTGACCGGGAGCCCGATGGGTGCGGTCCCGCTGTTTCCGCTCATCAAGCGTGTGCCGGGGGGCCAGTCTGCCGGTGCGGCACTCGTCTCCTTCAATAAACCGGCGTTTGAATCGTACGGATGGGACGGCAACGAGAATGCGCCGATCTCACGCGAGGCCGCCGAAGCGTGTGCGACGGCGCTGAGCCGCCTGGTTCACCCAGCGTTTCCGAATCCACTGCCAGGTCGCGAGAGCGAGACGCTGCTTCCTCGGCACGTGCGGCTGAGCGAGGACACGATCGTCTGCTTCTGGTCCCCGGAGCCGGCCTCGCGGCCCTTTCTGGACTGCTTCGCCGCCCTGTTCGAGGCGAGCGATCCCGCCCAGGTTGGCGAACTCTACCGGGCCGTGTGGCGGGGACGGGCGCCGCAGCTCGATGATCCAGGCGAGTTCTACGCGATGACGCTGAGCGGTGCCCAGGGGCGAGTCATCGTGCGAGACTGGTTCGAGACGAGCGTCGCGAAAGTCGCTGTGAACCTCGCGCGGCACTTCGGTGATCTGGCGATCGTTCGTAATACGCCAGCTCCCAAAGGGCGCGAGCTGCCGTCGCAACTGCCGCTCGGCGCGCTCACCGCCGCCCTTGCGCCGCTTGGCGCGCGTGACGCGGTGCCAGCCCCACACGCTGCCGGTCTGGTTCGAGCAGCTCTCCGCGGATCACCGTATCCGCTCAGCCTGCTGCAGCGCGCGGTTGAACGGAGCCGGGCCGAGATCGGCCAGACCGGGTGGGCCGATTTCGAGAGGCGCGACGCTCGCGCAGCGCTCATCAAAGCCGTCCTGAATCGGCAACGCCGTCGCTCGGCGTCGCCTCCCTCTATCCCCGAGGTGACCGTGAGCATGGACCCAGCCAACCGCAGCCCGGGATACCTGCTCGGCCGGCTGCTGGCGGTTATCGAGCGTCTTCAGCAGGTCGCCCTCAACGACGTCAATGCGAGCGTGGTTGACCGCTACTTCGGTGCGGCCTCGGCGACACCGCGGGCGGTCTTCACGCGCTTGCTGAGGAATGCCCGGCATCATGCCCGCAAGGCCAAGGATGACGCATCGGCCGAGAAGACGGCGCGTTGGCTGGACAATCAGATTGACGAGATCGCGTCCACGTTCGATCCGGAGCGCAACGGTTTCCCGGCGCACCTGGACCTGACCCAACAAGGCTTGTTCGTGATCGGTTACCACCATCAGCGGCATTGGCTTTGGATGAGCAAGGATGAGCGCGAAGCATGGGCGGCTGCGGCTGCCTCCGGTCGTTGACACTGCCACCTGAAAGGAATCGGGCATGACCACTGGAGTCAGCGCAGGCCCCGTGGCGCGACGCTACGACCTCGTACTCGTGTTTGATGTTGTCAACGGGAATCCCAACGGCGATCCGGATGCCGGTAACAGCCCGCGCGTGGATCCCGAGACGGGTCAGGGTCTGGTGTCCGACGTCTGCCTCAAGCGCAAGATCCGGAACTATGTGACACTCGCGAGGTCGGACGTCGCGACTGGCGAGCCGCTGCCGGGGTACGACATCTACGTCAAGGAGAGGGCGATCCTCAACAACCAGCACGAACGGGCCTACACGGCTCAGGGGCTGAAGTCGGAGGACAAGGCAGCCAGGACCGATGAGGTCCGCGACAAGGCCCGCGCCTGGATGTGCCAGACGTTCTTCGACATACGCATGTTTGGCGCTGTGATGACGACCGATGTCAACTGCGGCCAGGTGAAGGGACCAGTCCAGATCACCTTCGCAAGGTCGGTTGATCCCATAGTCTCCCTCGAACAGGCCATCACCCGCATGGCGGTCACCACCGCCCGTGAGTCGCAAGCGCAGGAGGGCGGCAACCGCACGATGGGCAGGAAGGAACTCGTGCCGTACGGGCTGTACGTCGGGTATGGCTTCATCTCGCCGCACCTGGCCGCGCAGACTGGCTTCTCCACGGAGGACCTCGACCTGCTCCGCCAGGCGCTTTGCGGGATGTTCGAGCTGGACAGGTCGGCCGCGCGCGGAGTGATGACGATGCGAGCCGTGTACGCGTTCCAGCATGAGAGCGCGTTGGGCGGCGCCCCCTCACACCGATTGTTCGAGCGCATTCAGATCAGGCGAAAGGACTCGTCCAGGCCGCCGCGGGCCTTCGCCGACTACGAAGTGGCGGTCGACGAAACGGCACTGCCGAAGGGCGTGCAGTTACTCCGCTGGTGTGACTGACCCGGCGGATCTCTACCGGGAGGAGGACTGCCTCCCGCTCTCCGCGCTCCAGCACCTGCTGTTCTGTGAGCGCCAGTGCGCCCTGATCCACGTTGAGGGGCTCTGGGCGGAGAATCGGCTGACGGTCGAGGGCCGGCACCTGCACGACCGCGTTGACGCTGCAGGGAGGGCGAGCCGAGGAGGGATGCGGGTCGCCCGCGGACTTCCGATCCGCTCATTGCGGCTGGGACTCGCGGGCCGCGCGGACGCGGTCGAATTTCATCCGAACCAAGTGATCTTCCCGGTCGAGTACAAGCGGGGGCGGCCGAAACGAGATGACTCCGACCGAGTACAGCTCTGTGCTCAGGCGCTTTGCCTTGAGGAAATGCTCGCCGCCCCGGTTCCGGCCGGAGCGCTCTACTACGGGCGCACCCGGCGCCGCCTGGATGTGCGGTTCGACGAGGCCCTGAGGGAGCGAACAGCAGCCGCAGCACGCCGGCTCCACGAGCTCGTCGCCTCGGGACGCACGCCGGCCGCCGTCCGCGAGCCGAAGTGCGAGAGCTGCTCTCTGCTCCACCTCTGCCTTCCGGAAGCGGTGGGCCGCCGGGGCACGGCTGCACGCTACTTCGAATCCGCCCTTGCCCGGGCGTTGGCGTCCGATGTGGATCCGGAGGGAAGCTTGTGAAGCACCATCTGAACACCATGTTCGTGACAACCGACGGTGCCTACCTGGCAAAGGACGGCGCCGCCGTGGTGGTGAAGGTCGGAGACGAACAGAAGCTTCGGGTGCCACTGCACAATCTTGGGGGGATCGTGTGCTTCGGCCGGGTCGCCGCCAGTCCGTTTCTGCTGGGGGCATGCGCAGAAGCAGGCGTCGCCGTGTCGTTCCTGACGGAGCACGGCCGCTTTCTCGCGAAGGTGCAGGGGTTCACCCCCGGCAATGTGCTCCTCCGGCGGGAGCAGTACCGTCGCGCTGACGACGCCGATGGAGCGACCGCTATCGCCCGCAGCGTAGTGTCGGCCAAGCTCGCGAACAGTCGAACGGTGCTCCTCCGGGCGACACGCGACTATCCGGAAGGCGGCGGACGAGCCCAGCTCAGCGGCGCGGCGGCGGTCCTTGCGCGGTGCGTCCGGCAGAGCCGCACGGCGACGTCGCTGGATTCGCTTCGAGGGATCGAGGGGGAGGGTGCGGATACCTACTTCGGAGCATTCGATCACCTGCTGACGGTGCAGAGAGAAGCGTTCGCGTTTCGCAGCCGGAGCCGCCGGCCGCCGCTCGATCCGATCAATGCGCTGCTGTCATTCCTCTACGCCATGCTTGGGCACGATGCCCGAGCGGCGCTCGAGGCGGCGGGTCTGGATCCTGCGGTCGGGTTCTTGCACCGGGACCGGCCGGGGCGCCCCAGCCTCGCGCTCGATCTCATCGAGGAGTTCCGTGCCTTCCTGGCCGATCGTTTGGCGCTATCGCTGGTGAACCGGCGGCAGGTCACCGGAGGTGGGTTCCAAGCGGCGGAGTCGGGTGGCATCCGCATGGATGACGCGACTCGGCGGACGGTGATCGCGGCTTACCAACGGCGCAAGCAGGAAACGATCCTGCATCCGTTCCTGCATGAGCACACGACCGTCGGCTTGCTGATTCACCTGCAGGCCCGTCTGCTCGCCCGTCACTTGCGGGGCGATCTGGACGCCTATCCAGCCTTCATCTGGCGCTGAATGCTGGTTCTCGTCACCTATGATGTCGCCACTACGACCAAGGCGGGTCGCCGGCGCCTGCAGCGCGTGGCAAGGTGCTGCCTGGATTTTGGGCAGAGGGTCCAGAACTCGGTGTTCGAGTGCCAGGTAGATCCGACGCAGTGGGTACGCCTCAAGCTGCGGCTATTCGACATCGTCGAGCCGGCGGAAGACAGCCTGCGCTTCTACTTCCTGGGCAAGAACTGGCGAGGGCGGGTCGAGCACCATGGTGCGAAGCCGAGCGTGGATCTCGATGGGCCGCTGATTACCTGAGGGTGTGCGAACCGGAAGTATGCCTGCTTCTCCAGCGGCGTTCGCGAAATCGGATAACTGGCTGTCAATTGGCCCGATACGGCACTCATGGGACCGCCCCGGTCACGGCGTGAGGACAATCAGGGTTGCTTCGCGCACACCCGGCCGCAACTGCTGGTGGGACAACGAGTAGCACTGAAGGAGGGTCGCGCCCGCGCGGGCGCGTGGATTGAAACTCTGGCTACGTCTATGCC
>JBOHSY010000281.1:0-4765 GCA_050733355.1 Gemmatimonadales bacterium | reverse complement strand
GCCGCCGAGTTCGCGAAGGCCGCGGCGGCGGTCGGCGGCGGGAGCGGCGCCTTCACGCTCGTCACCCCGGCCGAGGCGGTCCACCTGCTCCGTCCGGATGCCGCCGCCAGGCCTCCCGCGTCGCCGCTCATCGCGGTGGTCCCGTTCCAGAACCTGGGCGACCCGGCGGACGAGTACTTCGCCGACGGGGTCGCCGACGACATCCGCGGCAAGCTCGCCAGCCTGCCCGGCGTGCGGGTGATCGCGAGCGCCAGCGCCGCGGCGTACGCGGACTCGCCGATGCCGCCCGAGCAGATCGCACGTGAGCTGGGGGCGGACTACCTCGTGCTCGGCAAGGTGCGGCGGGAAGCCGACGCCGCCGACAGCCGGCGGGTGCGGATCAGCCCCGAGCTGATCCAGGTGACGCGCGGCTCCTCGCCCACGACGCGGTGGCAGCGCGTGTTCGACACGCTCGTCGCTCACGTCCCCGACGTGCAGACCGAGATCGCGGAAGAGATCGCCGGCGCGCTCGAGGTCGAATACGGGGGCGAACAGTCGCGGCTCGCGCGCATCGCGCGCACCGGCGAGCCGATCGCGTACGAGGCGTATCTCAAGGGCCAGGAGATCATGCGGCAGGGCGCCAGCAGCCCCGACGATCTCGAGCGCGCCATCGCCCACTTCGAGCGCGCGGTCGGCATGGATTCCGGCTTCGCGGCCGCGTGGGCGCAACTCGGCTGGGCCAAAGGCGCGCTCTACCGCAATGCCCCGACCAGGGATCCGGCACTCATCGACCAGGCGAAGGCCCACGGCGAGCGGGCGCTCCGGCTGGGTGGCGCGGAGCCCGAGGCGCGCCAGGTGCTCGCGTTCTACCATCTCATCCAGGGCGAGCGGGGCGCCGCCGTGGAGCAGACCCGCCGAGGACTCCGGGCCGATCCGTCCAACGCGCGGCTCGTCGGGTATATGGCTGCGTTCCTCGAGCTCGATGGGCGCTGGTCCGAGGCGCTGGAGTACCGGCGGCGCGCGGTGGCGCTCGACCCGGCGGCGGCCGGCCATGCGGCGGGGCTCGCGACCAATCTGCTCTGGCTCCGGCGCTACCCGGAGGCGCGCGCCGCCGCGGATCGCTACATCATCCTCGGGCCGTCGAACGCGGAGGCCTACCAGCTCCGGGCCATGGCGTCGCTCGGCGAGGGGAAGCTCGACGAGGCGCGCGCGGCGATCCGCAGCGGCGAGTCGCGGGTTGCGCGCGACGAGCTGTTCGCCTTCGTCGCCACCTACTGGGACCTGGCCTGGCTGCTGGACAATGCCCAGCAGTCCCGGGTGCTCGACCTCTCGCCCGAGGCCTTCTACGGCGACACCACCTGGCTCCAGCTCACCCGATCGAGAATTCACGTTCAGCGGGGCGACACCGCGCGCGGGCGCCAGGAAGCCGAAGCCGCGCTCCGGAGCCTCGCCGGCGAGGCGGCGCGCGGCGACGACGCCGACCTCCACTCCCGGCTCGGTCTCGCGAACGCCGCGCTCGGCCGCGCGGACGAAGCCGTGCGCCACGCCGAGCGGAGTCTCGCCCTGCTGCCGATCGCGAAGGACGCGCTGGTGGGAACGCTGCTGGTGTATCGGCTCGCGTGCGTGCAGGCGCGGGTGGGCCGCACCGCCGACGCCGTGGCGACGCTCCGGACGCTGGTCACGCTGCCGTTCTACGTCTCGCCGGCCTGGCTCCGTCTCGATCCGAACTTCGGCGGCCTGCGGAACGATGCCGAATTCAAGCGCCTCGTGAGGTAGCCTCGTACCGGTCAGGGGTGGTGCGGGCCCTGGAGCGGGAGATCCGGCGGCCGCACCGGCTCGCGCGACATCACCCCGAGCGCCCGTTCCTCAACCAGCAGCGTCACCGGCGACGATACCCGCTCCGCTTCGCCGTCGCGGGCCAGGTCCAGCGGCCGCGCGCTCGTCAGCGTGACGACGGGCCCGTGGAGCATCTCGAGCCCGCCCTGATGCGGCGGGTCGCCGCGCCTGAGTGCCGCCGCCGCGCGCACGGCCTTCAGGACCAGGCGCAGCCGGTTGTGCCCGGGCGCGAGCACCATCTCGAGGTTGCGGGCGGCGATCGGCCCGGCGTCGCCCGGCAGCCGGAAGCTTCCCCGTCCCAGACCGATCCACAGCCCCGCGATCGCCCGCTCGCGGCGGATGCCGCACGCCTCGATCCCGATGGTCACCTGACGCAGCCGCCAGAGCGTGCAGCGTGGCCGCGCCTATGGCGAGCGGTCGTCCGATCTTCGGCCGCAGGCGCTCGCGCGTCCGGACGAAGCGGGGATAGACCCCGATGCTCACGTTGTTGATGAAGATCCGGCCGTTGACCGAGCCGACGGGCAACCACACCACCCGGCCGCCGGCGACGGCCCTCGCCGCCGCTTCCGGCGAGTCGATGCCGAGCCGGCGCGCGAAATGGTTTAGCGTGCCGTCGCCCCCCGCCACGGCGACGACGCCGGCAGTCGCCGCCTGCCGCACCGCCGACCTCACCTCATCGGCCGGCACGCGCAACACCTCGGCGTGCACGCCCGCGTCCAGGAGCGCGCGTGCCACGCGCGCGACGGCGTCGGGATGCGCGCCTCGCGCGTCGCGGTTCAGGATGAGCGGCACCCGTGTCATCGGGGCCCTCCCCGCCAGTGGTACGCGCCAGCGCAGCGATCAGGGCGAGCGCGCGCATGGCGGAGGAGTATGTTTCTTCCAGTCCAGCCCCGCCAGTCGCAGAGTCGTCGATCGCCAAGGAGGACGCGTCCTGCTGCCATCGATCAGCCGTCGGGACTGGATCGCGTGCTGTCCGTCGCCGAGGCTGGTCCAGCCGGCGCAGCGGAGGCAGGTCAGCTGACCGGTGGATCGGTGACGTCAGCCGGCGCGGCAGCCGGGTCCGACGCACTACCGTCGCATGGTCCGCATCGAGGAAACACCGATGAGCCTGGAGCTTCGTCATGCCATCGCCGCAGTCGCGCTGGGCGCCGCGGCACTCGTTCCTTCTCCGCGACCGGTGCTGGCGCAGGAGAAGTCCGCGGCCCACGAGGGCTGGCGGCAATACATGGTGCACTGCGCGCGGTGCCACGGCGACGACGCCATGGGCGGAATGATGGCCACCGACCTCCGTACCTCGGTTTCCCGAGGGATGGATCGGCAGTCGTTCCAGACCGTGGTGATGCAAGGCCGCCGGGAGAAGGGCATGCCCGGCTTCAAGGGTGTGCTCACCGACAAGCAGGTCGCCGCCATCCACGGCTATGTGGCGGCGCGGGCCTCGGGGAAGCTCAAGGCCGGTCGCCCGGGGTGACCACGGTTACGGCGCCCCGGACGTCGCGAGCGCAGCTTGGCTTCCGACCTGCACAAGGGATGCCGAGCCATGCACCGTCCAGCCATTGCGTTGGCCCTCGCGGGAATGCTCGCCGTGTCGGCCTGCGGCGTGCTTCAGAGCGGGCAGCAGAACGAACCGGAGCCCGACTACGACGATCCGGGTGACTACCAGGAAACCGGCTACGGCAGCGCCAGCGGGGTAGCACAGACCGCGTGCCGCGACGAGATCGTGCGCCGATGGCGGGTGCCCGAGTCACGCGTCCGCACGACCGGCCGCAGCACGAACGCCGACGGCGAGAGCCTGGTGAACTGGGAGATCCAGGACGGCGGCGCCGGCTTCTGCCGGGTGGACGTCAACGGCAACGTGAGCGAGCTCGAGGTCGAGCGGTCCCGCAACGGCCGCACCGGTGACTTCGACGACGACGGCGATTTCGGCGACTTCGACGACGACAACGACGATTTCGACTCGCGCGAGGTGCGGTCAAGCCAGATCCGCGCCTGCCGCGAGGAGGTGGTGCGCCGATTCGAGGTCCGGCCGTCCGAGGTGAGGGTCAGCACCGGTCAGCTCGACGATCGCCGGATGGCCTACATCGAGTGGAACCTGGGCAACGGCCGGTCGGGGACGTGCCTGGTGGATGAAGACGACGTAGTGGTGCAGTTCAGAAGCCGGTAGGAGGCACCGCCGGAACGATCCGGCGGGTGATCAGATCAGCGATCGCGGCCATCTGCGGCCCGGCCACCGCGCCGAGACTCCGCCAGGTGGCCGTGGTCACGACTACGAGCTCGAGTGCCGATACTACTGCAGATGTATTGGCCGCCGTGCCCCCACGCAAGCACGACAGCGGTCGTCCGCCCCGGCGTCGATTCCCTGCTCCCCTTCCGGGTGGAAGAGGCAATCACCTGCGGTAGGACGCTCCAGGGTGCGGCCCCGCCCGGGGCGCGCGCCCGCCGGGTCCGACCGGTTAATCTCCGGGGCGGGCGCACGTCGAACAGCCGGCGCCCGACACCCGCATTGAGGAGACGGTCTCCATGCCTCATTCGCTTCCGGTCCTGCTTCTGCTGACCCTGATCGCCGCCGCAACGGGCTGCGGAAAACTCCAGGTCGTGTCTGTGCCCGAGCCGGGCGATGAGGACCGCGAGGCCGAGCCCGCGATCGCGCGCCCGGCCCAGCAGACGGGATCGGGATGGGCCAGCCAGCTGGCATTGGATGCGTGTCGCGCGGAGATCGCCCGCCGCTGGCGCGTGCCGCAGGCGCGGGTGCGCGCGACCTCCCGCGCGCACGACTCGAGCGACCGCACCGACCTCGTGAACTGGGACGTCGACACCGGCGCATCGGGCTACTGCCGCGTGGATTCCCGCGGCACCGTACTCAGCGTGGAGACCGAGCGCTCGCCCGCGCCCCGCCCGGACGTCGCGAGCCAGCCGCCGCCGGCCCCGATCCCCGCCCCGGCCCCACGGAACC
>JBOHSY010000280.1:0-6772 GCA_050733355.1 Gemmatimonadales bacterium | reverse complement strand
CCACCGCCAGATGCCGCGCGCGCGGCTGCCCTCGAGCCCGGTTGGCGGCTGGCCCTTGAGGATGAGCAGATCGGCCCGACGGGCCGCCTGGCGGACTGGTTCGTCGCCGACTACGGCGAGATCGCGGAGCGAGCGCCAGCGGTTCGGCTCGATCCGGGCATAGCCGCGCACCGGAAGCTGGGCCACGTCCGTCAACGCATCGTAAAGGAAACGGCTGTCCCAATCCGCCGGCGCCGCGAGCAGGACGACGCCGGGGGTCGCAACCACCGTCAGCGCGTGCAGGCGGACGTCGGTGCGCGGTTCCGCATCGCCGCCGGGGATGGTTACCCGGAGCACGTGCTCGCCCGCGGGCAGCCCGCCGCTCGTGGTCCGGAGACGCACCCGGGCCGAACGGTCCGCGCCGAGCGGCACGGTGCGGCGGGCCATCCGGCCCTCGGCCCATTCCAGCGTGACGGTCACGCTCTCGGCCGGCGCACCGACGAGCGCGCGCACCTCCGCCTCCACCACCAGCGAGTCGCCGCTCGCGATCCGCGCCGGGCCGGTCACCGCGGTGACCGCGACGTCGGGGGCCGGGTTCCGGGAAAACGCGCGGACGTTGGCGCGGGCCAGGAGGTCGCTCGGGAGATCGCTCGCGTCCTCGATCTCGCCGTCGGTCACCACGACCACCGGGCGCCCCGACGCGGCCGCCGCCGTGAGCGCGGGACCGAGCAGCGAGCGCCCCCGGGTCGGCACGGTGTCGGCGCCGGTCTGCTCGTCGCCGAAGACCCGGACGTCGCCAAGCCGCGTCGCCGAGTCCCGCGCCTCGCGCCACCGTCCGCCCGCCGCGCCGAGGCTCAGCGATCCGTCGAGCAGCACGAGCGGCCGGCCCGGCGGGGCGGCGGTAGGGCAACCCAGATTGATGATGAGAAGGCCGAGCGCGCTCCACGCCACAGCGCGGCAAGCCAGCGGGACCAGCGCGCGGCGGCCCAGCCGCTCGAGCCAGAAATAGGTGAAGGCGGCCAGCGCGAGGCCGGCGGTGACGACCAGGAAGACGCGCATGCGTTACACCGCCGAGACAGCCTCCCGCACGGTAAACCGACCCTCGTAGATGGCGCGCCCGGCGATCGCGCCGGCGAGCCCCGCGGCGCGCGCGGCGCGAAAGTCGTCGAGGGTGGCCACGCCACCGCTCACGATCACGCCCGCGCCGAGCCGCTGGAGCGCCGCGCAGCCCGCCACGTCCGGGCCCGAGAGCATACCGTCGCGCGCGATGTCGGTGCAGATCAGCGTGGTGGCGCCGGCCGCGACGACGCGCGCGGCCAGGGTTTCGACCCGCTCCCCGGTGCTCTCGGTCCAGCCGCGAACCGCCACGACACCGTCGCGGGCGTCGATCCCAACGGCGAGCCGCTCGGCTCCCACCCGCGCCACCGCCCGGTGCACCAGATCGGGATCGCGCGCGGCGGCGGTGCCGACGACCACCCGCGCCACACCGAGCGCCAGCCCCAGGTCGATGAGCTCGAGCGAGCGGAAACCGCCGCCGAGCTGCACCCGCACGCGGCCGGCCACCCTATCCAGGATGCGCCGGACGGCCGCCGCGTTGTCCCCGTGGCCGAAAGCGCGGTCGAGATCGACGACGTGGATCCAGCGCGCTCCATCGTCGGCGAAGCGCACGGCCACGGCGGCGGGGTCGTCGGCGTATACGGTGGCCCGCCCCGGCTCACCCTGTGCGAGACGAACGACCTGGCCGTGGCGGATATCGATGGCGGGGAAGACGTGCAAGGCTAAGCGCTATCCGCTATCCGCTATCCGCTATCCGCACTCGCCGGCGATCGCTCGGTGCGTTTGCGCGGGGCACCGCGCGGCGGCGTAGCGGCCGATAGCGGATAGCGGATAGCAGATAGCGGATAGCGGATAGCTAGTTGGCTGCCGCCACAGTCTGCGGCGGGGCAGCGTTCAGGAGGGCGAGAAGCCGGTCGCGCTCGCGCGCGAAGGCCGGACGCCGGGCGGCAGGCAGCGGCTCACCGTTGCCAAGGTTCACGCGGCGGGAGTCGCGCGCGATACCGTTCACACGGAACTCGTAGTGGAGATGCGGGCCCGAGGCGAGTCCGGTCGAGCCGACATAGCCGATCACCTGCCGCTGGCTGACCCGCGCGCCGGCGCGCACGCCCCTGGCGAAGCGGCGGAGGTGGGCGTACCGGGTCGTGATACCGCTCCGGTGGCGCAGTTCTACCAGATTGCCGTAGCCGCCCGCGCGGCCGGCGCGGAGCACGGTGCCGTCGCCGGCGGCCATCACCGGCGTGCCGCGGTTGGCAGCGTAGTCGGTGCCCTCGTGCCGGCGGAAGGTGCCGAGCACTGGGTGACGGCGCGCGCGTGCGAACTGCGAGGAGATGCGCCGGAACTCGACGGGTGCCCGCAGGAATGCGCGGCGGAGGGAGTTGCCCTCGGCGTCGAAGAGCGCGGACCGCCCACCCGAGTCGAACCGGAACGCGGTCAGCCGGCGCCCGCCGACCTCGATGTCGCTCGCGAGTATGCGCCCCAGCCGCACCTCGCCCTCGGGCGACACCAGCCGCTCGAAGACGACCCGGAAGTGGTCGCCCGGCTGGACGTCGCGGCTGAAATCCACCTGCCAGGCGAACACGTCGGCGAGGTCCCAGGCCAGGCGGATGCGATCCGGCGGGGGCAGCAGGTCGCTGGCGACGGTGGCGTCGAGCGCGTCGTAGAGCGATGCCTCGATGGTGCCCTCGATGCGGGTCGGCTCGGCACGCCAGGCGACCGTCTCGACCGCGGCGTTCCAGCCGCCGGTGCCGCGGACGAAGGTGACGATTTCCTCCGGCGTGCTCCGGACGCGCACCCGGCTCGGCAGCGAGTCCCGATGCGGCCGGTGGAACGTGAACACGAGGCCGGCGCGGAGGCGGCGCGGGTCGAGGGCCGGGCGGAGATCGAGGTCGGCGATGCCCTGGCGCTCGAGCAGCGAGCCCACGACTTCGCCCCGGCGGAGGGTGTCGAAAGACTCCGAGATGGCCGGGCGGGCCGGCGGGCCGGCGGGCGGCACATTCGCAATGCGGGCGGGGGCCGAGCCCCGAACGATGATCCGCGGCCAGGGCCATCGGCCAGTGAGCGCCGAGACCGCGGCGCCCCCCAGCAGGAGCACTGACACCAGCACCCGGCCCCGCATCAGTCCATCTGCCGCCGGATGAAGGTGGGGATCTCCATCTCGGGCACATCCGTGCCGGCGGGAGGGGTCGCCTTGGGCTGAATCTTGGGCGGCGCCGGAGGGGGCGGCACGTGCGCGGGGCGCTTGGGGAAGCTCAGCACGCCGGGGCCGGTGCCAGCACGGCCAGGCTGCTGGATCGGGTGCTCGGCGGTGACCGGCCGGTCGAACCCGGTCGCGATCACGGTCACCCGGACCTCGCCCTGCATGGCGGGATCGCTGCCCGCGCCGAAGATGATCTCCGCGTCGTCGCCCACCGCGTCATGGATGATGTCGTTGATCTGGGTGGTCTCGCCCAGCGTCAGGTCGTCGCCGCCGATGATGTTGATCAGCACGCCGGTGGCGCCCGCGATCGACACGTTGTCGAGCAGCGGGCTCGAGATGGCCATCTGGGCAGCCTCGAGCGCCCGGTTTTCGCCCCGGCCGACCCCGGTGCCCATCAGCGCCGCCCCGCCGTTCTGCATGATGGTGCGGACGTCGGCGAAGTCGACGTTGATGATGCCGGTGCTGGTGATGAGGCTGGAGATGCCCTGGGTGGCGTGGAGCAGCACTTCGTCGGCCTTCTTGAGGGCATCCTGGAACGGGATCCCTTTCCCCACCACCGCGAGGAGCCGCTCGTTGGGCACCACGATCATGGTGTCCACGTTCTTGCGCATCTCCGAGATCCCAGTCTCGGCCTGCCGCATCCGGCGGCGCCCCTCGAAAAGGAACGGCTTGGTCACGATGCCCACGGTGAGAGCGCCGGACTCGCGGGCCAATTGCGCCACGACCGGCGCGGCACCGGTGCCGGTGCCGCCGCCCATGCCGCAGGTCACGAACACCATGTCGGCGCCCTGGACCAGGTCGGCGACCTCGTCCTTGTTCTCCTCGATGGCCTGGCGCCCGATCTCGGGCCGGGCTCCCGCCCCGAGACCGCGCGTGAGCTTGCGGCCGATCTGGACCTTGAAATCGGCCTTCGAGGTGCGGAGCGCCTGCGAGTCGGTGTTCACCGAGATGAACTCGACGCCCTCCAGCCGCTCGTCGATCATGCGGTTGACGGCATTACCCCCGCCCCCCCCGATGCCGACGACCTTCATCTTGGCTACCTGCGAGCCGCCGCTCTCCTCGAGCTCAAAAATCATGGTGTCCTCGATGCGACTCAGAAGAAGTCCTGCAGCCAGCGCTTGACCGGACCGAACACCCGCTCCACGGCCGGCGATCGCCGGGTCCCGGAGCCGAAGCCGCTTCCAAGCGCGATTTGTCGGGCGCCGTACAGCGCGAGGCCCGCCGCTACCGCCATCCGCGGCGATTCGACGCTGTCCGCGAGACCGCGAAGCCGCTGCCCGGGAACGCCGCAGCGAGCCGGCATCGCGAACACGTCCCGCGCCAGCTCGACGATCCCGGGGGTCAACGCGCCACCGCCCGACAAGATAACGCCTGCGGGAAGCCGCTGGTGATAGCCTGCGCGGCTGATCTCGTCCTGCGCATACTCCAGAACTTCCTGGAACCGCATGTGCATTATGTGCGCCAGCACGCGCCGCTGGGCCGAGCGGGCGCCTTGCCCGGGCGTGCTCGGCAGCTCGATGACGTCGCTCTCGGGCACCAGGGGCTCGTACGCGCCCCCGTAGCGCTCCCGCAGCCGCTCGGCGTCGAGCTGGGTGACCTGGAGCCCGTGGACGATGTCGCCCGTCACGTGCCCGCCCGCGCAGAGCAGCGATCCGGTGTGCCGGATCTTCCCGCTGTGGAAGATCGAGATGTTGGTGGACCCACCCCCGAGCTCGACCAGAGCGCAGCCCAGCTCCACCTCGTCCGCCGTGAGAACGGCGAGGGAGGCGGCCAGCGGCTCGAGCACGAACTCGCCCACGTGGTAGCCCGAGCGCTCGACGCACTTCCGCAGGTTCTGGAGCACGCTCGAGAGCACCGTGACCAGGTAGACCTCGGCTTCGAGCCGGGAGCCGGTCATGCCGATGGGCTCGTTGATGCCGCCCTGCTGGTCGATCAGGTAATCCTGGGGAATCGCGTGCAGCAGCTCGTGGTCCCGGCCGAACGAGATGTTGCTGGCCATGTCGTTCACCCGGGCGACGTCGCTGGTGCGGATCTCGTCGCCGGTGACCGACACCATCCCGTGGGAGCTCCGCCCGGACACGTGCTCGCCGGCGATGCCGCAGTAGACCGTGCCCACCTCGACGCCGGCCATCCGCTGTGCGTCCCGCATGGCCTTGTCGATGGCGCGGGTGGCCTCCTCGATGTCCCGCACGACGCCGCGGCGGATGCCGTTGCTCCGCTCCACGCCCAGGCCCAGGATCTTGGCCCCCGCGTCACGGCCCTCGCCCGCCACCTCCGCGATGATGGCGACGACCTTGGTGGAGCCGAGATCGAGTGCGGCGACCAGGCGATGCGGCTGCGACGTCATGCCCCCGCCCCGATGCCCCGGACGATCACCTGCCCGGCGAACCGCCCGTCGAGCTCGTCCCAGCCGCGCCGTTTACGCGCGAGGTCCTCCGCCACCGCAGTCACCGCTCGTACGTCCTCCGCCGTGGCCGACCCGGTGAACCAGAGGCGGCGGCCGTCCGCCTCCAGCAGGATGTCGTCGCGCACCCGCGTGCCGGTCGCCAGCCGCGCGAAGAGCGACGGATCCGCCTCGCGCACCACGCCCAGCACCCGGGCCAGCAGCGAGTCCGCGCTCGCCGCGATAGGGACGTCGGGGGCGGCCTGCGCAGGATCGTACGGCAACACCCGTCCCCGGAGGTCGATCGGGAGCAGACCGCCGTTTCGCTGCGGCGCGAGCGCTACCGGCTCGGTCTCGACCACGGTCACCAGCAGCGTCCCCGGCAGCCGGCGCCCGACCTCGGCCTGTTCCACCGCCGGGAGCCGGGCGACCCGGCGTTGCATCGCGTCCAGGTCGTCGAAGACGCTGGAACGGCGGCCCAGCATCAATGCGTCCACCACCGCGCGCGGCGAGTAGTGCCGCGCGCCCGAGACTTCGATGCGCCGGATCCGGAAGAACTCCATCCGGTTCAGCACCAGCGGCGCGCCGAGCCACAGGAGCGCGATCGCGGCGGCGCCCGCGCCGCCCAGGCCGACGGCCCGCCAGCCCGGCCCGGACAGCCCTGCGGCGACGCGTTCCCTCAGGCGGCGTGCAGCCACTGAACCAGCTCCGGGCCTACCCGCGTGATGTCGCCCGCGCCGAGCGTGAGCACGACGTCGCCGGGACGCACCAGACCCAGCACGCGCCGTCCCACGGCCGGCCGGTCCGCCTCGAACACGGTGGCAGCGCCGGCGCGCTCCGACGCCTGGGCCACCTGCCGCCCGCTCACGCCGGGAATCGGCTGCTCGCGCGCCGCGTAGATCTCCGTGACGATCACGAGATCGGCCGCGGCGAGCGCCTCTCCCATGGCCGCACCGTGCGCCGCGGTGCGGGAAAAGAGATGGGGCTGGAACACCGCGACCAGCCGCCGCCCTGGAAACGCCTGGCGGGCCGCCGCGAGGGTCGCGACCAGCTCGGAGGGATGGTGCGCGTAGTCGTCCACGATCTCGACACCACCGTGCTCGCCCAGGCGCTCGAACCGCCGCCCCACGCCGGCGAACCGCGCGAGCGCCTCGAGG
>JBOHSY010000279.1:0-1758 GCA_050733355.1 Gemmatimonadales bacterium | reverse complement strand
TCATGACCGTCACCGGCGGCCGCTTTCCGGGTGGAAAGATCGACATGCCGGCCGACGCCGAGACGCCGCGCCGTCCCGGCGCGCACCGGCCGTTCAAGCCCGATGGGGTGCTGACCTTCAGCAAGGTGGACGCGGTGTTCAAGGCGGGAAACGCCACCCGCGACACGATCCCCCAGCACCTGCTCGTCGGCCGCGACGTGAAACCGGAAGTCGCGGACTTCTACGCCCACCTCTGTCCCGCCGGTGTCTACGAGCGTGTCGGCGACGAGCTCCGCATCAACGCGCCCAACTGTGTGGACTGCAAGGCGACCGACGTGCTCGGCCCCCGGTGGACGCCGCGGGAGGGCGGCAGCGGGCCGAAATACCGGCTCCTGTAGTGCCCTAGACACTGCAGGCATTTGCACCGTCTCCAAGCATAGCCTTTGCTCCATCGCCCCTCTCGACGGAGGTGTGCCGATGGACATCCGACCCAGCTCTCGCAGAGGGCCAGAAGCTCCTGCCAATCGCCGCTGCCGCAACCCCTTGCAGCCATGACCGGGGGCGTCGAGCGCGTCGGTAGATCCGACGGAAAGATGAGCCGCGCGGCCAAGCTCACGGCGGGCGCCGTGTCCACGGCGGCCGCGGCGGCGTCCATCCTGTCGACCGCCAACTCCCTGAACGAGCGGAACCTGATCACACCTGCCCGCCACGCGGCGGCTGTCGAGGTTCGCTGGATCGGGGTCTCGCCGGCTGCCGATACCGCCTTCGCAGTGGGCGACACCCTCCAGCTCACGGCGACCATCGCCGACGCGCACGGGGCGGCCCTGCCGGGCGTGACCCCGGTGTGGAGCAGCGACCGGCTCGATGTGGTCTCGGTGGACAGCGCCGGCGCGGTGGTGGCCCAGGGCCAGGGGGTCGCCACGGTCTCGGTGCTGGCGGGCGGCCGGACCGCGCGGGCCGTGATCACCGTTCGCCAGGCACCCGCGGCGCTCGCGATCGCGGGCGATACCGTGCTCCGGCTGCCCGAGGGCGAACGGGTGCGGGCGACGGCGCAGGTGCTCGATGCGCGGGGCCACGAGATCGTCGGACTCGCGCCCGGCTGGCACTCGGCCGACCTTGGGATCGCGGCGGTGGACGGCACGGGCGAGATCACGGGCGTGACCCCCGGGCGCGCGCTGCTCACCGCCGAGCTGGCCGGCTTCAGCGCGCGCCTCGTGGCGGAGGTCGTGCCGGTGCCCGCGTCGCTCACCGTGATGAGCGGCGAGGGACAGCGAGCGCTCGTCGCGCGGCGGCTCGATGCGCCGGTCGCCGTGCAGGTGGTCTCGCGCGGCGGCCGGCCGATCGCCGGGGTGCCGGTTCGGTTCAGCACCGCCGACGGCGGCAGCGTCGACCCCGCGCTCGACACGTCGGACGCCCAGGGCGTCGCGCGCGCAGCCTGGACGCTCGGCGCCTTGCCGGGACGCCAGCGGCTCGCCCCCGCGGTGGACGGCATCGCGTCGGCGCCCGTCGTGGTGGCCGAGGCCGACCCCGCGCCCGCGAACACGCGGGTCGCGCTGGCGAGCGAGGGCGCGGCGGGCATGGTCGGCGCGCTGATCGGCGAGCCGGTCGTCATCCGCGTGACCGACTCCGCGGGCGCGGCGCTGGCCGACCTGCCGGTGACCTGGATGGTGGGCGACGGCGGGCTCATGGTCGAGTACGACGCGCGCACCGATTCGCTCGGCCAGGCGCGGGCGCGCTGGCGGCTCGGGAACCGCGCCGGACTCCAGGCCGCCCGGGCGC
>JBOHSY010000278.1:0-2961 GCA_050733355.1 Gemmatimonadales bacterium | reverse complement strand
CAGAAACTCCGGTCGGGCCAGCGCGTT
Organism: Gemmatimonadales bacterium; assembly: GCA_050733355.1. Classification (GTDB taxonomy): domain Bacteria; phylum Gemmatimonadota; class Gemmatimonadetes; order Gemmatimonadales; family GWC2-71-9; genus DASQPE01. Next base: position 2,934 of record JBOHSY010000278.1, on the reverse strand, counting down.
GACCTCGACCAGGGTGCTGGCGGGCAGCCGGCCGGCATCGAGATACCGTTCGCGCACCTCCCGCACGACGGCGAGCTCGGCAACGTCGGTCACGAAGGTGGTCGTCTTGACGACGCCGGCGAACGTCGCGCCCGCACTGCGCAGCGCCACCTCGAGATTGGCGAACACCCGTTCCGTCTGCGCGCGGAAGTCGCCGGGGCCGACCACCCGGCCGGCGCTGTCGAGGCTGACCTGGCCGGCAACGTAGACCGTACGCCCCGCGGGCGCCACGACCACGTGGGTGTAGCCGGTTGGGCGGGACAGGGCGGGTGGATTGATATGCTGGCCGGCGGCCGGCCGGCCGAGTGTTGCCGACAACGTCAGCGCCGCGACGAAGCCGTGCAGTAACGGGTTCAGCGTCCCCCGAGGATGGTGCGACTGCATAGGTTGGCCCCTTCCGGGCCGGCAGGTTGGCCGCGAATGACGCTCCACGTCGTCTTCAACGTGGAATATAGGCCCCGGCGTGCCGCGGCCTCGCCTGCTGGAGCCGCTTCTCGAACCAGTGATGTGCGTACGGCTCGTCGTTGAACGCGCTGACTTCCCGGTACCCGCTGCTCCGGTACAGCGACTGCGCCTCGGTAAGCGACTTGTTCGTCTCGAGCCGGAGCAGCGGAAGCCGTCGCTCCCGCGCGAGATCCTCGAGGCGGTGAAGGATGCGCTTGCCGATGCCGAGACCGCGGGAGGACGCCCCGACCCACATGCGCTTGATCTCGCCGTAGGCCCGGTGGCATTTCAGGGCGCCGCACCCGACCGGTTCGCCGTTCAGCGAGGCCATGACGAAAAACCCCTGAGGAGGGGTCAGCTCCTCTGCGGCGACCGGGATGCTGAGCGCAGGATCGAACCCGGTATCGAATCGCTCCGCGAGTTCCTCGAAATAGCGGGCCAGACAGTACTGGGCGGCGCGGCTCGTGGGATTCTCGACCTCCAGGCGGACCGCACTGGCGAGCAGCAGCTTCTCGACCGCCGCCATCGCCGAGGTGAGGGCGGCGCGTTGTTCCCCAGTGAGCGGCTCGAGCAGGGACACGGCGGCGGCGTCCGAGCGGCTATTCAACACCGCCAGTTCTTTCCGGCCGGCCGGCGTCAGCACCACGTACCGGACGCGAGCATCACCCGGTGCCCGACCGGTGTGGATCAGTCCTTCGGTCTCCAGGGCCCGAAGGAGGCGGCTGGTGTAGCCGGAGTCCAGGGCCAACCGGGCGCGAAGCGCTCGAATCTCGATGCCTTCAATGCCGATCTCGAAGAGCAGACGGCACGCGCCGAGCGACCGATGTCGGCCGAGGAAATGTCCGTCCAGCGCCCCGATCTGCCGGGTCACGGTTCGGTTGAAGCTGCGAATCCGGGCGATGTCCATTTATCTGACGTTAGTCAGAGATTGAGGGTCGGGCAAGCGCCGCCCGGCCGCGACAGCGTCCGGGTGTCACATCCGCACCCACTGGTTTGCTCTTCGCGTGCCGGGTATCACCGGGAGCCCTGGGATTGGTCGTGCACTGTGCCGGGGCACGCACGAGGAGAACGCAAAGGAGCGCAGGATGAGACCGCAGAGAGTGGTGCTCGGTGTCGCAACGACGCTCGTGCTGGCGTTGGCGCTTGGCTGTGATCGGATGGAGCCGACGGCGCCAGCCGCGGGCGAAGCCTTGGCCCTCAAGACCACGCAGGGGACCTCGGTGAAGAAGCTGAGTGTCGCGCTGTGCTCGCCGGATCGGCCCGGGTTCACTATCGCTTCAACCAATCCCTATTACCCGCTGGGGCCGGTGGGCCGGCTGGATCCTCACGGGAGAGGAGGATGGCGAGTCCATCAGGTTGCAGGTCACCGTCCTCAACCAGACGCGGGTGATCGACGGTGTCACGACCCGGGTCATCGAGGAGCGCGAGACGATCGATGGCGAGTCGTTCGAGGTCAGGTGGAACTACTTCGTGCAGGGGGGCAAGGACCACAAGATCCACGCGGCGGGGACCGGCATCATCGTGGACGGACCGCTGGCGCTCGAGGACCTGAATCAAACGTCTGGGGTCCCGGAGCAACCGATGCCGACCGACCAGGCCTGCGGCGTGTAGCGCGCCCCACATAGGCCGGAGAGGCGCGGGCGGAGCGCATCAGCCGCGCGCGTCCCCCTGCGCCGCCGGCTCGGCGAGCACCTCGTAGTGCCTGACCTCCGAGTCGAACCGGACCAGCACCGCACGCGCCTCAGGCTCTATTACCGCGCGCTCGATCGTCGGCCCGGCGAACGCGCCAATCGCGTCCATCGAGTCCCACAGCGTGAAGACCTGATATTCGACCTCGCGGTCCGCGACGCGTCGCAGGAGATAGAGCCCGCGGAAGCCGGCTAACCCCTCGAGTTGCGGCCGCACCCGGTCCAGGAGGTGCCGGGGATAGGCCTCTGCATTGCCGGCACTGGCATAGCCGCGCCAGGCGCGAAGAATCATCGCGAGCTCCTGATCTACCCACTCTCCAGCACCAATTCTCGAATGGCTGACACCGTCTGATCAACTTCCGCTTCAGTGTTGTAGTAGTGCGGCGACATGCGCAGCGATGCCTCCACTCCCTTCTCGTCGCAATCGATCACGGCGTACCCGCGTATCTGCGCCGATGTATTGATCCGCCGGTTGCGGAGGGCAGTCACCAGCTCACTGGGATCCCGGCCGTCTACCCAGGCGGAGACGATGCCGCACAGCTCGCTGCCGTGGTCCAGCACTCGCACCTGGTCGATCGCGCCGAGCGCTTCCCGCAATCGACCAGCCAAGGCACGCACGCGGTCTCGGATCTTCTCGAGTCCAACTGCTGTCGCATACCGGGCGGCTTCCCCGGTTCCGAGCACCAACGCCCAGGCGAACTCCCAGGTCTCGAAGCGTTTGGCATCCCGCACCGCGCGATACCGGTCCTCGGCGATCCAATCC
>JBOHSY010000277.1:0-2941 GCA_050733355.1 Gemmatimonadales bacterium | reverse complement strand
CACCGCGAACCCGCTCACCCGGCGCGAGTACCCGTTCAACCGGGGCTACCAGGTGATGCTGTGGGTGATCGGCACCAGCTATTCGGTCGAGCTCGCGCTCAAGGGGCTGTACGAGAACACCGTGGGGCGACTCACCGGGTGGACGACGGGCGGGGCAGCGCGCGACGAGGACCGCTACGGCTACCGGGTCGCGGCGGACTACGGGCGATTCATCCACATCCGGCCGTGGTACGAGTACCGCTTCGCGCCGAAGCTCGCCGCCCTCTGGACCGAGCTGCCGCTCTGGGGCGAACGCCCGATCCGCTCGTGGGAGCGGAAGCTGATCCTCTCGCTGGAGTATGGGGTGAAGGCGCTCGACGCCGACCGCCATCGAGCGGGCGACGCGGGCGGCGTATGGCGGGCGCAGGACGACCGGATCCAGCTGGTGGTGGCGGGCTGGAGCGAGACGGCGCCGCGCCATGACGAGTTCCGCGACGCGATGCGCGACCTCGCCGCCTCGGACCCGCCGGTGACGATCAAGGAAGATCGCCGGCAACGACGATATCTTCCTCACGGGCGTCGCACCGCGGGACTGGTCGTACCGTGGAGCGCCGGCGCGGCCCGCCTATGCCCTGCCCCTCGCGGCGGATCCCTCGCGGAAGCGCGACGCGATGAAGGTGCCCGTCCGGTATCTGCTGCCGACCCTCAGGGCGCTCGCCGGGGAGGGACGGCCCCAGGTGGACCACCTCTACGACTACTGAGGCCGGATGACCGGAGGCGTGTGACAATGTTGCAGTGTGAGGCGTCACACGTGATACGGACGGGAGTGCTCGGGGCGGGGATCGAACCCGCAAGGGCCGAGACCCAAGGGATTTTAAGTCCCTCGCGTTTGCCAGTTTCGCCACCCGAGCGACCCGTGAATATAGCCCGAGCCGCGGTATACTTGGTTAACCCCAGTCGAGAACTCCGATGGCACACCGCATCCTGGTGCTCGCCCTGTTCGCGCTGACGACGCTCGCCGCCGCCGGCGACGCGCAGGAACAGAAGGTGAAGAGGGACCGCCGTCTGATCACGGCGGACGAGCTGGCCGAGCTGCAGGGAAACAACGGCTACGAGGCCGTGCAGAACCTGCGGCCCGACTGGCTGCGGCGGAGCGAGCGGCGGATCACGCTGAACACCCGGGTGGACCGCGGAAGCATCTCCTCGGATGACACCTCCCCCCCGGTGAAGCTGACGGTCTTCATCGAGCAGACCGAAATGGGCGGCGTGGAGGAGCTCATGCGGTTGCGGAACGACGAGATCGAGGAGCTCCGCTACTTCAGCGGGTCGGAGGCGCAGCAGAAGTATGGCGCGCGCTTCTCGGCCGGGGTCATTCTGGTCAGGCTCAAGACCTGAGCGGCGCCCGCGCCTGCTGGCTGCTGGTCGCGGCGCTGATGCCCAGCGCCGCGTTCGCGCAGCTCGCGCCCGTCGGCGTCCCGCGCGGAATGCTGCGACTCGAGCTCACCGGAGCGCTCGATGCCTTCGACCAGCGCTACCTGAACGGCTCCGTCGGGGAGCTGGGCGCGGATCTCGCCAGCCCGGCGCTCGGCAGCGACCGTATCCCTTCCCTCGTGGCCGCGGAGGAGCGTCTCGCGCGCATCACCGGGAATCCGACGACCCGCATCAATCTCGGCACCTTCCCGGTCACCGCCGACGCGAGCCGCACGGTCGGCATCGTGGGTCTCGCGGCCGGGCTCACCTCGCGAATCACGCTGTTCGCCCGACTCCCGCTGCTGCGCACCCGAGTTACCCTGATCACGCCGTTCGACTCGACGACCGGGACCGCCGGTGTGAACCCGGCCGACCCGCTGCTCGGCCACGCCGAGGGCGCGGCTCAGACCGGCGCCTTCCTCCAATCCTTCGACACCGCGCTCGAGCAGCTCGAGCAACGCCTTTCCTCCGGCGCCTATGACAGCGATCCCGCACGGCGGGCGCTGGCGGCGGCCACGCTGTCGGACGGCACGGCGCTCCGGGGCGATCTGGGCGGTCTCCTGGTGGATCCCGCCACCGCCTCGCCGTTCCTTCCGACGCGAGCAAGTGCCGCAGGGACGGCGATGACCGGGCGCATAGAGGGGCTGCAGTCCGCCCTCGCCGCCGAGCTCGGCGTGGCAGGCTTCGACGGTCTGCCCGCGCTGCCGGAGCAACGCGTGAGCCAGGACGAGCTCACCGCGTTTCTGACTGACCTGTCCGGGCCGATCGCGGGCCGGCTCGACGAGGGACGCTTTTCGCAGCGCGGTGACGCAGAGGCGGGCCTCGCGTTCACCCCGATCGACCGCTGGCGCTACGACGCCCGCGGCGCCGGCGTGCGGGTGGCGATCACCGCGACCGGGCGGCTCCCGACCGGTTTCCGCGAGCGGCCGATCCGCTTCCTCGATCTCGGCACCGGCACGGGCCACGCGGCGGCGGAGGTCACGCTCACCACCGACGTCGGGGTCGGACGGTTCGGCGCGCGGCTGATCGGGAGTTACCAACGGAGCCTCGCGGCCGACTACGTGGCGCGGGTGACCGCTGCGGAGCAGCCGTTCGCACCCTCCAGCGCGCTCCGGACGGTGCGCGCCGAACCGGGCGACGCGGTGTTCCTGAGCGCGCAGCCCTTCTTCCGAGTCGCGCCGCCGATCGCGGTCACGGCGGGCCTCTCGTATTGGCGCCGCGCGGAAGGAACGGTTGCGTACGCGACCGTCGCCGACTCGATCCCCGGAATCCCGGCATCGATCCTCGCCCGGGACAGCCGGGTCCGGGTGACGGTGTTCCGCGCGGGCGTGACGTACGCGGCGGCTGGTGCGCAGGCGCCCGGCGGACGCGGGCTCCCGCTGGAGGCGAGCTGGACGTACGAACGCGTGGTGAGGGCGAGCGGCGGCCGGGTGCCGAAGCTGAGCCGGCTTCGAGCCGATTTGCGACTGTATGTCAGGCTTTGGGGCGGGAG
>JBOHSY010000276.1:0-1518 GCA_050733355.1 Gemmatimonadales bacterium | reverse complement strand
AGCGGAACGGGCAGAGCGTCCGCCTCGGCCAGGTCGCGAACGTGCGGGACGGCACCGAGGATCAGCGCACGGCCGCGCTCTTCAACGGCAAGGAAGCCGTCGGCATCGAGGTGCTGAAGTCGAAGGGCTACAGCACCACCCAGGTGAGCGACGGGCTCCGCGCGCGGATCGCCGACCTCGAGCGGCGGCTTCCCGAGGGGGCCAGGCTCGAGATTGTACAGGACGCAGGCGTACGGGTCGACCGGGCGGTGGCCAACGTGCAGGAGGCGCTGATCGAGGGCGCGCTCCTCACCGTGCTGGTCGTGTTCCTGTTCCTGAATTCCTGGCGGTCGACCATCATCACCGGGCTGGCGCTGCCGGTGAGCGTGCTGGCCTCCTTCATCGCGGTCTGGGCATTCGGGTTCACCCTCAACACGATGTCGCTGCTCGGCCTCTCGCTGTCCATCGGCATCCTGATCGACGACGCCATCGTGGTGCGGGAGAACATCGTGCGCCACATCGAGATGGGGAAGGATCACGTGATCGCCTCGCACGAGGGCACCGACGAGATCGGGCTCGCGGTGGCGGCCACGACCTTCTCGATCGTCGCGGTATTCATTCCCGTGGCGTTCATGTACGGCGTTGCCGGACAATGGTTCAAGCCGTTCGCGCTGACCATCGCCTGCGCGGTGCTGGTGTCGCTCTTCGTGTCCTTCTCCCTCGACCCGATGCTCTCGGCCTACTGGCCCGACCCGCAGACCGAGGCGCACGAGCGGCGGAACCCGATCGCGCGGACGCTGGACCGCTTCAACCGCTGGTTCGAGCGGATGGCGGACCGCTACAAGGGTGTGATCGCGTGGGCCCTGGACCACCGGGTCGCGATGGTGCTGCTCGCGGTCGGATCGTTCGTCGCCGCGATCGCGATGATCGCGACCGGCGTGGTGGGGTCCGGGTTCGTGCCCGTGAGCGACCGGAGCGAGGTCAACATGATCGTGGAGGCGACACCCGGCGCGAGCCTCCAGTACACCCGCCGCAAGGTGGAGGAGGTCGCGGCGCTGGCGCGGAGGCATCCGGAGGTGGCGTACACCTACGCCACGGTGGGGACGTCGGTCCCGGGCAAGGCGCCGTCGGTGGACCAGGGGCTGGTCTACGTGCGACTCGTCCCCAAGGCCGAGCGCTCGCTCAGTCAGGATGCGTTCGGCCAGGTGCTGCGCCCCGAGGTCGCACGGATCGGGGGGGTGCAGGTAGCGGTCTTCACCAGCGGATTTGGCGAAGCCTACAAGCCCATCCAGGTGCAGATGCGCGGCACCGATGCGCGGGTGCTCAGCCGGCTCGCCGAGCAGGCCCGCCGCGAGGTGGAGCAGGTGCCGGGGGCGGCGGACGTCGGGCTCTCGACCCGCGGACAGAAGCCCGAGCTCGAGGTCGAGCTGAAACGCGGTCTCGCGGGATCGCTGGGCGTCACGGTGGGGCAGGTGGCGCAGGCGCTGCGGCCCGCGTTCGCCGGTCTCGACGCGGGCGACTGGGTGGACCCCTCCGGTG